>NZ_JBLWWF010000018.1:0-91729 GCF_048268085.1 Neptunicella sp. | reverse complement strand
AATTATTGTCATTTTTGTAATACATATCTCACTGTCAGATCTGACAGTTTTAATGCGTGTCTTTTCGGTTAAATATTATCAAGGAATTTTTATAAAGTATAAAAATATCTGATTTATCAGGTTCTTAATTGATATTATAACAAAGGGAAGGTCATGTTTTTAATAGTCTTAGTATTACTCATTCTTGCCGGAATTGGTGCTGCGATAGCATCAGGTAAAGGTCGAAATCCGTGGGGCTGGTTTGCGTTATGTTTTTTATTTTTTTTACCGGCTTTTATCGTCTTGTTATTTTTGCCTAACATCAAAAAACAAGAGTTAGAAAACTCTAAACAATGTCCGGAGTGTGCTGAAAGGGTTCTAAAAGAAGCCATGACTTGTAAGCATTGTTCTTACAAATTTTCTGGGAATGAAAAAATCGCCAGTTCAGCGGATAAATCAGTTAATGAGTCATTAGGGATTTAGGGATGAAAATAATAACAATATTATGCGCAGTTATTTGGTCGTTAGCGGCACTTCATTTAGGATATAGTACTTTTCAAAGTTACACTGCCTATGGGTTTGATGAGAATATGGCACCCAGTTTGTTATACCTGATAACAAATATCCTTACTGCCGTATTTTTTTATGTTTTATGGAGTAAACAAAAGTAATAAAAAGGGTCAGATCCAAATTAAATAAAAAGCAAATTGCAGGTTAATGTGATTGGCGGGATTATCCTCAAGGCCGTCCATGGTCTTGACCCTTCGGGCGCCTGCGGCGGTACACCATAATTTGTTTGGAACAAATTAGAACAGCTTTAGCTGGCCTGCGAAGCAGGTGAGTTACAGGGATGTAACGAATAAAATGTTCCTGACATTTTGTGAACCCGAGGGGGTTCATTCACTCACCAGGCCGCCAGCTCCACCAAATAATAAAGGCCCGCCTAAACTACAGGCGAGCCTTTATTATTTGGTGGAGCTGGCGGGATTTGAACCCGCGTCCGTTATACCTACATCCTCAGTACTACATGCTTAGTCTAGTCTTTTAATTGACTACGTTGAACTCCGACAGACAGGATTTCAGGTAGCTAGCTCGATTAAGTTTAACGCTTCAACTCCGAGCGAAGTATCCACGCGATCCTGCGAGTATGACCTTCCGAACCTCTGCCAGCAGGCAAGACAAGAGTGGAAGGACTCCAAACCGGTTATTAAGCGGCTAGAGCGAAGTTATCGTCGTTTGCGATTACTTTAAAGTGCAGTTTTTTTACGAGGCCAACTGCTTCCTCGGCATGCACCTTGGGTTTCGTGTACCCCGTCGAATCCTAATCAGCCCCGATTAGTCTTGTTGGAATATTGAATCTCAAGTCGCTATAGCCTGTTTATTTTTCACATCGATGAAAGATAAACAAGCTGCAAGTATTCTAACATAGTGACAGCGTGTTAAGCGTCATGTTTTTATTATTATTTATTTGCTCGCTTGTTTATTGAACAAAAATAATAATGTGGTTAAGCGCTATGTTTCATCATGCGTTCTTTATCGCGCGCCCAATCCCGATCTTTGATGGAATCGCGTTTGTCGTGTTCATGCTTACCTTTGGCCAGATAAATTTCGACTTTCACCCAGCACTTTTTCCAGTACATGGCGGTGGCCACAATTGACATCCCTTGACGGTCACGGCTGCCCATTAATTTGTCCAGCTCACGATGCTTGAGCAACAATTTTTTAGGACGATCGGGATCGCACACCACATGTGAAGATGCCTGATTTAAAGGCTGTATCTGACAGTCCTGCAAATAGGCTTCACCTTTGGTAAATACTACATAAGCATCGGTCAGGTTTACCTTACCGGCGCGAATACTTTTAACTTCCCAGCCCTGCAATTCAACGCCTGCTTCAAACTTATCCGACAGAATATAGTTATGGCGCGCTTTTTTATTCAGAGCGATGGTATTACTGGTTGATTTGGCTTTTTTCTTGTTCATGGACGCGCATTATACTGATTGGATTGCTTTTGTCTTTAGTTGTTTGCGGTGTGGCAGGGGATAATGACAAGAAGTGTCCAAAATTAAAAAAGCTTAAGACCGCCATTGCGACAGTCTTAAGCAAAGCACTAATGGGAAAGTGCTATTCAAGGGATTCGGTGATGACCGTATCAATGAGATGAATGACACCGTTGGTGGTGTAAATGTCTTTGCTGATGATATTTGAACCTTGTATTTGCAGTGAAACTTGGTCCTGGCTCACTTTCCACCACTTATTATTAACACCGTGACCATTCATATCTCCAGCGACGTTATCGCCGGAATAAAAATACAGCGGGCGTCCCTGATAAGCGGCTTGAAGGTCACCGTCTTCTCGCATTGCTGTCACTATTTTCAAACTTGGTAAAATTGACTAACGCGACAGTTACATCTAACACATGCTTGGAGCACCAAACAAAGTAAACTGAGTAAAAAAATATGAACGTGTTTTCTCATTTCCTTATCCTCAAGTTGTATAGTTTTTGAACGTTTGCAACCAGATATACGTAGTGTTTTTTTTATTGGATCTCTTTGTGATTAAAAAAAATTCAATAATTTGTTCACATAAGGACGAATAAATCTCAGCGTGTTAATATGTTTTACAGTTAAATCAATGGGTATCAGGAGCTTATATGCCCCAAGTGGTTCGCAGTGCGCTGGTGCATCACAGTGCAGAGGCGATGTATCAATTAGTCAATGATGTTAAGCACTATCCAGAATTTTTACCGGGATGTGCCGAAACCAAAATAATCAGTGAATCGGAGCAGCAAATGCGGGCATCGGTGCTAATTGCCAAAAGCGGCATTAGTCAATGGTTTACGACTGATAATACGCTAGAAGCGGGTAAGTCCATCGACATGCAATTGGTCGATGGCCCTTTTAGTCAGTTGACTGGTGGATGGACTTTTACTGCGTTAGCTGACGACGCTTGCAAAGTTGAATTGAATTTACAATTTGAATTTTCCAGTCGAATAGTCGAAATGGCGTTTGGTAAAGTGTTTAGTGCCATCGCCAGTAAAATGGTTGATGCCTTTGTGCAACGTGCTGGAGAGGTTTATTGTGACTGATCAACAAATTTCGCTTGAAGTCGCTTATGCATTGCCAGATAGGCAAGCATTATTGCAAGTCGTGGTAGAAAAAGGCGCGACTGTTGAACAGGTGATTAATGCTTCGGGGATTTTAAAACGTTTTGATAATATTGACTTACAAACCAGTAAAGTCGGGATCTGGAACCGAGCCTGTAAATTAGATGACCAGCCTCGCGATGGTGATCGGATTGAAATATATCGCCCATTAATTGCTGATCCGAAAGAAGTCCGTCGCCGACGGGCGGAAAAAGCCAAAGATGAGGGCAGGGCGGATAAAGTCACTGGTGGCAGACCTAATCCGCAAAAGAAACAAGATTAAACTGACAACGACCCATAAAAAACGCCTCATTAAGAGGCGTTTTTTATGGGAATAAATTTATTGTTCCAACGGCGTATTAAAATCTTCAGACAATTCCATATCACCGGTGACTTTGGCGACTTTATTATCCTCAAAAATAATGTCCATCTCTTTGCGGAAACTATCACCAGACATCCCGCGTTTCATGGAATACACATAATACCAAGTATCATGATTAAATGAGTCTTTAACAACGGGGCGACCCAAAACATAAATAACTTGTTCTTTGGTCATGCCAATGCGTAATTTATCGACATCTTTTTGTTCCAGATAGTTACCTTGAGGAATATCAATACGGTAAATAAATCCTGAACAAGCCTGCAAACCCAGTATGGTTAGTGCGGCACATAGTAATTTTTGGTACTTCTTCATTCTAATAGCTTCTCCTGCGAGCACGCATCCTAACTCAGATACGCTACTTAGCTCAATCAATTATTTAATTGATTATGAAAGGACAAGTTAGTTCAAGCTTAATAACTCTTTTGCATTGGCAATCGCAGAGTCGGTTAAGCTGTCACCGGCCAACAGTCGGGCAAGTTCGTTAACTCGCTCATCGGAATTAAGTTCCAACATGTTGGTTTCAGTGGTTTGATTATCCGTAAATTTAGTCACAAAAAGTTGATTATTGGCACGTGCTGCAACTTGCGGTAAATGAGTAACACAGATAACTTGGGTCGTTTCACCTAACTTGCGTAATAAATTCCCCACCACAGACGCTGTCGGGCCACTAATACCAGAGTCCACTTCATCAAAGATCATGCTTGGAATAGCCTGACTGGCTGAACTGATAACCTGAACCGCTAAACCGATACGGGACAACTCACCACCAGAGGCGACTTTTTCAAGATTGTCCAATGGTAACCCCGGATTGGTGGCAACTTTAAATTGAATCGCATCCAGTCCATTCGCTTGTGGTTCTGCCGACTCATTAAAGTTAACTGCTATATCGAAACGCGCCTGTGACATATTCATTTTATGGATTTGTTGTTCAACCTGTTGAGCTAACTCTTGGGCTTTTTGTTGACGCAATTGGCTTAATTCAAAGGCCGACTGGCGGTATGTCGCATTGGCCTGTTCCAGTTCTAAGTGAATATTTTCCAGCAAATCGTCATCTTGTTGCAGCGCGTTAAATTCAGTCAGTAACTGTTGATGTAATTGATACAAATCTTCAGGTTTAACCTGATGCTTTCGTGCCAAGTCCATGCACAAGTCATAACGTTGTTCTGTCTCCAGCATTTGTTGCGGGTCGGTTTCCAGTTCATCCAGATAGTTACGCAATTCATTGGCTGCCTCACTGATTTGAATGGAAGATTCGGTTAATAGCTCAGTGATCGGTGCCAGACGTGGATCACTATCTTGCAAGTCATTCAGTCTATCAATGCTATTTTGTATTAAAGACAGCGCATTGACGTCTTCATCGGCATATAGTTGATGAAAACTAAGCTGACTTTGTTCGAGTAAGCTTTGCGAATTACTTAAGCGTTTATATTCCAATTCCAATTCTGCAAATTCATGTTCTTGCAAGGCAAATTCGTCTAACTCCGTTACTTGATATTCCAACAGTTGTCGGCGGGCTTGACGCTGTGACTGACTTGCTTCCAGTTCACGATATCGTTTACTCAATTCACCCAATTGACGAAAATCGGCTTTAACCTGCTGAAGCGGTTTTTCCAATTGGCCGAAGTTATCTAGCAATTGCCGTTGAAAATCACTTTTAAGTAACAGTTGATGAGCATGTTGGCCATGGATGCTGACTAAATACTGGCCGAGTGATTTGAGTAATTGTAGTGGGGCAGGAGATCCATTGATAAACGCTCTGGAACGGCCTTCATTGGAGATCACCCGACGAATAATGCACTCATGTTCATCTTCGGAGAGCAATTCATGTTGTTCAAGCCACTGACGTGCAGCGGCTAAATGGCGAATCGAAAAAATAGCGGTGACTTCGGCTTTTTCAGCACCTGGACGCACCATTGCCGCTTCTGCTCGCTCACCTAAACATAATCCTAAAGCATCAATGGCGATGGATTTACCGGCACCCGTTTCACCGGTAATGGCGGTCATGCCGTTACGCAGTTCAATATCCAGGCTTTTTACAATCGCGAAGTGTCTAACGGATAAGTGAGTTAACATGAATTTGAGCCCTGTGTATCTGTACAGTAACTGTAAATATACACATGGATTTTAATTTTGACAAAGCTATTTTTTCAAATGCCAGTAATATTTTTAATACAGCTTGCTTCCCCAGCCTAATTTATTTCGTAATACCTTGAAATAATTGTAGTTCTCAGGGTGGATCAAGGATAGCTTGTCAGGGCTTTTGTGCAGCCTAACCTCATCACCAGGTAAGACCGACAGGGTAACGTGGCCGTCACAGCTAATTTGTAATGTTTCGGTATTGTTGTCGGAAATTTTCAGGCAAATAGTGCTATTGGCATCAACCACGATTGGACGACAACTGAGGGTGTGAGGAAACATGGGAACCATCACTAAGGCATCGAGATTGGGGGTAAGAATGGGGCCACCACCCGATAATGAATAAGCCGTCGAACCGGTTGGGGTGGCAATAATTAAGCCATCGGAACGTTGGCTAAAGACAAAGTTATCATCAATATAAACTTCAAACTCTATCATGCGCGCCACTTTACCAGGGTGCAATACGGCTTCGTTTACTGCTGAATTATGGCTGTTAATTTTTCCGCCGCGATAGACTTCGGTTTCGACTAAAAAGCGCTGTTCGGTTTTACATTTACCGGCAAATATATTATCCAGCTGCGGAGCAAAATCCTCGGGATCCAGATCAGTTAAAAAACCTAAGTTGCCGCGGTTAACACCGACAACAGCCACATTAAAGCGGGCTAATACTCGGGCTGCGCCAAGCATACTGCCATCTCCACCGACCACAATAGCCAAATCAGCCTGTTCACCAATGGTAAGCACATCGGCAACGTCATAGCCATTGCCTTGCAGTTGGCGAGCGGTTGCTTGTTCAACAATGACTCGGCAACCTCGTTGCTGCAAATACGCCAATATTGAACGTAAACAGGTATTTGAGTTTGGGTCATCAGGTTTACCGATAACACCTATTGTATTGAAATTACTCATATTTATAGTCTGTATAACCGCGATTAAATCGGTTGTGTCGAGCCGATTGTCGAATATAACACGGAAGTATAAGCAAATATCAACCAGTCAAATGCGAAAATCTATTTAATAAAAATAACAAAATGGCTTGAATGCCAAAAAATTAGCCTTATATACAGCTCAATCTGAAAAATAGTTATTGTTAACTCATAACGCAGAGTGGAGTAATGCATGAGTAATGAACAACAGCCGCAAGATCCTCAGCAACAGGATCAAGCGCCCAATGAGTCAGCCGAGTCGGTTGAACAGCAAGCAGATGCGTCACAAGAGCAATCAGTCGTATCGGCTGAGCAGCAGCGTATTGAAGAACTGGAGCAAGCGTTGGCTGCCTCGGAAGCCAAATTGGCAGAGCAAAAAGATTCAGTCTTGCGTGCGATTGCTAATGCCGAAAACACCAGTCGTCGTGCTGAAGGTGAAATCGATAAGGCTCGCAAGTTTGCGCTAGAGCGCTTTGCTTCTGAATTGTTGCCAGTGGTGGATAATTTAGAACGCGCTTTGCAAGTGGGTGATGCAGAAAATGAATTAGTTAAGCCCATGCTTGAAGGTGTGGATTTAACCCTTAAGTCATTCCTGTCGACGATTGAAAAGTTTGGTATCAAGCTAATCGATCCACAGGGACAAGCTTTTAATCCGGAACAGCATCAGGCGATGAGTATGCAAGAAAGTGCCGAGCATCCCGTTAATACGGTTTTAGCCGTGATGCAGAAGGGTTATGAATTAAATGGTCGTTTGTTGCGCCCCGCGATGGTGGTGGTATCCAGAGCGGCGGAAAGTGGGATCGATACCGAAGCTTGAGATTTCGGTAAATGAACAATTATTTTCAGGCTAGCAGTTGAAAATGTTCAGAATAACCCCACTAAAACAACAAGTATTTTTAAAGTTTAATTTGGAGAATAACTGATGGGTAAGATCATTGGTATAGATTTAGGTACAACCAACTCATGTGTGGCAGTACTAGATGGTGGCAAAGCGAAAGTCATTGAGAACGCAGAGGGTGATCGCACCACTCCGTCCATTATTGCTTATGCCCAAGATGGTGAAACACTGGTTGGTCAGCCTGCCAAGCGTCAGGCTGTGACTAACCCGAATAACACCTTATTTGCTATCAAGCGTTTAATTGGTCGTCGCTTCGAAGATAAAGAAGTTCAGCGCGACATTGACATTATGCCGTTCAAAATTATTAAAGCGGATAATGGCGATGCCTGGGTTGAAGCGAAAGGCGACAAAATGGCACCACCGCAGATTTCTGCTGAAGTGCTGAAAAAAATGAAGAAAACCGCCGAAGATTACTTGGGCGAGAAAGTGACTGAAGCGGTAATTACCGTTCCGGCTTACTTTAACGACTCTCAGCGTCAGGCAACTAAAGATGCCGGCCGTATCGCTGGTTTAGATGTAAAACGTATTATTAACGAGCCGACTGCGGCAGCGTTAGCATACGGTATGGACAAGAAAACCGGTGACCGTGTGGTTGCGGTTTACGACTTGGGTGGTGGTACGTTCGATATTTCCATCATCGAAATTGATGATGTAGAAGGCGAGCACACTTTTGAAGTATTAGCCACCAATGGTGACACTCACTTAGGTGGTGAAGACTTTGATAACCGTCTAATCACTTATCTGGTTGATGAATTCAAGAAAGATTCCGGTATGGATTTGCGTAAAGATCCATTAGCCATGCAACGTCTGAAAGAGTCAGGTGAGAAGGCCAAGATCGAATTATCTTCAGCACAACAAACTGAAGTTAACTTGCCTTACATTACTGCTGATGCGTCCGGTCCTAAGCATTTAACCATTAAAGTGACTCGCGCCAAATTGGAGTCATTGGTTGAAGATATGGTGAAAGCCACTTTGGAGCCGCTTAAGCAAGCTCTGAAAGATGCGGATCTGTCGGTCTCTGATGTACAGGATATTATTTTGGTGGGCGGTCAGACCCGTATGCCACTGGTGCAAAAGTACGTGACCGAGTTCTTTGGTAAAGAGCCTCGTAAAGATGTAAACCCTGATGAAGCAGTTGCTGTTGGTGCGGCGATTCAAGGTGGTGTATTAGCTGGTGATGTAAAAGATGTGTTGTTGCTGGATGTAACTCCGTTGTCTCTGGGTATTGAGACCATGGGTGGCGTGATGACCAATCTGATCGAGAAAAACACCACGATCCCGACCAAGAAATCACAAACCTTCTCAACCGCGGAAGATAACCAGTCTGCAGTAACAGTACACGTGCTGCAAGGTGAGCGTAAACAGGCTTCGGGTAACAAGTCACTGGGTCAGTTTAATCTTGAAGGTATTCGTGCAGCGATGCGTGGTCAGCCACAAATCGAAGTGACTTTCGATATTGATGCTGATGGTATTTTACATGTATCAGCGAAAGATAAAGATACCGGTAAAGAGCAGAAAATTACCATTCAGGCGTCTTCCGGTCTGGACGAAAATGAAATCGAAAAAATGGTTCGCGATGCAGAAATGAATGCAGAAGCGGATAAGAAATTCGAAGAGTTAGTTCAGGTACGTAACCAGGCTGACGGTATTATTCACGGTACTCGCAAGCAGGTTGAAGAAGCTGGAGATGCACTGCCCGCTGAAGATAAAGAAAAAATCGAAGCCGCAGTGAGCGATTTGGAATCCGTGTATAAGTCTGACGACAAAGCGGATATTGAAGCCAAAATCCAAGTGGTGATTGAAGCGTCAGCCAAGCTGATGGAAATTGCGCAACAGCAAGCCGCAGCTCAACAGGCAACTGATGGTGCAGAAGCACAACAAGAGTCTTCTTCATCACAAGATGACGATGTGGTTGATGCCGAGTTTGAAGAAGTAAAAGACGACGACAAGAAGTAATTTCTGTCACAGTCATAAGTGGATAGAAATGGGGAGTCGTTTACGCACTCCCCATTTATCTATATTGGAGACACAGAATTAATATGTCGAAACGTGATTATTACGAAGTACTTGGCATAGCCAAAGATGCCTCAGATCGGGACATTAAAAAGGCCTATAAACGTCTGGCGATGAAGTATCACCCGGATCGTACTTCTGGCGACAAAGGTCTGGAAGAAAAATTCAAAGAAGTACAGGAAGCCTATGAAATCCTGATCGACGATCAGAAACGAGCTGCCTACGACCAATATGGCCATGCCGGTGTTGATCCTAACCGCGGCGGCGGTGGTGGCGGTGCCGATTTTGGTGATATTTTCGGTGACGTCTTCGGTGATATTTTTGGTGGTGGACGCCGTGGCGGCGGACAACGTGTGCGCCGTGGTGCTGATTTACGCTATAACCTGGAATTGAGTCTCGAAGAAGCCGTTCGTGGTAAAGAAGTAGAGATCCGAGTCCCTACGTTGACCGGCTGTGACGAATGTGACGGTTCCGGTGCGAAAAAAGGCAGTAAGCCAACTACCTGTCCTACCTGTCATGGTCAGGGACAAGTTCAGATGCGCCAAGGCTTTTTTGCGGTGCAGCAAAGTTGCCCAACCTGTTCTGGAAAAGGCAAAATAATTAGTGATCCGTGTCGTAAATGTCATGGTCAGGGGCGGGTTGAGAAAACCAAAACCTTATCGGTTAAAGTCCCGGCAGGCGTTGATAGCGGTGATCGCATTCGTCTTAGTGGCGAAGGCGAAGCGGGTGAGCAGGGCGCACCAGCTGGAGATTTATATGTGCAGGTGCACATCCGCGATCACGATATTTTTGTCCGTGATGGCAATAACCTGTACTGCGAAGTGCCATTAAGCTTTACACGTGCGGCATTGGGGGGAGATATCGAAGTTCCAACCCTGGACGGTAAAGTGAAACTGAAAATTACCCCTGAAACGCAAACCGGACGCATGTTCCGTTTACGTGGTAAAGGGGTTAAATCGGTGCGCACCGGCGCAGTGGGCGACTTAATGTGTAAAGTTGTCATTGAAACGCCAGTGAATCTTAGTGCTAAGCAAAAAGAACTGTTGGAAGAATTGGATAAATCGATGGGTAGTGGTAAAGATACCGCTAAGCATCGTCCCAAGGAAACCGGTTTTTTTGATGGTGTGAAAAAGTTTTTCGATGATTTAGCTAAATAATATTTAGCTACAATTTGACTGCATTTAAAAGCCGCTAATGGAAGTTAGCGGCTTTTTTGTGTAACACCAAAATTGTTTACGATTGGTTTTTTATTGTTCAATTGACTGTCGAAATTTTTTACATTCCAATGCCGTATAAAAACAATAATTTTCTTTATTGCTATTTTTATTTTAAATAAAAACAATAGCTTATAAAAAATTTTGAAGCTTACTTAGTACGTTGGTTCGATATTTGCCTTTTTGACTACGAATTGCCAATATCCGCAACGATATTGGTGTCGTAATTTAACAAGGATAGCAGTATGAAAAATCTAATTAGCAAGTTTGCCGCAGTAACCGCTCTTACTGTAGTCACTTCTTTATCACATGCCGCACTGATTGGCTCAATTAGTCATGATTATGGTGATCAGTACACGCCAACCAGCCTGAATTCGTCTAATAGTTGCGATACGTTAGGAGCTGATTCGGTCAATATCACTGATACGTCTAATGGTTGTGGTCGTTTTTATGATTACTTTGATTTTTCTAGTATTGCCTTCGATGATATTGAAAAATTTGAGCTAAGTCTGACATTTAGTAATGCTTTCGATCTGGAAAGTAATTCAGTTGAAATTAACTTGGGATTTTTTTCTTTCACTATGGACGTTCCGGATTCTGAATTTTGGAGTGTAAGACCGGGCGCTTCTGCATCAACTGGTAATGGTTATGATGAGGATCATGATCAATTTTTAGTCAGTCACATATTTACCGGTATATTTACATTTGATGATAATAATACTGCTAACAGCATCTTTCAAAATATGCTCAATAATAAAAATTTCTCACTAATGTTTGCTGAAAATTCGGCAAATAGTGATAACTTTACTTTATATGACGCTAAGCTAGATATTTATGGCACTGCAACAGTACCTGAGCCAGCGCCTTTAACTTTGTTGGCGTTAGGTTTGATCGCATTAGGTTGGATCAGACAGCGTAAAATATAAATTGTCTTCTACGGACAAGAAAAAGCCGCTAAAAGTTAGCGGCTTTTTTTATGCTTTCATCTACGGGCTAATAGTGTGTTATTGCCTCTATAATGAATCAACGATTCTTGAGGAAATTTAGCATCGTATCGGCATCCGATACTTCAAACGGATCCGTTGGACATAAATCTCCAAAATCTGCTTCACTAAAGGCTTGTATAATTTCGCCATTTTCAACATACATTGAATAGCGCCAGCTACGCATACCAAAGCCAAGGTTACTTTTATCCACTAACATACCCATTTTACGCGTAAATTCGCCATTTCCGTCTGGTAACAAGAAAACATTCTTGGCATTTTGGCTTTTGCCCCATTGATACATAACAAACGCATCATTGACGGAGATACAGACTATTTTATCCACCCCTAACTGTTTGAATTCATCAAATAATTCTTCGTAGCGAGGCAGATGACTGGTGGAGCAGGTCGGGGTGAATGCACCGGGCAATGAAAACAAGACGACATTTTGTTTAGCAAAAATATCGTCGGTGGTTAAATCTTTCCATTCAAATGGATTAGGTCCACCTAGTGCATCATTGCGTACGCGAGTTTTAAAGGTCACTTTAGGTACTTTATTAATCATGTCTAACTCCATAGTTTGTTAACAGCGGGATATTGTGTCCCCCCGATTTAGGGACGCTAAATGTAAACAGCTAAAATAACATTGCCGAGCATAGCACTATAAAAACGGATTTAGCCAGCGTCCGAAGAAGCCGGTCATTTTTAACGAATCATCCAACACGGCAAAACAGATACAGTCTTGATCTTCTGACGCTTTAGGCTGATGGACGGTATTACTATCGGCTTGGATAAAATCACCTCGGCGGTAATATCCCGCTTTATCAGAAAAACTGCCCTGCATCACAAGAGTAAACTCGTTACCACAATGGGTATGTTCGGGTAATTCTTTTCCGGCCGCTATCTTGTATAACTTGGCCGTATATTGTTTATCTGAAAACGGTAAGGTAATTTCCTTAATACTGCGTGTCATTCCTGACCATTTTAATTGCGCATAATCAGGCTGAATAAAACGCTGTAACGGTCTGGGGATAATAGATTGACTGGTATGGGGGATCTCTTCGTCCACCGCGACAGAGGGAGTATCCAGTTTGTTTAACACATTGGCCAATAATGTATCGCTCACAGGCTGGTCGGCGCTTTGTTGCAATAACTCACCGCCTACTTGTTCGAACAGGCGACTGCGCGATTGGCAGCGTGGACATTCTTCCAGATGGCAGGCAATCATAAGGCCTAATGCATCCGGCATTTTCCCAGCACTAAATTGGATTAAAAATTCGTCAGTAGGATGATAATCAGCCATGTCATATTTTCTTTTGCTAGTGTGTCCAATTTTTTCATTGCAAGTCGCAATCTCGATTTAATCGTACCTAGAGGTATATTCATTAGCTCGGCAATTTCACTATGAGATTTACCTTCAAAATATACATTAAAAATAATTTGTCGCTGCTCTTCGGGCAGAGAGTTAACTAATGTACGGGTGAAATCCCGATTTAGATCACTATCAAGGTTATTTTCTAGTGAGTCGCCCGCCATATCGGGAAAAATATCATAGGATTGAATTTGATCGGGTCGTTGTTTGCGTAAAAAGTCGATGCGTTTATTTCGCACAATACGGTACAGCCAGGTAGTCGCAGCCGCCGCATCCGGACGGTATAAATGCGCTTTGTTCCAGACGGTGATAAAGCATTCTTGTACAATTTCTTCTGCATCACTGTCATTGGCACCACAACTCAATGCATAGGCTTTCAATTTGGCAGAAATCGCATTAAACAGTTCAATAAAGGCATTGCGATCCTGATGTTGTGCAATGGCTACCAATAATTGCTCTAGTGATTGTTCAGATGGGGTATTGTCATCAATCAAAAATCGATCTCTTGGTTTGTTTGATATTAAGTCGTTGATCGATAACCGTCTATCGAGCACCTCTTATTCTAGGCATAGCTAAATTGGCAGTGCAACGAATAACATAATTTAATCAAAAATAGTTGCTCAAAGTGATCCAATAAATTTTCACCGACGTATATCTGACATAACGTTATAGCTAAGGTAACCACATGCAGCCAGTTAGCCACGATTCAATAAACACCAAACCCCTTGTCGGTATCAGTGCTTGTTTAACCGGTTCACCGGTAAGGTTTAATGGGGGACACAAGCAATCCCGCTATTGTACAGAGGTGTTATCCAAATACTTTGACTTTAAATCTTTATGCCCTGAAGTGGCTATCGGCTTAAGTACGCCACGGCCGGCGATTCGAATGGTTGAATCCGAACCCCAAGCTAAAGTGGTATATAGTAAAGGCGAGAGTCAGGATTACGCTCCCGCTTTAAGGGAATATGCACAAAAAATATCACCGGCGTTACACAGTTTGAGTGGTTTTATTTTTATGCAAAAATCACCAAGCTGTGGCTTGGGGAGTACCACCCTCTATACCGAAAAGGGATTCCCTAAGTCCAGTACCAACGGGGCCTTTAGCCAAGAACTCATGTTGAACCTGCCTAACTTGCCGGTGACCGAGGCCGGAAGGTTGAATGATAGTCGCTGCCGAGAAAACTTTATGCTGCAAGTATATGCCTATCATGAATGGCAACATAACGTCATGCCCAACCTCTGTGCTGCGCGTTTGCAAGCTTTCCATCATCGCTATAAGCTGATTTTGCGCGCGCATTGCGAGGTGCGAAATCAACAGCTAGGGCAGTTGCTGGCAAATATGAAAGGGGCCGATATACACCAAGTGGCAAACCAGTATATTCATGTTTTTATGCAGGCAATGCAGCGTTTACCTAAGCAGAAACACCATGCTTCGTTGCTGATGCGTATCTATAAAATCCTTAAACAGCATCTGTCATCAACGGAAAGACAGCAATCCATGCAGATTATCGAACATTATCGACAGGGAATTGTGCCGTTGATTGTACCGATGACCATGTTGAAATTTTTGGTACACAAATATCAGGCACGAAGTGATTCTGCGGTTTGGGATGCATATCCGTTTGAGTTAGGTTTACAGAATGCAATTTAATGTCACTGTCGAATAGGGTTAAGGGAGTATGATGATTAACTTGATGTGGTTCCGTAATGATTTACGTGTTCGAGATAATCCCGCGTTATATACCGCGATGCAGCAAGGTCCAACCATGGCGGTTTATTTTATTACGCCTGAACAATGGGCTGCGCATGACTACTCACCGTCGCGAATTTCCTTGCTTAAAGGCCAGATAAAAAAACTGGCAGAACAACTGGCGAATTTAAATGTGCCATTGCAGATTATCCATTGTGCTGATTTTAGTCATATTCCCCAACATATAACCCAACTGGTTGATAATCATAATATTACCCATTTATTTTATAACCATGAATATGAATGGAATGAAATGCAGTGCAGTCGTCAAGTCGTGCGCACAATGCGCAGCAAACAGGTTAACACCACAGGCATGCACGACCAATGCATTGTGACTCCGGGACAAATCAAAAATGGTCAAGGCGAATGTTATAAAGTTTACAGTGCGTTCAAACGGGCTTTTATGGCCAGTTTTTATGATTTAAGTCGAAAGTGCTATCCCGAGGCGGATCCGCAAGAAGAACTGCCGATTAAATCCGATCTCAGTGCTTTGGAACAACTCGACGTGGACTGGAGTTGGCAATTATTGTGGCCCGCCGGAGAGAGTGAAGCCCATCATCGTTTAGAATTATTCATCCAGGATGCTATTGATCATTATCACCATGCTCGTGATATTCCCTCGCTGAATGGCACCAGTGCATTATCGCCTTATTTGGCGGTTGGAGCCATTTCAACCCGTCAATGTATGCATGCGGCCTTGCAATTAAATCAGGGGGAGCTGGATTCGGGGCGCAAAGGTATATCCACATGGATAAACGAACTTATTTGGCGAGAGTTTTATCGCCACCTTTTGGTGGCTTATCCTGATTTGGCTCGGCATAAACCCTTTAAATCCGATACTGACAGATTGCCATGGAGTGACAATAAACAATTATTTTCTGCGTGGTGTGAAGGGCGAACCGGTTTCCCCATTGTTGATGCCGCCATGCGTCAGTTACTCAGTACTGGTTGGATGCATAACCGCCTAAGGATGATAACGGCAATGTTTCTTACCAAGCATTTGTTTATAGATTGGCGACTCGGTGAACGTTTCTTTATGCAGCATTTAGTTGATGGTGATTTGGCATCTAATAATGGAGGATGGCAATGGAGCGCCTCAACGGGGGTTGATGCGGTGCCGTACTTCCGTATCTTTAATCCGACTCGGCAATCTCAACGCTTTGATCCCGAAGGGAGTTTTATTCGACAATATGTGCCAGAACTGGCGCATTTAGATAATAAATCCATTCATCATCCCACTGTGGCACAAGCCATTTCGGCTAATTATCCATTACCTATTGTTGAGCACAGTTCAGCGGTTGCCGAGACAAAAGCCCGTTTTAAGCAATTAAGTGAACAACCTCACTATCCACCGGAGTTGAATTTTGAATACTGATCTGGAAACAAGTAAAAAGCTCATCTTGGCGGTACAAAACTTGTTTGAAAAAATGGATAAACCCGAGTTTGATTCGGCCATGTTTAATGCGGTTTATGCCGACAATATAAGGTTTGAAGACAGTTTTCATCAGTTGCAAGGACTCGAAAACTTTAAGCAATATTGCGCCAGTCTCTATGAAAATCTGGATTATTGCCGCTTCACTTTTCATTCTCATTTAATCGAACCGGGGCAAGGAATGACTCGTTGGACAATGGACTACGCCCATCCCCGTTTAAATGGCGGTCATAACATTCAAGTTGAAGGATGTAGTTTCTTGCAGTTTGGCGACAAGGTGGTGTCCCATCGAGATTATTTTGATGGCGGACAACTTTTGTATGAGCACGTGCCAATTCTTGGGCGAGTCATAAAAGCGCTAAAGCATCGAATGCTGAAATAAAAAAGGATAGGAGATGCAAATCGAACAAATAAAAAATATCTGGATCATCGGGGCATCAAAGGGCATAGGCAAGGCGTTAGTTAGCGAACTGGATCAAGCCGGTCGACAGTTATTTATCTCGGCACGGGATCAACAGGCATTAACTGATGTTGCGGCTCAAATCCAATGTGATTGTACTGCTGTGCAAATGGATATGACCGATGATGTTTCGTTGGAAAACGCCAGTTTACAAATAGCTCGAATGGTACCTTGTCTGGATATGGTGATTGTGAATGCCGGTACGTGTGAGTATTTAGATGCCGCGTCATTAGATGTGGAGTTAGTTCGACGCGTGATGGAAACTAATTTTTTTGCCATCTTAAAGGTGATAAAACAGGCCTTGCCTTTATTAAAAAACTCACAGGTTTTTCATGCGGATAGCACTCCTCAATTGGTGTTAATGTCGAGTAGTATTACTTATCAGGCGTTGCCCAGAGCCGGTGCTTATGGGGCTTCCAAATCGGCATTACGTTTTTTTGCCGAATGTTTGCAGGCTGATTTACAACATCAAAATGTTGCTGTCCGGGTAGTGAGTCCCGGGTTTGTAAAAACACCATTAACCGATAAAAATGATTTTCCGATGCCATTTATTATGAGCGCCAGTCAAGCCGCTAAACGGATCGTGAAAGGACTGAAGTCCAATCGATTCGATATTCATTTTCCTCGTCGGTTAACCCTAATACTAAAAGCCATTTCTTTATTGCCAGATGGACTCAGACTAAAGCTGATTGGCCGGTTGTCCCGCCAACAGAAAAATCCAGGATAGTTGTAATGAATCACCTTCAATCGCAAAAAATAGCCATTATTGGCTCGGGGATCTCCGGTCTGACTGCCGGGTATATATTAAGTCGTCAGCACCACGTTACCTTGTTTGAGGCCAATGATTATTTAGGTGGACACACGCATACACAAGACGTGCAACTAAATGGTAAAAATTATCCGGTTAATACGGGTTTTATTGTATTTAATGACTGGACCTATCCTAATTTTATTAAGTTAATGGACCAGCTTGGGGTGCATAGCGAGCCGTCGAATATGAGTTTTAGCGTACGTTGTGAAAATACGGGGCTGGAATATAACGGTAATAATCTGGACACGTTATTTTCCCAGCGGCGCAATTTATTGCGTCCGCGCTTTTGGCGCATGATCCGCGATATCCTGCGCTTTAATAAACAAAGTATTCAGGCATTACAAGATAATGCCGTGGATGACGGTGAAACCGTGGGCGCGTTTTTTCAGCGCCACGGTTATTCTGATGATTTTGTTAACCTGTACATTATACCGATGGGAGCGGCTATCTGGTCGGCTTCTTTTGATGTCATGCGGGAATTTCCATTACGCTTTTTTCTGAGCTTTTTCAAAAACCATGGCTTATTAAGTGTGGATAATCGCCCGCAATGGCGAGTTTTAACTGGCGGTTCTCGTGCTTATATTGAACCACTAAGTCGTCCATTTGCCGACAATATCCATCTCAACTGTCCTATCGTTTCGGTTCAGCGGACTGACGATAACGTTATTTTAACCACACAAGCCGGTGACCAGCATCAATTTGATCAGGTGATATTTGCCTGTCATAGCGATCAGGCGTTACGTATGTTGGCCCAACCAAGCGCTTCCGAAAATGCGGTTTTGGGGGCTATCCCTTATCAAATGAACGATGTGGTATTACATACGGACAGTCAATTAATGCCACAGCGCAAAAAAGCGTGGGCGAGTTGGAATTATCATCTGCCACAACGCACCAGTAATTGCGCTATGCTGACTTACAATATGAATATGCTACAAAACTTTGATGATGCACCCGTGCCGTTATTGGTGACCATGAACCGTAATTCTGAAATTAATCCGGATAAAATTATTCAGCGGTTTCGATATAGTCATCCGGTATTTAGTCTTGACGGCATTGCGGCTCAACAACGTCATCACGAAATCAGTGGTCATCAGCGTACTCATTATTGTGGAGCATATTGGTTTAATGGCTTCCACGAGGATGGCGTTAATAGTGCGTTACGGGTTGTTAAGCAGTTCGGGTTGACGTTATGAGTGTGACGGGGGATCCGCAACAGCCAATGAATAGTGCCGTGTATAGCGGGTCTATTCAGCATCAGCGTTTTACTCCCACCCAGCATCAATTTCGTTATCCGTTATTTATGCTGTATCTGGATTTGGATGAGCTCAACCATCTTGCCCGGCAAAAATGGTATTTTTCCATGGAGCGCTTTAATTTACTAAGTTTTCGCCGCCAAGATTATTTTCAACCGCAGCAAGCCAGTCTAAAACAGGCGGTGATTGACAAAGTACAGCAGTATTTTGCGCAAAACAGCTTGGATAACCCCGCTATTACTCAGGTTAACATGCTTGCTCATGTGCGTTATCTAGGCTTTGTGTTTAATCCGATTACGCTTTACTACTGTTATGACTTCAAGCAACAACTGATCGCTATTTTGGCTGATGTAGCGAATACGCCGTGGGGGGAAAGTCATGCCTATGTCTTGCCAATCAATGACTCAACGGAACAGCTTGAATATCAGGCAAAGGGCCAGCAACGTCATAGCTTTAAATTTGCTAAAACCTTTCATGTTTCGCCATTTAATCCAATGAACATGCAATATCATTGGTTAATTAATGAACCCGCCAAACAATTGCGGGTTTATATTGAAAATCGACAAACTCAATCAGCGGCGGCGAAATCGGAAAAACACTTTAGCGCCTTGTTAGATCTGCATCGGCAAAGTATTACCAATGAATTGGGGCGAGCTACCATCCGCTATCCATTTATGACTATTCAGGTGGTGGTCGGAATTTATTGGCAAGCACTAAAATTATGGCTAAAACGTACTCCTTTTTATCCTCATCCGGATTCCAATTCTTGAGAGTCATGCCGTTAAAAATTGTCTTTACCGATGATCCAAATTCTTCATATTGACGTAAAACAATTCAAACACCGATAAAAAAGCGAAAAATGGAGTGATGAATGAGCAGTACAACAGCAGTATCGACAATAAGTAAATCTAGACAGAATTGGTTTACCCAACTGTCAAAAAAGCTGGTCATAAACCAGCTCAAACAGATAAAACTGGGTTGTATTGTGATTAAGCAAGGCAGTCAAACAGAGCACTTTGGTCAGCGACTGGACAGCCATGATCCTCTTTATGCTGAATTACATATTCACGATCCGGGGTGCTTTGTGGATATTCTTACTGGTGGCAGTATCGGTGCGGCAGAAGCCTATATGAGTGGTGACTGGCACTCCCCGGATTTGACCAGATTGGTTGAGGTGATGGTTGCCAACATGGATGTACTGGACAATCTGGAAGGCGGAATCGCCATGTTATCTCGGCCATTGCTTAAATTAACTCATCGCTTGCGCAATAACAGTGAAAAAGGTTCAAAGCGTAATATTGCGGCTCACTATGATTTGGGTAATGACTTTTTCTCGCTTTTTCTTGACCCTACCATGATGTACTCAGCTGGTATTTTTGACGACCCGCAGGCGAGTATGCATCAAGCATCACTGAACAAACTGGATATTATTTGTCAAAAACTTCAATTGAACCCTGACGATCATTTACTTGAAATAGGTACGGGGTGGGGGGGATTAGCCATTCATGCTGCCCAGCATTATGGCTGTCGGGTCACCACGACGACGATTTCCGAACAACAATATGAGTTAGCCCGGCAAAAAGTGCGTGAGGCCGGACTGGAAAAGCAGGTGACTTTGCTCAAACAGGATTATCGACAATTAACAGGACAGTTCGATAAGTTGGTTTCGGTTGAGATGGTTGAAGCGGTGGGTTGGAAATATTTGAATCAGTTTTTGGCTCAATGTTCCGCTTTGTTAAAGCCCCAAGGGATGATGTTGATCCAATCCATTACCATTGCTGAACAACGCTATGAGTTGGCTAAAAAGAATGTGGATTTTATTCAGAAATATATATTTCCCGGTGGCTTTTTGCCTTCAGTTCAGGCGTTACTGACCAGTATGTCTGAAGCAACCGATATGCGTTTATTACAACAGCAAGATTATGCTGACCATTATGCTCGTACGCTGCGCTGCTGGGCAGATTCATTCCATCAACATCAAAATGAGATTAAAGCGTTAGGCTATAACAACGAATTTATGCGCATGTGGGAATACTACTTATGTTATTGCGAAGGAGGATTTAAACAGCGTGCTATTGGTGTTTCTCATTTGTTATTGGCTAAACCACATTGTCGGGTGGACGACATTAGTTGATGATAGCGCGTCGTAAGGTTGGTAAACCTGTTTGGTCATGGCGTGATTTGGCCATCAATGCGTTATTGTTTCAATTGATCTGGTTTATCGCTATTTTCGCTCAATGGTATTGGCTAATCGTGCCTTTTTTGTTCCTGTTGTGTCATTACGTTAGCACTAGCCAGCATAAACTGGCCGACAGTTTTATTTGTTTTTTGGTGAGTTTGTACGGCATTAGTGTTGATTCGCTGATGAGCTGGGGGGGATTATTGCAGTATCCCAATCATCCACCGCTGGTGCTGGACAATGGCATTCCATTATTTTTAGCCATTCTTTGGGTGGCGTTTACCATGACGGTTAATCGCTCGCTGATGCGGCTGGTGGATAAAGGCATGATGTTTATTCCCTTATGTGCGCTGGTAGGCACGTTATCGTATTTGGCTGCCAGAAGTGCCCTGGCCGTTGAGTTTAGCAATCAAACTGTCACCTTGATTGCATTAGAATGGTTAGGCGTCGGTTTGCTGTGTGTGGGCGTAAACCGATTTTGCGATAGCCGGTGTTACACTACTGAGGTACAACAGCGTGATCATTAAAAACAGGCTTGTTCTGTCATGTTTGATGGTATGCCTAACATTGTTAGCCATTTCCACTTCCGATGCCCAGCAATGGTCCATATCCGGAACGGCCTATGATATTGATTCTAAAAAAATTATTTACACCGAACATTATCAGTTGGAGGTTGGCGAGCAAGGATTACCGACAAAAGCGCAAGTGCAGTATCGGGATCCGGATGGTCAAGAGTTTGCCAGCAAGACTATCGATTACCACCATAACTCGGTAGCACCGGATATTGATTTTTTTGATCAGCGCAATCAAACGAGTATTGTGGTATCGCACCAGCCACAAACTATCGAAATCCGCTCTCGTCATGATAATCAAGTAGAAATCCAGAAGGTTGACTATCAACCCGATGAGAATGTGGTGATTGATGCCGGCTTTAACCGCTTTGTATTGCAACATTGGGATGCGTTGTTGGCGGGTAAAAAAATACTGTTTTCTTTTCTATCGATAGATCGGGCCAAATTAATTGATTTTAGTCTGGAAAAAATATCCCAAAACCAGCAACAGCTGGTGTTAGCGATTAAACCGGATAGTTTTTTTGTCGGCTTAATGGTCGATCCAATTTACCTAACTTACTCAATTGAATCAAAAAAATTGGTTATTTATCAGGGGTTAACCAATTTGCAACGTTCAAAAGATGGTACGTTGCAAAATGGTAATTTTGTCGCACGGATTGAATATGTGTACCATCAGCAGAGTTCTCCCTAAGCCACTGGTGAGATGGTTATCGATAAGGTTTAGCCAAATGCAGGGGATCGAGGATGGCTTTGAGTGTTTTTTCATCCATATCGGTTTCTTGCAGCGCTATTTCTAACACTGTTTTCCCTTCTTTGTCTGCACGTTTGGCTATTTTGGCCGCATTTTCATAACCAATCGCCCCATTTAATGCCGTGGCTAAAATGGGATTCATATTCAGTCGCTGACTGATATGCTGCCGGTTAATACTAAATTGGTTAAATACCTTGTCGGTTAGACCGTTACAGGCGTTGGATAACAGCTCAATGCTACTGACTAACTTATCGGCAATTAACGGCAGCATGACATTGAGTTGAAAGTTGCCTGCCTGGGCAGCAATAGTCACACTGCTTTCATTACCGATAATATCAGCGGCTATCATCGCTACTGCTTCGGCAATAACCGGGTTGACCTTACCGGGCATAATCGATGAACCGGGTTGTAACGCAGTTAACTGAATCTCTTGTAATCCGGCCACCGGACCGGAGTTCATCCAGCGTAAATCGTTGGCTATTTTTAGTAATGCCACAGCGGCAGATTTAAGAGCAGACATCAGATTTAACAGATGTTCCTGAGCACTCATGTATAACGCGGGAGTTGGGGCTGCTTGCCAGCCAATCGGGTCCATTTTCCCCAAAAGTTCACAACAAATGGGCGCAAATTGCTGATCGGTATTGATGCCACTGCCTACGGCTGTGCCTCCCAAGGGGAGATGATGCAAATTTTGCTCAGCCTGTTCAATTCGGATTTTGGCACTCACTAATTGTTGCTGCCAGCAATGAATCTCTTGGCCGAAAGTAATTGGCATGGCATCCATTAAATGGGTGCGGCCGGTTTTGACTTCATCGGTGTATTGTTCCGCCAACGTGGCTAAACGCTGGATAAGCGCAGTAAGCGCTGGATAGAGCTGTTGATGCAGTAACCTGACCGCACTGATTTGAATCGCGGCCGGGATCACATCGTTACTGCTTTGCCCCATATTGACGTGATCATTGGGATGCACTTTTTTACCCAGTTTGTCGCTGGCCAAGGTCGAAATGACTTCATTAACGTTCATATTCGTACTGGTGCCCGAGCCGGTCTGAAATACATCTAGCGGAAAATGCAGGCTAAAATCGAGGCTTTTGCTATCCTCGGCAGCCTGTTGAATGGCCTCGGCAATATTGGTCTCAAGCAGTCCAAGTTGCTTATTGGACTGTGCTGCTACTGATTTAATATCAATGACTGCTTGAATCGTTGGCGTAGGGAAAGTGCGCTTTGAAAATTGAAAATTATCCCGTGCTCGCTGGGTTTGCGCCTGATAATACACCTCTGACGGAACTTGCACTTCACCCATGCTGTCACGTTCGGTCTTGAATTGACTCATTGTGCCTCCATTAAATTTTAAGCTGAGTATGTTAGTGTGGTCCTGTGTTTACTAAGCTTAGCATGAAGGCTCAATAACTTTTAAAGGGAGATATTGTCAATGACCGATTCGATACAGCAATTAAAGCAAATTGAAATTAATGGTGAAAATTGTCACTACTATAGTTTCGATGGCTTAGCAGATAAATATGATCTTTCTCGTTTACCTTTTGCCGCCAAAATTTTGTTAGAAAACCTGTTACGCCACGCCGACAGTGAGTTTGTGCAGCGGGAAGATATTGAAACGCTGGCTAAATGGGACGTGAATGACTGGCAAGATACCGAAATCGCTTTTGTGCCTTCCCGGGTGATATTACAGGATTTTACCGGTGTTCCTGCGGTGGTGGATTTAGCCGCAATGCGGGATGCGATGGTGAAACTGGGGGCGGATGTGAATTTGATTAATCCGCTTAATCCAGTGGAGTTGGTCATCGACCATTCGGTGATGGTGGATGTATTCGGTCAGGCCGATGCCATGCAGCAAAACACAGCGATTGAAATTAAACGTAATCGTGAACGTTATCAGTTTTTACGTTGGGGGCAGCAAGCCTTTGATAATTTTAAAGTAGTACCGCCTGGTCGAGGTATTGTCCATCAGGTTAATTTAGAATATTTAGCTCGGGTGGTGTTTGCCAAAGCTGAAGAAAATAATTTGTTATATCCCGATACGCTAGTGGGTACCGATTCTCACACCACCATGATTAATGGCTTGGGTGTACTAGGTTGGGGTGTGGGTGGCATAGAGGCAGAAGCCGCGATGTTAGGCCAGCCTGTCACTATGTTATTACCCGAGATTGTCGGATTTGAATTAACGGGCAATTTACCCGCTGGTGCTACCGCGACTGATTTGGTTCTAACCGTGACCGAAAAATTGCGTGCGGCCGGGGTGGTGGGCAAATTTGTTGAGTTTTTTGGGAAGGGCGTTAATCAGTTAACGTTGGCTGATAGAGCAACGATTGCCAATATGGCACCCGAGTACGGGGCAACCTGCGGCATATTTCCTATTGATCAACAAACGGTCGATTACTTGCAGTTAACTGGCCGTGAGAGTAAGCATATCGAGCGCATTAAAACCTACTTAAAAGCGATGAACATGTGGGGAACGGAATCGCAACAGAATGCGGTTTACCACAGTACATTATCGTTGCAACTGGATGACGTTGTGCCTTCTATTGCCGGGCCTAAACGTCCACAGGATCGGATCTCTCTGGATCAAGCCGGATCGGCCTATCGGGATTGGCTGGATTTACAGAATGACGTTAAACAGATTGATGCTGATAAAGAACAAAGTGGTTTTGAAAGTGAAGGAGGACATCCTTCGGCACAACTGCCTGCCAGTGATGGCGATAGTGGTGTACCTTGCCAGTATGATGGACAAGACTTTGTACTGAAACATGGGTCAGTGGTGATTGCAGCAATTACCAGTTGTACCAATACTTCTAATCCGTCAGTGTTAATTGCCGCTGGTTTGCTAGCCAGAAACGCCAGACAGCGAGGATTAAATGTTAAGCCGTGGGTAAAAACCAGTTTTGCTCCCGGTTCGCAAGTGGTAACGGACTATTTGCTTAAATCAGGATTGAATGAGGATCTTAATGCGCTGGGATTTCAATTGGTGGGGTATGGCTGTACGACTTGTATTGGTAATTCGGGACCGCTGCCCACCGAAATCAGCGATGCCATTCATCAGGGAAGTTTGTCCGTAACCTCAGTGTTATCCGGTAATCGCAATTTTGAAGGACGTATTCATCCTGAAGTTCAAGCTAACTATTTAGCCTCACCACCACTGGTAGTCGCTTATGCGTTGGCCGGAAATATGAAAGCGGATATCACCACCGAGCCGTTAGGTGAAGATGCTGAGGGACAACCGGTTTATTTACGCGATATTTGGCCGGATAGTCAGGAAATTAAGCAAATTATTGAAAAGGTTATCGACAGTTCGATGTTTGTGTCCCGTTATGCCGACGTGTATAGCGGTAATCAGGACTGGCAAGAATTGGACGTGGTGGAAAGCCAAAAGTATGATTGGCCAGATTCCACCTATGTTAAGTTGCCGCCGTTCTTTGACGGAATTAGCGCTGATGTGCCAGAGATTACAGACATTAAAAATGCCCGTTGCTTATTGAAGCTGGGCGACAGTGTTACTACCGATCATATCTCGCCAGCGGGTTCGATTGCGTTAGATAGTCCAGCCGCGGAATATTTGCAAGGAGAGGGCGTATCTCCTAAAGATTTCAACTCTTATGGCTCCAGACGAGGGAATCATGAGGTGATGATGCGTGGGACCTTTGCTAATGTGCGTTTACGTAATTTATTGGCCCCAGGGACAGAAGGTTGCTGGACACGCAAGATGCCTTCTGGTGAGAAAATGAGTGTGTTTGATGCGGCGATGCAATATCAGCAAGACAATATTCCGTCGATTGTACTGGCCGGTAAAGAATATGGTACCGGCAGTTCTCGGGATTGGGCTGCCAAGGGACCGGCTTTATTAGGGGTGAAAGCGGTTATTGCACAAAGCTATGAGCGGATCCATCGATCCAATTTAGTGGGAATGGGGATTTTGCCTCTTCAGTTTATGGGGGATGACAGTGTTGAGTCGTTAAACCTCACTGGCGAAGAACAATTTAGTATTTCAGCAGTCAGCAAAGGGCAAAAAACGGTCACCGTGTTCGCCAAGGACGATCAGGGTAAAGAAATCTCTTTTGAGGCAAAAGTACGCATTGATACGCCGAATGAATTCAGTTATTACCAACACGGCGGTATTTTGCATTATGTGCTAAGAAATTTAGCGGCTAATAAAAACTAATCCAATGATGATGGGCGACAGGCCTTATTTAAAGGCCTGTCGCGTGGTGTTATTCATTTAAAATTTGAACGAGCATTTTACGCACTTCCGCCGGTTCAAACGGTTTATCACATAACGCATTAATACCGGTTTGATGGATATTACTCATATGTGCTGAGTTCGCCTCGGAGGTGACCATGATGATGGGGATGTGTGAGGTCGCCTGATTAAAACGAATAAATTCGGACAGCTCGCGACCATCCATTTCGGGCATATTATAATCGGTTACGACCAAATCAAAGGCTTCATCTTTAAGTTTTGTTACCGCAAAAGCTCCATTCTCAGCCTCTTCAATGTGTTTTAATCCCATTCCTTCCAACACACGGCGAATATAGTTACGGGCTAATTTACTGTCGTCCACTAACAGAACCCGGACATCGTGAATATCAAATAAATCAAGATCCACTTCTTCGGTATTAATTAGATCGAGAGTGGCATGTAAGGCTCGGGTTAAGTGAATAGGTTCAAAGGGTTTAGGTAAGATCGCAACCACGCCGGACTGTTTAAATTCTTCCAGTTTAGTGGGGCGGAATTCGCTGGAAATTAGCATAAAAGGGATCGAATTCGTTTGTTGCTGAGATTTCATGTTTTGCAGCAACTCAATACCGGTACCATCACCAAAATACATAGCGCTGACTACCAAATCGACACTATGTTTTTGTAATTCTTCGGTGGCCTCGGCAATGGAACCCACCGCTTCAATTTGGCCTACATTTTCGTTGACTAGCATCGTAGTGATAATTTTACGCTGCGTGTCAGAAGGTTCGACGAGTAAAATACTTAACTCAGGTAGGGAAATATTATGATGATCCATTCAGGATTCCTTAAAAAAACAATCAGCCTCCGGCAAGTTTAACCGTAAAACCGCGTTGTTGTAGAATTTGCATGATTTTTTCTCGATTATCACCTTGAATTTCAATCATTCCTTGTTTGATTGCACCACCAGTACCACATTTTTTCTTAAGTTCGGTACATAACAGTTTTAATTCTTTCTCAGCCAGTTCCAAACCACTGATGGTACAGACACCTTTGCCTTTACGGCCTTTGGTTTCACGTCTAATACGCACAATTCCGTCGCCTTTAGGAATAGGGTCACTAGCTTGTTGTGGCTTTATTTTTCCGCCATCGGTGCTGTATACCAGCTGACTATTAGTGTCTCGCATTATGTGGGGCGTCCTTCAGGTCATTCATCCGTTGATTCTATAAAAATTCGTCATGTATTCATATGCATCCGTTAAATAAAAACCGTTTAGCTGAGTGAATTAGACGTTAAGTGGGGTAGAGATGACAGCGGTTCTCAGGCAAGATCAAGCCATTATTCGTTGTTACTTGCAGGAAAAGTCAATGTCAGAGATTTTGATCAGAAAAGCCACCTTGGATGATGTACAAAAGTTAGTCGAATTTAATCAAGCCATGGCACAAGAAACCGAAGGCAAAAGTCTTGATCGGGAAACCTTAACAGCCGGGGTTGAAACCTTAATTAAACGTCCTGAGTATGGTTTTTATATGGTCGCGGAGCAAAACAATACTATCGCGGCGGGTCTACTGATTACTTATGAATGGAGTGATTGGCGCAATAAATTATTTTGGTGGATTCAAAGTGTTTATGTGACCCCGCAATTTCGTCGTCAAGGCTTATATTCCGCTTTATACCGTCAGGTACAAGAGATGGCGGAAAGCGCTGGCAACGTGTGCGGGTTTAGATTGTATGTGGAAAAAGAAAATATCAATGCACAGCAAACCTATCAAGCATTAGGGATGTCGGAGTGTGAATATTTTATGTATCAGAATAAATAAAAACCGGAAGCGATAAGATGAAAAAATTAATCACTATTTTGTTGTTAGTGTTACCCCTGCAGTGTTTGGCGTGGGGTTATAAAGGCCATGCAACTGTGGCTGATATTGCGTGGCATTACTTGACTCCCGAGGCGCAGCAGCAAGTTACCGCGTTGTTAAAAGCCAACGGTTTTGAATCCCTGACTGATGCAGCAAACTGGCCGGATCGTATTCGTAAAGATGATGAATTTAAACATACCGGAAATTGGCATTACATTAATCTACCCCATGGTGCAGAGCACTATTCATCAGCACGGGATTGTCAGCAGGGGTGTGTGGTTAGTGCCTTGAATATGATGCTTAAGCAGCTTGCTGAGAATAGCGATGTGAAAAAACGAGCTCAAGCCTTGGCGTTTGTAGTGCATTTTGTAGGAGATATTCACCAGCCTTTGCATGTGAGCTATGCGGATGATAAAGGCGGCAACACTTATTCACTAGTGTTTGAAGATCAGCCCGTCAATTTACATTACTACTGGGATACATTGGTGCTTAAGGCTGATCCTGATGATACTGAATTGGCGGCACAACTGATTAGCCAGTTAACGGCTAAGCAAATTGATACGTGGCAACAGGCACCGGTCGTTGACTGGGTAGAAGAATCTCATCGGATAACTGAACAGGTTTACGCGTCCGCCCCCAAGAAGGTGACCACGCAGATGTTACAAGAGGATCGTAAAATTATTCATCAGCGCCTGCAGCAAGCCGGCGTGCGGTTAGCGTACCAGTTGAACCAATTATTAAAATAACACTCAATTGGCATAGTTTATTAACACTAAGTGTAACTATCTCAGGAGATTAATTTGTTAAATAAATTACTGCTCTGGTTTGAGCAAAACCTTAATCATCCTCAACAAAACGGTTCCGAACACACGTTGAAACTAGCCACTGCGGTGATGTTCTATGAATTGATCCGGGCTGATAATCAGATTGAAGAAACAGAGTTGTCCCTGTTAAGGCAGTTGCTTGAACAGCAGTTCCAGTTATCTACAGATGAACTCGATAATTTGATGGAGTCGGCTAACCAACATGCCGAAGAGTCGGTTGATTTGGTGCAATATACACGGGTACTCAATGAGCAATGCGACTTAGAACAAAAACAACAGCTTGTGAAAGCCCTATGGCAACTGGCTTACGCGGATCAGCGATTGGACGGCCATGAAGAATACCTTATCCGTAAAGTCTCTGATTTAATTTACGTGAGTCATAGTGACTTTATTAAAGCTAAATTAAGTGTAGTAGGCGATTAAAAAATGCACTTAGACGCAGTTTTCATACAGGTTAACTATATGATTTATATTACTTTTATGTTGTCTTATGCACGAGTGGCGCTAATTCGCAACAAGCGCCACGTTCAAATTACTCAATAATCTTACTCGTTGTGTTTAACTATTTGATATTTATATAAAAAGTCATGTTGGCATTAAATTTGATTATGCCTAATTGCAGTATCTAAAACCCTCATACAGAGACTGCAATAAATTCGTGTTATTACCACTAGAGAATTAATGATTAGCCGGTTTGGCTGATGAATATCAACAGATAAAAACGGAGTAAGATAATGAGAAAAGTAATTATTACTACAGGACTGCTGTTAGCGGCCACTGCAGCTTTGGCAGTGACTGATAAGGTCGATACCCAATTGGTCGCTAAAAAATCTGATGTCATTGAAAAAGTTGATACCATCTCCAGACTAGATCAGGACAAAGACGGCAAGTTGACTATTAAGGAGGCCATGTCCGATCCCGTTCTGTTAGCCGCATTTGGTAAAATCGATACCAATGGTGACGGTCAAATCAGCCAGCGTGAATTAGATGCTGCCAAACTGACCGATCAACAGCAAGGTTCTTAGTCTCTGTTGGTTGTTTACCCTTAATCCGAAAATAGCCTAGTCCTAATAGGCGTCACTTATCTTAAGTTAGGCTAAAATATCAGTTGAAGGCCGGAACCCCGGCCTTTTCATTGTTTAGTCATACCTGTATGTTATCAGGTTAACTTTAGTTACTAGATGAGTAATCAGCTTGCCGTTTGGTTCCCTTAGACAAATTACACTATTTAGTTTTATTTTTGCCATGTTGCCCTTGGGGGTTTTGCTTTGGCAAAATCAAAAAACCTTGACTGAATTGGGGAATATCGCCGTGAGTCAGGCAAGACAAGCGGTGGATCTGACACGTTCGGTAGAATCAATGCAAGGTACGGCAGTCGATATCGAGCGTTTAATTAGACAATATAGTGTGCTGGAAAATGAAGAGCTGCTGCCATTAATTAAAAATTATACCCATAATTTTAGAATGTCATTTGAATCCAGTTGCCAGCAATCCGAGTTACCACAGCTATGTATCGAGATTGAATCGCAATTAAATCGGGTTGTAGCGCTACCTAGAGGGATCGAATCCGAGCAGTTAGATGAAGATATGACCCGTTTTCGTCAGCTATTGCAGGATTTTGCATTAGCCTCAGCGGCTCAGTTGGATGCGAGTCTGGATGAACAACGTAATCATGTTCAACAAGTTCAACAAAAAATTACGTGGCAAACGCTGGTGCTGGTGATTATTACGCTAATGTTGGTGTGGGCAGCCAGCCAAGTGGTAATTAAACCGGTACATATGCTAGAGAAACTGATCAAGGCCATTGGCAATCAAAATAGCCAATTACCGCAAACCGAATTTAGTTACCCGCGGGAAATGGTTGAATTGGATAGTCGATTGCGTTGGTTAGCCAAGCGTTTAGCTCATCTGGAGTCTATTCGTCACGCGATGTTACGTCATGCATCACACGAACTAAAAACGCCTTTGGCCAGCATTCGAGAAGGTTGTTCCCTGCTGTCAGATCAAGTAGTGGGTGAGCTTAATAGCCAACAACAAGAAGTCGTCACCTTACTGGATATTGGAGCGAAACGGTTAACCCAATTAGTGGAACAGTTACTCGACTATAACCGATTGTTGCAAGAAGCGTCATCCAACCCTGGCTGGATTGATATTCGTGAGTTGCTCAATCGGATTTGTGAACAACATCAGTTAGCGATTGGCCAAAATGGCCAATATTTTGAATTAGAGGTTAGCCTCGTCAAAATGTTTGCAGATGAAAAATTATTACAGCGAATTTTGGATAATTTGATCAATAATGCCATTGCTTACGGTAAACAGGATAGTGCAGTCATTATTCAGATAAATGAACAGCCATCTGATTATTTAATTACCGTCTGTAATAGTTGTGAAGAAGTAAAAATATTAGACAGTATGCAACTGTTTCAACCATTTCAGAGGGGGGAACAGGTGCGTAATGATGGATTGTCCGGTTCAGGATTAGGTTTATCGATAGTTGCTGATTGCGCCAGAATGATGGATGGCAGTGCAGAAATCATTAATGAGCAGGCAAACGTGTTTTGTGTGCAAGTCAGATTACCCCAACCCCAGGATAAAGTATGAGAATTAGTTGCGTTATTACAGGTATTTTATTACTTGGTGGCTGTCAGACCCTGACAATGCAACACGACTCCTCCAGCCAATATGAATGTGCAGGCATTGAGGCCAAACTAACCATTTCAGATGAGCCATGCGATATATTACGCTGGTTTGATTATCGCTTTTCAACCGATCATTTAAGTTGGCCGGAACGCAAACAATTGCTTGCTGAACTGGGTGACAATAAGGTCGATAGCTTTAAAAAAGTGATCCTTAGTCAAAGTATGGATACACCCTATCAAGCCAGACTGCGGGCACAAAATCTGTTGAATGAGCTAATGCCGTCATTACCGGATGAATTAACCAAGTTGGCGGGTATTTTACTTCAACAACCGGCACAAAAATTACTTGAGTATGAGTCAGCCTTGGTCACCGTCGGTAAAATTAATTCCCGTCAGTCACAAACCATTGAAGAGCAACGAATGAGGGTGGAAGAGCTGGAGAAAAAAGTGAAAGAGCAACATAGCCAGATTGAACAATTAATGAAAATAGAAACCACGCTAAGCAATAAGGACAGACAAAATGACTAATAAAAATGCACGTATATTGCTGGTTGATGATGATCCAAGTTTATTGCGTTTACTTAGCTTGCGCCTCGAAGGGGAAGGGTATCAGGTCTCCACCGCGGTAGATGGGGAACAGGCATTACGCAGTTTAAATGATAATGTGTTTGATCTGGTATTAAGTGATTTGCGCATGCCAGGTATGGATGGTATGGCATTATTTGATGAAGTGGTGCGTAAACATGCCGGTGTTCCGGTTATTATTATGACTGCTCACGGCTCTATTGCTGAAGCGGTAACCGCTACCCAAAGCGGAGTGCACGGTTTTTTGACTAAGCCTATTGATCATGATGAATTACGTAAAACCATCGATGCAGCATTGAAAGTCAGCCATATCGCTAATAGCGATAGCTGGCGTGAAAAAATTATTACTCGTAGCCAGGTCATGGAAAATGTGCTTGAGCAGGCTTATCGGGTCGCACAGCGTGATGTGAGTATCTTGCTTACCGGAGCCAGCGGAACCGGTAAAGAATTGATGGCAAGAGCAATTCATAATGCGAGCCCCAGAAAAGATCATCCTTTTATTGCGGTAAACTGTGGCGCAATTCCAGAAAATTTACTCGAATCCGAACTCTTTGGTCATGCTAAAGGCGCCTTCACAGGCGCTATTCAGGACCATCAAGGCTTGTTCCAACAGGCGGATAAAGGCACTTTATTGTTAGATGAAATTGGTGATATGCCTTTGCATCTTCAAGTGAAATTATTACGTGCTTTGCAGGAACAGCAAATTCGTCCGGTAGGTAGCAGTAAGCATATTGCCATTGATGTACGAATTATTTCTGCCACTCATCGTGATATTGATGCGGCAATGAAAGAAGGCCAGTTTCGTGAAGACCTTTATTATCGTCTTAATGTGGTTAACCTTCATCTACCTGGCTTGCATGAACGAGCCGAAGATATTCCGGTATTAGCCAGACATTTATTACAAACCAGTGCTAAACGTCACGGTGTTAAAGTAAGCCGTTTTTCTGACGATGCGATGCAAATGCTCACCACCGCACCTTGGCCGGGTAATGTACGTCAATTGGTTAACGTGGTTGAACAATGTGTGGCATTGACACAAAGCCCGATGATTGGTCTGCATATGGTTGAACAGGCATTATCTGAATCGAGTTGTATTTGGCCAACCTTAAGTGACGCGCGAGACGCATTTGAGCGCCAGTATTTACTTAAAGTGCTAAAAATGGCCGATGGTAATGTGACTCGTGCGGCTGACTTGGCCGGACGCAATCGGACTGATCTGCATAAACTGATGAAAAAGCATCATCTCAACACCGCCGATATAAAAGCCCAGAGCGAATAACTTTTCCCGTTCAGCCGTGTATTTTTGCCTTATCTTGAGGTTATAATACGCGGCTTTATTTTGACTCAAATTTAAGGGTTATTTTCTTTCGTTGTCTGTTACGCAGATGAAATAGGTAAGAAAATCGACTCTAATATTTTCTCACGGCAACATGCCGGATTATAGGACGATTTCATGCGCACAGATTATTGCGGCAATATTAATGCTTCTTTTATTGGTCAAACCGTTACGCTTTGTGGTTGGGTTAACCGTCGCCGCGACCTTGGCGGGGTGATCTTTCTCGATTTACGTGATCGTGAGGGGATCGTTCAGGTTGTTTACGATCCTGATTTAGCTGAGGTGTTTGATACCGCCAATAAAGTACGCAACGAATTTTGTGTTCAATTAACCGGTTTGGTGCGAGCCCGTCCTGAAGGGCAAGTGAACAAGGATATGTCCACCGGGGAAATCGAAATATTGGGTAAAGCGCTAACCATCCTAAATAAATCGGCACCCTTACCTCTAGACAGCAATCAGGAAAACTCCGAAGAGCAACGCCTGAAATACCGTTATCTGGACTTACGTCGTCCTGTAATGACTGAACGCCTTAAGTTTCGCGCCAAAGTGACAGGTGCCGTGCGTCGTTATCTCGAAGAGCAAGGCTTTTTGGACATTGAAACACCAATGTTAACCAAAGCCACGCCAGAAGGTGCGCGGGATTACTTGGTGCCAAGTCGTACGCACAAGGGCCAGTTTTTTGCGTTACCCCAGTCTCCACAATTGTTTAAACAGTTGCTGATGATGTCTGGCATGGATCGCTATTATCAAATCGTAAAGTGCTTCCGTGACGAAGATTTGCGGGCTGATCGTCAACCCGAATTTACCCAAATCGATATTGAAACCACCTTTTTGGACGCCGAAGGTGTGATGGCCATCACCGAAAAAATGATCCGTGGTTTGTTTAACGATTTACTTAACGTTGATTTGGGTGATTTTCCCCGAATGACTTATGCCGATGCAATGCGCTTATACGGCAGTGACAAACCGGACTTACGTAACCCGATGGTATTTACCGATGTGGCCGAATTGGTTAAAAACGTAGATTTTAAAGTGTTTTCTGGTCCGGCAAATGATCCCAAAGGACGTGTTGTCGCCATCTGCGTGCCCGGCGGTGCTGAATTATCTCGCAAGCAGATTGACGATTACGGCAAGTATGTAGGCATTTATGGTGCTAAAGGGTTGGCATGGATGAAGGTTAACGACATCGATGCGGGTCTGGACGGACTACAATCGCCCATTCTTAAATTCCTGGATGCGCCGACTGCACAAGCCATTTTGCAAGCGACTAAGGCCAACAATGGCGATATTTTGTTATTTGGTGCCGATAACGAAACGGTTGTGACCGAGAGCATGGGCGCGTTACGCCTGAAATTGGGTGAAGATCTGAACTTGCTTGAAGGTGACTGGAAACCGTTGTGGGTGGTAGATTTCCCCATGTTTGAAGAAGTCGATGGTCAGTTCTACGCATTACACCATCCTTTTACCGCACCACGAGATATGACGCCAGAACAACTGGCTGCTGATCCGGGCAGTGCCATTTCCAATGCTTACGATATGGTTTTGAACGGCTGTGAATTGGGTGGTGGTTCGGTGCGTATTCACCATCAGGAAATGCAATCCAAAGTGTTTGATATTTTGGGGATTGATGAACAGGAAGCGCGTAGCAAATTTGGCTTCTTACTCGATGCGTTGCAATACGGAACGCCACCTCATGCGGGACTGGCTTTTGGTTTGGATCGTATGGTGATGCTAATGACTGGCGCAACCTCTATACGTGATGTGATGGCATTCCCGAAAACCACCACCGCGGCATGCCCATTAACCGATGCACCGGGATATGCCAACCCTGAGCAGTTGCAGGAACTGGCGATCCAAACGGTAGTGAAAGCGGAAGATAAGGCCGGTGAATAAAGCCGGATAATAACGAGTCGGGCGGGGATTAGTTATGCCTATTATTTTGGGAATTGATCCCGGCTCACGGCTGACTGGTTATGGTGTCATTCGTCAGCAGGGGAGTAAATTCGAATACTTGGGCAGTGGCTGTATTCGCTTAGGTACCGATGAACTTCCCAATCGATTGCAAAAAATATTTGCCGGTGTGAGCCAAATTATAGAGCAGTTCAAACCGGATATGTTTGCCATCGAACAAGTCTTTATGGCGCGTAATCCGGATTCTGCACTTAAGCTCGGCCAATCTCGCGGGGCGGCAATCGTGGCAGCGACGCGACATGATATTCCTGTAGCAGAATATTCCGCTAGGCAAATTAAGCAAGCCGTGGTGGGCAAAGGTGCGGCTGATAAAAGTCAGGTCCAGCATATGGTCACCTATTTATTAAAACTTCCCGGTACCCCACAAGCGGATGCGGCCGATGCTCTGGCGGTGGCGCTGTGTCACGGCCACAGTTACCAAAGCTTGATAAAATTGTCGGGCCAAGCAAGTAAGACCGTTAGGGGACGATTGCGCAAATAATCCACTTCGCCGTTAATCTGCTTGCGTCTATTATTTGTATATTGACAATGTGTTTTTATACAGTAGTCTATGTTCTAATATCGTTGTTACTAACGGGGAATTTTCATCCAGGTTAGTTCAATAGAAAGCATAAAGGATGTCATGTGATAGGCCGAATTCGCGGTACTCTAATCGAAAAACAAGCCCCCGATGTATTAATTGAAGCCGGTGGAGTGGGATACGATATTCAAATTCCCATGACCAGCTTTTATCAATTGCCTGAGGTGGGACAAGAAGCCATTGTTTACACTCATTTTGTGGTCCGTGAAGATGCACAATTACTGTTTGGTTTTGTGAATCAGTCGGAGCGTTCCTTGTTTCGAGAGCTTATCAAAGCGAATGGGGTTGGGCCTAAAATGGCGTTGACCATTATGTCGGGGATGTCCGTCGAGCAATTTATTCAGTGCGTTAACTTCGATGATGTGTCCAGTTTGGTTAAATTACCGGGGGTGGGTAAAAAAACCGCCGAACGGTTAGTGGTTGAAATGCGCGATCGACTTAAAAATATTGCCCTGACAGCCTCTGAAAATGTTGCTTTGCCTGCTGGCCAGTCAAATACAGAATCTACCTTCGTACAATTGAATGATAGTAAACAAGAGGCTCTAAGTGCCTTACTGGCTCTTGGCTATAAAAATGCTCAGGCGATGCAGGTGATAAAAGCAGTTTATCAGGATGACATGAGTAGCGAACAATTGATCCGTGAAGCGTTAAGAGCGATGGCGTAAATGATAGAAGCAGATAGATTGATTCAGCCCAAAGCGGATAAAGAAGACGAAGCACTGGATCGCGCCATTCGACCCAAGCTACTGGCCGATTATACCGGACAGGATCATGTTTGTGCTCAAATGGAAATTTTTATCGAGGCAGCACGGCAACGCAAGGATCCTCTCGATCACCTGCTGATCTTTGGCCCACCGGGACTGGGTAAAACCACGTTGGCCTATATTGTCGCTAATGAGATGGGCGTGAATATTAAAACCACATCGGGCCCGGTGTTAGAAAAAGCCGGTGATTTGGCGGCTCTACTGACTAATCTGGAAGAAAACGATGTGTTATTTATCGATGAAATACATCGGTTAAGCCCGGTAGTGGAAGAAATACTCTATCCGGCAATGGAAGATTATCAGTTGGATATTATGATTGGCGAGGGGCCTGCTGCTCGTTCGATTAAGCTGGAATTACCGCCTTTTACGCTGGTGGGGGCGACAACGCGGGCAGGGTCATTGACCTCACCATTGCGTGATCGTTTTGGTATTGTGCAACGGCTTGAGTTTTACAATATTAAAGACTTAACCCAAATTATTTTGCGTTCGGCCAGTTATCTGGATCAACAATTGGGCAATGAAGGTGCGATTGAAATTGCTCGCCGCTCGCGGGGGACTCCTCGTATTGCCAACCGATTATTGCGTCGGGTGCGGGATTTTGCTCAGATTAAGTCCAATGGTGTGATTGACGACAAAGTGGCGGCCAGTGCGCTGGATATGCTCGATGTAGACAGCGAAGGATTTGATTATATGGATCGTAAACTGCTTAATTGTATTATTGAAAAGTTTCATGGTGGTCCAGTGGGGCTGGATAATCTCGCTGCCGCTATTGGTGAAGAAAAAGATACGATTGAAGATGTTATTGAGCCTTATTTGATTCAGCAGGGCTTTTTACAGCGCACTCCCCGAGGTCGGATTGCGTCACAACGGGCGTTTTTGCATTTCGGTTTTGATTATAGCCCAGTGACGGAATAAGTCGGAGGCCGGTCCTATTGATTATTATCCGCCCCCGATGTTAACCCGTTAGCCAATTTTCTCCCGTTGGTGCGCTTCATTCCAGTTTTGCTGATGTCCCAGTGGAATGATTTTATTGGGGTTAATGGATTCATGACTGGTGTAATAATGACGTTTGATATGGTTCATATTGACCGTCTGGGCAATGCCGGGTTGTTGGTATAGGTCCAGCATAAAGTAATAAAGATGTTCAAAGTCCTTCAGCAGTTTTAAATTGCACTTGAAATGAGTGTGATATACCGCGTCAAATCTGACTAATGTTGTCCACAATCGCCAGTCCGCTTCGGTAATTCGTGGCCCGGTCAAATAACGCTGGTTGGCCAGAATACTGTCTAGTTGTTGCAATACCGAAAACAGTTTATTGGCATTTTCATCATAGGCGTCTTGTGTGGTGGCGAAACCGGTTTTGTATACGCCATTGTTAACGTTGTGGTATACCAGATTATTAATTTCGTCGATATGTGACTGTAAATCAGATGGATAAAAGTCTAGCTGGTTACCGGTAATATGATCAAAGGCAGAATTGAACATGCGGATGATATCGGCAGATTCGTTGTTGACGATGACATGTTGCTTGTGGTCCCACAGCAGCGGTACAGTGATATTTCCCTGATAGTCCGGCGAAAATTGATAGTATAAATCCGATAAATATTCACTCCCGTATAGAGTATCACCGGTGGTCGCATATAACCGGCTGGATTTGGCAGTATGCTTAAAACGCCATCCTTTCTCATGCATATCAGGATGAACCACACTGACCGCAATCAAATCTTGTAACCCTTTTAACCAACGAAATACCAGCGCTCGATGTGCCCAGGGACACGCTAATGAAACATACAGGTGATACCTGTCTGGTTCCGCCTTGAAGCCGGAGTCACCATCAGCTGTAATCCAGCTCCTGAATTGCGAATCTTTGCGGTGGTATTCACCATTGTCGATACTACTTTTCCAGCTTGAATTAACCTTGCTCATTAATGTCTCCGTTTTTCTCCATTGTTGAATGTTGTCGATAAATACTAATATAGCTGTAAATACACATGAATTTAATGCTAGTGAATAGAAAGTTTGCAATGAAAATAGGCATAATTAACGGTTTTAATTTATTGAACAGCCCCAATCTAGTTGCTATTAGCAACAATTGAGTTGAAAAATGGCGTCCGATAATAGATTTAAAAACAGCTTCCTGTTGTCCTTATTATTTGTCTGTCTATTGTGGTGGGTAAAACTGGGAGAGATATTTTTTGATTGGGATTTGTCAGTATTTGGTGTATTGCCACTGCATGTGCAAGGATTAATCGGTATTGTCGCGGCACCGTTAATTCACGGCTCTATTAATCATATTTTCAGTAATACCTTGCCGACGTTAATATTAGGCACACTCTTGTTATATGGATACCCGAAGTCACGCTGGTGGGTGTTGGGGATTGTATGGCTTGGTTCAGGGCTGGGGGTATGGTGTTTTGCCCGTGAAGCGACACATATTGGTGCCAGTGGCTTGTCGCACGGGATTTTTTTCTTTTTATTGGTAGCCAGTATCTTACGTCGTGATAAACGTTCAGTCGCCATTATGATGATCGTATTTTTATTATACGGCAGTATGACGATGACGATATTCCCGCGAGAAGCGCATATATCCTTTGAGTATCATTTCTTTGGCGCGGTAACGGGGTCGTTGTGTGCATTAATATTCGGGCGTCGCGATCCCAAACCGGTTGAGAAAAAATACACTTGGGAAGGTAAAGACGACGACGATCCGATTATCGGTGATGAGTGGCAAAATAAAACCGATTAACCCAATTCTTTTTGGTCACGACCGAATATCAGCCATCGGGTGATATTCGGTTGTGAATTTGCACATTTTAGCCGCCATGTACCAGCACAATTTTATCTTCACTATCATTTTGCTTGTCTGTCAACGCATAGTCTTTGATTAGTGCATGACCTTTAACTCGCTGAAATTTGGCAAGGTGATTGGCATTAAGGGTGTTGCCTGCTTGGTTAGCAAAATCACCGATTAGTAAATTATTACAGGTAATACTATTGGCAATATAGTGCAGTCCCTTACCTGACTTTTTGTAGGTAATATAAAATCCAATCCGACTATCCATAGCCGCACTAACACACAACTTTGATTCTCTGGAATTATCTGCTGCAACATAAGTCGTCGCGGCATTCGCCAAAAGTGGAAGGCTAACTGCAGCGATAATAAAACTGGTTTTTAAATTCAACATATTTCTATCCTCATTTAATTGAAAAGGCTCAATGCCTGAGGTTAGTGTCGATAGGAGCGCTGAAAAAAGCTGTAATTGTTTATGCGTAAATGTAACACAACATGTAATTGAAATATTTAATATAAAATATTGATAAATAAAGATTAAATGTGTTTTTTGGTTTTCTTGTTGATGGTTATTAGGGGGAGAAGGAGGGGAATGGATGGTGAACCGGAATGCCGGTTAGTCCTTTGAAACAATTAGACCATAAATGAGAGGGGAGAGCCGTGCGGGACAGCTATTATCGCTATCCCGCAGAGGCGTTTAATTTTTAGCGATAAAACGGCTTAAGTGTTTGATGCCCTGACTCAACATACTGGTATTGAGTTCAGTTGATATTTCTTCACCGGTTAAGCGATCATAGGTTTTATGGTTGCCGTTGCTGTCCACTTCAATCCGATGGGATTGGTTCAGCATAATGATTTTGTCACCTAAACTGGTGACTAGCCATTCCCGTCGTGGTTTTAGTAAATTCTGGCCAGTACTGTACACATCAGAATCAGTACTGCATCCCATCAGATTCAGTAACGTGGGGGCCAAATCTTGATGACCGCTAACCACGGCCGATTGCAAATTATTAATATTCGAAAAAGTGGACACAGCGGAATTGCTCTGTAACTGGGTGATGAGTAATTGTCCCTGAGTGTAATCGAATTGATTTAATAGCTGTTTAGCCTGTTCCGGACTAACAAAACCGATCGCCAGATGAGGAACTATGTCGATGAAACGGGATGCAAACGCTTCCCAGCTGCTATTACCAAATTTAAATCCAGGCGCGTACACATAAGTCGACAATCCCAACTTACTGGGTAAATCGAGGAGCACCGGCGGAATATCATGCATCGCATTTTGATACAGTTCCGGTAGGCCATAAATAATGTTGAACTGGCCAGATATGGCATTGGATGACATATCGTAGTAGTCGTGTAACTGGGTTAAATTATGTTGTTTGGCCATCGGATCAATATCACCATGACTAACCACTAGCAGGTTGATATTGGTTTGTTGATTGATAGCGCAATACATCGGAGAGGTCGGATAATTAACTTGTTGAATCCGGCGATCTAATTGTAATTCTTTACGCTGTTGATAGCTTTCCCGGTCCAACATGTTGTACTTGGCCATTAATGTCTTGGCAGTCGCGGGATAAGACAGCGGAAACATGTCATCCTGTTGCACTATAGGTTGATATAAATGGGCATCTGCCCATATATGACTGGCATGACTACAGACAAAACAGGCAATAAAGAACACCGCCGCCGGTTGGCCAATTTTCTTTACTCGAAATCGGTCAATCCGTTGCCATAAGGCATTGGCTAAAATAAGTTGAAAAGACAACCAAACCACAAATAACAGGATTAAAAATCCCCATTGCTGCCAGTTAAAATTCGCGATGACGTTGTTGGTTTCGTAACGTAATAACTCAGCCGAATTAAAACTCACATGTAAACCGTATTTGTTGTATAGCAAGGCATCAAAAGCCAATAATGCCAAACCCACTGCGGCTATGACCGAGGCAGTGGTTTTAACCACTTTGACATTGGGCACGAGATAACACAGTGGCAGGATTAAAATCACAAAACCGATAAACGTCAGGAAGCTGATGTGTCCAAACCAGTTAGTTAATAAATACAAAGCGCCAAAAGCGGTATCGGGCAGGCGTGAATTAAAGATATAAATGGACGCGATAATGATTGCGATAAAAATATTGAAAAATGCAAACCAATGACCCCATCCAACCAGTTTGGTTACACGCTGTCGTCGTGGTGTTTCTGTTAATATCATAGTGTTTGTCTAATTCTTTATGTTTTTAATGACTGGAGTTAACACTTTTTAATAAAACTTGGGTAAACTGCTCGGCCATTTGCACACGGTCAGCGGGTTTTACCTGATGGTGAAATATATTGGTGATGATATTGCCCAATACCATAATGGATAAATCGCGACTGGCCTGATGTTTTTCCAGTGCTTCAATTATGTCATTGGTGAGTAATTCGAATTGCTGATCGGAATATTTAGACTGTTGTGGCATGAGGAAAGTGTCTCATTCATATAATATGCGACATAGTAGCAATTAATTTCAGCCAGCTCCATATTAACTGCACTGCATGAGTGCAGTTGCGGAAACTGGGCTGTATAAATCTAAGAGGTAAATTCGCCCTATGAGCGCGATCATTCATCATTTTGTGGTACATCAGTTAGCGATTAATGAAGCACAAGAACTGGTCATGGTTCCCCGTAGTCAGTGTTTCGAGGTTACCCCTCAAATCGAAACCTTAGCAGAACAACTCAATCATGTTTATGCCGGTAAGCCGGGCAAAGGTGTGGGGGGATTAGCTCCTGCCGAAGAGGGTAATTTTACCTCGTTATTGCAAGCGTTAGGTGAAGATCAACACAGCTTTTACCAGTTCAGTTTGGCCACCACCGAGATGCTGAAAAAAACACTACTTGAGTTTGGTAAAATTGAGACTGGATTTTTAGTCTTTTGCCAATATCAATTTTTAGCCACTGATTATATTTTTATTGGTTTACTCAATACCAAGCAGCATGTGGAGATCGATCGTAGTCTGGAGCTGAATTACAGTGACCATCTAGATTTGGCCAAAATGCAACTGGCGACCAGAATTGATTTAACCGAGCGTCGAATTAACCCTGATGCTAATCGTTATGTCAGCTTCATCAAGGGCATGGCAGGGCGCAAAGTATCGGATTTCTTTTTAGCCTTTTTGGGCTGTGAGGAACTCGTCGATGTTAAACAACAAAATAAGCAGTTAGTGAATGTAGTGGATGAGTATTTTCAATCTGAACAACTCGCACCAGAAGAAAAACATCAGGGCCGTCAACAGATGGTCAGCTATTACAAAGAAAAAATAGAACAGGGTGAAGATGTTAATATTAGCGAGCTGGCGGAAAAGTTGCCGCAGGGCAGCGCCAGTTTTGTTGATTTTGCCCGGGCAGGTGAACAGGTTATTGAAGAAACCTTTCAGGCTGATCCCGCAGTAATTAAAAGCCTCAATAAATTTAGTGGTGCTGGCGGTGGATTAACCATTAGTTTTGAGCGCAAATTATTGGGTGAGCGGGTACAATATGATCCGCATAGTGATACCTTATTGATCAAAGGCATACCGCCTAACTTAAAAGATCAATTATTAAAATCGTCTTAATTTGGAGAGCGTGACTACTCATGCAATTGTTTGTAAATGATCTGACCGTAATGGATTTCTCTTATCTGTGTCCAGAGCGGGGAATGGTTGGGGAAAGCTGGATTGTCGATGTAATCCTCGATGGCGATCTGAATGAAGAGAGCATGGTACTGGATTTTTCCAAGGTTAAAAAACGCCTTAAAGCCTTAATTGATGAATACGTTGATCACAAATTACTGATCCCGGCCGAACATGCCTATACCCAGATTCAACGTAATGAAATCACAGATATGGTCCAGGTGGATTTTAATCGACCCGACGATCAATCTATCCATTTAAACTGCCCGGCTGAAGCCTATGCCTTTGTTTATAGTGCTGAGGTCAATATGGCATCGGTAAGCCAATATCTGAAAGATATTATTGCCACTCATTTACCTGAAAATGTGGCAGGTTTGGAATTGACCCTGCGTACCGAGGTCATTACGAGCGCTTATTACCATTATACCCATGGCTTAAAAAAGCATGATGGAAATTGCCAACGTATTGCCCATGGTCATCGTTCCAAGGTGCTGGTGTATCAAGATGATGAACAAAGCGAGCAGTGGCAACAATATTGGGCCGACCGTTGGCAAGATATTTATATTGGCACTGATGAAGATATCGTGCCGTCTGAGACCTTGTTATTACAATTACCTGAAGTGTCATTGGCTCAACACTATTGTTTTGCCTATGAGTCGTCACAAGGCCGTTTTGAGTTAATTATGCCTAAAAACGAGTGCGATTTGGTCACGACCGATTCGACGGTTGAATGTTTGGCGCAATTTATGGCTGATGAGCAGAAAAAGCTGGCAGGGCAGCATAATTTTAAAGTATTGGCCTTTGAAGGAGTTGGCAAAGGAGCAATTGCGCATGCATAAATTGCTGATTTTATTGTTATTGGTTGGTTTTAATCTTGCAGCAATGGAATTGCGTGGCGAAATGACCCAAGGCAGTATGATTGTTGGTAAAACGGTGGCAGACACGTCAGTTTGGTTGGATGGCGATGCGTTAAAGGTTTCTCCGCAAGGGGATTTCGTGTTTGGTTTTAGCCGTGAGGCAAAGCTTACCCATCAATTGGAGTGGGCGCAGCCCGGGCAAACAAAACAGCATAAAACACTCACTTTAACTAAACGTGAGTACAAAATAGAACGGATTAAAGGCCTGCCGCCGAAAATGGTGACGCCTGATCCTGACGTGTTGGAACGGATCCGTGCAGAAGGACGGCGCATTGCTAAAGCACGACGCATCGATGATGATCGGATTGATTTTACCCAACCTTTTATCTGGCCAGCGAAAGGACGAATCAGTGGCTTTTATGGCAGTCAGCGTATTCTTAACGGTAAACCTAAAACGCCTCATTATGGTGTGGATGTGGCGGCTAAAACTGGTTCACCGGTGGTGGCACCTGCCGATGGTGTGGTGACATTCTGGCAGCCGGATATGTATTATTCTGGCGGTACTATGTTGATCGATCATGGCCATGGTATCAGTTCGGCATTTTTACACCTTAGCGCCGCTCATGTAAAAGTAGGGCAGACGGTTAAACAAGGTGAACTGGTAGCGGAAGTCGGGCAAACAGGTCGTGCTACTGGCCCGCATTTAGACTGGCGTATTAACTGGTTTAATGTCCGCCTTGATCCTGCCTTGTTAGTGCCAGCGCAATAAATGTCTTTTTTAGTGCGCTTGGTTGTATAAGCGTATCTGGCACTTTATGCTGGCGTTTATATAAACATGCTGGAGCCTGAATAATGCAGTTAATCCAACTTAAGCCTGAACAATCAAAAGACGAAATCACCGATTATATAACCAAGTTATTTACTGAACTGTCCGGCCCGGACAGGGTGCCTGACGAAGCTGCTTTTGCGCATATGTTTGAGCAATGGAGTGGTGATTTGCGTCATTGGGTTTACAAACTAATGGAAGGTGATGAAGTGGTGGGCTTTTTTACCCTGGCTGAATCTTTTTCGTTTTTTGCAGATGGACGCTATGGAATTATTAATGAAGTGTGGGTGGAGCCTAAATTTCGCTCTCAAGGTGCAGGTAGAACCATTTTGGGACATATAAAAGAATTCGCCAGAATGAAAGGGTGGAAACGCTTGGATGTGACGGCTCCCGCAGAAGAAAAGTGGTTACGAACCTATGCTTTTTATCAACAAAATGGCTTTAAATTAACCGGCAAGAAATTAAAGTTTTTATTATAACCATCCACTGTAAATAATGTGTGCGGTGCTAAATCAACTCAAAAAGCAATTTGGGCTAAGTATCTGAATCATAAATTCAACATAATGGCGGGGTTCCTATGTTGGAACTGACGCTGAGGACGCCATGCCACACCCTTACATAGCCCGATTCATTAGGGTTTGTGATTATATTGAACAACATTTAGATGAACCGCTGTCGTTACAACGATTAAGTCAGCAGGCGCATTTTTCTCGCTATCATTTTCATCGGCAGTTTTCTGAATTGACCGGGATCACCGTTAATCGATTTATTCAACATTTACGCCTTAAAAGAGCGGCTTATCAATTGGTTTATCGACAGGATAAAGTGATTGATATTGCGGTTAAAGCAGGTTTTGAAGACGCCGGATCGTTTTCACGGGCGTTTAAAAAGGCCTGCTGTCAAACTCCCTCTGAATTCAGAAAATCACCGGTATGGCAGCCTTGGCAGCAAACAATCTCATTTGAATTTTTGAAGGAGGGCCAACCCATGTCAGTCGAAATTATTAATTTCCCACAAACCCGTCTTGCAGTTTATGAACATAAAGGACCTGTTGAGAAGGTTTATCAGTCTATTCAGCAGTTTATTCAGTGGCGTAAAGCCAACAAGCAGGGACCGGATAAAACCAGAACGTACAATATTTTTTATCATGATCCAGCCTCAGTCTTACCAGCAGACTATCGAATGGATATTGGAGCAGCGACGGACATCGCTATTCAACCTAATCCTCAACAGGTTAAGGCTAAAGTGATTCCTGCCACTCGTTGTGCTTATTTACGTCATACAGGATCATGGGACTTATTGGACAATTCCATCCGTTATTTGTATGCCCAGTGGTTACCAAACAGCAACGAGGAGCCGGGAGAGTTTCCCTGCTTTGTTGAGCGGGTCAATTTATATCCAGAAGTGCCACCCAGTGAGTTGATTACCGATATATATTTACCGGTAAAATCATAAATGACGACAGGTATTCATCGAATATGCTAGTGGCCTCGTCAATCAGCCTAAAATAGCCATTTTTAGGCTGATTTTTACCGGCTTTTATGCATCTGGCTATTGTTCCCAAGATGAAAATGGTTAATAATAATTATTATCATTTAAGTATTGGGGAAGATTCATGACGTTGTGGGATATTAAAGCTAAACATAATGCCCTGATTGATGCTATTAGTTCGACCTTAAGCCCTGCGGTTGCTGGTCGGTTAAGTGAAATGGGTTTTAATCCCGGTCAACCCATATTTTGTATCCGTCGTTCTCCCATGCAAGGCCCTTTAGTGGTTCAGTTAGGTGACTGTGTTTATTCTCTTGAACGCGATGTCGCTAATCAAATCAGTTTAAGTCAGGCAAGTTAGTCCTCTTTGCATATCGCTAGTTGCCCGCCCTGTTGTTCTAAATCTTAGGTAGTTGAATGAAGCGAATAATTTTAGTTGGCAAGCCCAACTGTGGTAAAAGTCTGTTATTTAATCAGCTTACCGGATTACGTCAGAAAGTAGCCAATTTCCCCGGTGTCACCGTTGAGTTAAAAACCGGCCAGTTCGATCAATTTCAGGTTGTTGACTTTCCTGGTACCTACTCGTTGCACACGTTATCTAAAGACGAAGAAATCGCTATCAGTAAATTGAATGAAGCGGTGCATGATGATCAAACTGCGGTCGTTGTTTGTGTGCTTGATGCGACTCGTCTGGAACGCAGTTTGGTGTTTGCCCTGCAAGTGCAGTTACTGGCAAAGCAGCACAATAAATCGGTGGTGTTTGTTCTCAATATGATTGATGAAGTACATCGGTTTGGTTTGAATATTGATACCCAGCGTTTGTCGCAAGAATTGGGTAGTCCGGTTTTTGCCCTATCAGCCAAATCGCTAACGGGCTTGGCTGAGTTCCAAAAAGCGCTACCCAAAATTGCGGCAGAACCAGAGCAATATTTGGTGCAAAACGACGGAGTTAACAAAGACAAGTTACTCGCCAGAGCCCGTGAAATCAGCAGCGAGCATGGCATTAATGTTGATATGGTATTGAAAAAACAAAATCGTATCGATAATTTTTTATTAAATAATGTATTAGGTGGCGTGGCATTTTTAGCCATCATGTTTTTCTTGTTCCAGAGTATTTTTACGTGGGCAACACCGTTAATGGATGGAGTGGAGTACGTTGTCGCTGAGTTGGCATTGTGGGTGACTAGTTTCACAGGTGAGGGGATGGTCACTGATTTCCTATCCGATGCAATTTTTGGTGGAGTGGGCTCATTTTTGGTGTTTGTGCCGCAAATTATGGTACTGACATTGATTATCGGTTTGTTAGAAGACAGTGGGTATTTGGCTCGTGCGGCACTGATTTGTCATAAACCCTTAAGTTATTTTGGTTTATCGGGACGCAGTTTTATTCCGTATTTATCTGGTCATGCTTGTGCCATTCCGGCCATTATGGCGGCCAGAACCATTGAATCACCACGAAAACGTCTGATTACCATGATGACCATACCACTGATGTCCTGCTCGGCCCGATTGCCGGTATATGCGTTATTAGTGGCCGTATTGATCCCGGAAGACAGTTATGTTTTGGGGCTATTTAATTTACAAGGCGTCGCGTTTTTTGGGTTATATCTATTTGGTATTGTGATGGCGTTGATCGTTAGTTTAGTGCTCAAATATGCAATGCCACATGACGATGATTCCGATATGCCATTTATTTTAGAGTTACCCACCTATCGTTTACCGCACTGGAAACCATTGTTTCATCGGGTACTCAACAGTGGTAAGCAATTTATACGTCGAGCCGCGCCGGTAATTTTCTTTGTCTCATTAGGCATTTGGGTGTTGGGGTATTTTCCACAACATGGTGGTTTGCAAGACTCGTGGCTAGGACAGATAGGTCATGTGATTGAACCCGTATTTGAACCTTTGGGGCTTGACTGGCGCTATGGCGTGGCGATTTTAATGTCATTTCTGGCTCGTGAAGTTTTTGTCGGCGCATTAGGTACCATGTTTGGTATTGATGGGGCTGATGAAAATATTGGTGGTCTGGCGGCAAATATACAAGCCGATGGTTTAACCCTTGGCGCAGGAATTGGCTTGTTACTGTTTTATGTGGTGGCATTGCAATGTGTTGCCACTGTGGCCGTGTTAAAGGCCGAAACCGGTAAGAGTCGGATTGCCTGGGGACTCTTTGTTGCGTACGGATTGCTCGCCTACTGTATCGCGTTGATTGCGGCTAATTTGATTGGTTAACAACGCAAAATCTATACAGCAATAAGCCGCTTTTTAGCGGCTTATTTATTGTTGAGTCGTCAGTTATTTATGCTGATGGGGGTTATATACTGGTCCATTTATCGAACAGTGATTGGTCGATAATCTCTAGGTAGATACTATCCCGCTGTGCGTCTGCAATAGGTAAGCTAAGCTGCAGTAACTTTCCTCGGCGAAACACCAGTAATTCTGCTTGTGTGCCAGTTTGCTGATCGAGCAGGGATTGCAGATTGTCAGTCGTAATTTGCCAACCATTCAGTGCAATCAATATGTCTCCCTTAGCTAAACCTGCCTGGCTGGCTGGACTGTGATGATTCACGCTGGTGATCTTTAGGTTATTCCCATCAATGCAATAGTTAGCACCAAACTGATATTTTATTGCGCTAGTGTGTTTTTTACCGCCTTTATCCTGCATATTATTGCGCGGCTGATAGCAGACCTTTAAACCTTGGTTAGCAAGTAGGGACTCAATCGGCAGTTCTTCGGTGCTGTAGAGTGCCTGTTGCAGGAAATGTTGGCAATCAATACCCATTTCAGCAGTGATCTTCTCAATTACATCTTCTTTGGTACCTATTCCGGTTAAACCATATTGACGCCATAAACGTTGTATAACGTGATTTAAGCTTTGTCGCTGTTGGGTTTGTTGGCGGATCAACAAATCCAGACAAATGGCAATCAATGCGCCTTTGGCGTAATAACTTACAATGGCGTTATTAGCATTTTCATCCTGCTGATAAAAGCGGGTCCATGCATCGAAACTTGATTCGGTCACCGTTTGTAGTTGACGTCCCGAATTGCGATGAATTCGAGTGAGCAGTTGTCCCAGCAACTCCAGATAACTGGTTTGGTCAATAACCTGACTGCGAGGTAAGGTCATATCATCGTAAAACGAGGTAAAGCCCTCATAGATCCAAAGTTGTCGGGTATAGGCTTCAGCGCATAACTGGGGATCGATATGTTCCGCAGGTCGAATTCGTTTAACCAGCCAGGTATGAAAAAATTCATGACTACACAGACTTAAAAAGGTCCGATAACCATCGGTTATTTCGCTACTGCTTGCGAAAGCGGGTAAATCATTGCGACCACAGATTAAAGCAGTTGAGGCTCGATGTTCTAAGCCACCAAAACCGGCATCACACACCAGGGTCATGAAGACATAACGATGAATAGGTAAATCATTGCCAAACAAATCTAAATGATGCGCGCATATCCGGCTTAGATCTTGTTCAATTCGCTGTTTGTCGAGAGCTTGAGCTCCAACAAACACCATATCAAAATCGACACTATTGACGTTGAAACTAATCAAATCAAAATCAGCAATTAGCACGGGATGATCGATAAGTTCCTGATAGTTGTCAGCCTGATATTCGCCATATTCATAAAGGCCAGTATTACTGGATGCATGCAATGAAGTGGCGACACGCCAATGCTCGCATGCACTTTGATTGGAACCTTTGATTTGTAGCGTGACCGGTTGGTCAGTTTGACCATCGACCGCCAAAAACACACTAGTACCGTTAAAAAATGCCAATTCTTGATCCAAATAACTGCCACGCACAGAATAGTCGAATGCATAAACCCGATAGTAAATGGTGACAGGCCCGTCACAAGGACTGAATTGCCAACTTTGTTTGTCTGTTTTATGGACGCTTACGGAATGCCCATGCTGATCTTCTGCACGCAGTGACACGATGTGCTTGGCGAAGTCCCTTATCATGTAACTGCCCGGGATCCAGGCTGGTAAGGTGAGTAATTGTCCTTGTGGATTAGGGGATTCAATAATGAGTTTGAGACTGAAAATATGCTCATGCATCGATTCATGATCGATAACATAGTGAATAGGGGCAGATTTTTGTGTCATATCGCTTTATTTCCTACAAAAAACGCTGATTTATCAGATAGTTTATAATACATTAATCCTATCGTGGGTTTATGCTTATAAATTATCGAATGAGGTAATTTTTGCTTTGATTTGGGCTTTAATCTGTAACAAAATTCGTTACTAATTAACAACATTGTGCAATTTAAACAAAATCTAGGTGGCAACAGTATCAAATGGCAATCCTGAAACAAACACAGCGTTTAACCATTGAAGATGTTAAAAAATTACATGCAATGCATCCGGGAATGTCGGTTGATTTACAAATAAAAACCGCGACCACCACCAAACGGATCCGTTCCGAGTTTATTGGACGGGATGGGGGCAGAGCGCTAATGATTAAGTTTCCCGATGAAACCAAGTGGGGCAACTTGCGGGATGTCATTTTTGCTGATTCGGAGCTGGTCGTTCGCTATATCTTGGAAGAAGATACCGGTGAGATTGTTGCTTTTCAAAGTAAGGTCATTTTTGTTCTGACCAAGCCGGTGCATATGATATTTATTTCGTTTCCACAGGCGATTCAATTACATGGTTTACGCTCGACCAAGCGGGCTAATACCAGTATTCCGGCTAAATTGTTCGATGAAAATAATGACCACTATTTGCGTGAAGGGATTATCGTGGATATTTCTCATACGGGCTGTCGATTAGCGATAAAAAAACAGGCCAGTAATGAGCAAAAGCTAGAAAATAAAGATGTATTTATCCATATCGAAAGTACTAAAAAGGAACCCTATACGATTAAGGCAACTATTATGAACAGCCGTACTGATGGATTGAATTATTTTTATGGGATTAAGTTTGAACAAACAGCAGATAAGGTATCTGAGGTGCTTAGCGAGTTAATTATTGCACTATAATTCAACCTTAACCGAAGTCTGCAAAGTTGATATGCCGTTATAAAACAACAATAGGTCGATAGACCAATCGGGAGAATAAAATGCGTAATATAGATAGGTTAATGGGTGAGTATTCAGAGAGTCATCAGAATCCCACCAATAAAATGATCCACAATATTGCTGTTCCAGCAATTTACTTTGTCACATTTGGTTTGCTTTATGCTATTCCGGTGCCTGAGATCATGGTCAAATTTGATGTTACCTTTGCCCATGTGGCCATCATTCCCGTATTGTTTTATTACTTTAAATTGTCAGGTCCGGTGGGAGCAGCAATGACAGTAATGTCTATTCTGGTTTTTTTCGGGATTAAAATACTCGAACGTCAAGGGATCTCTATTTGGCAATTTAGTCTGGCGTTGTTTGTAGTGATGTGGATTTTTCAATTTATCGGCCACAAAATTGAAGGTAAAAAGCCATCCTTTTTCAAGGATCTGCAATTTTTACTAGTGGGACCAGTATGGGTTGTGGCGCCACTACTTAAAAAAATGAATATCTCTTATTAGGAGCTGTTGATTTTGGGTGTGTGTTTTTGCCGCAGTTTGTAGCGTATTTATACAAGGCAGAATGAGTGTGGTGTAGTTATTCTGCATAAACGAGCGATAACGCTGTAGAAATGGGCTACAAACACTACCCGGAGGGTTCAACCCAACACCGTCTGCTCTTTGTTGCCGGATTTTGACTTAGATCCACCAGGTCTGTAACCCGGCGTCGCGATCAGAAGGCGTTGGACTTGAACAAAATTCATACACTAAAGTTCAACAGCCCCTGGGTTCTTAATCACTTTATCTTGCGACCAAGATACCGCTGCCTAAGTTGAATAGCCGTGCCTTGCTAAACCGAGGCGCTTTATAATATACCAATGGTAATTAATTAGGGTCGAGTGTGAGCCAAATAGACAAATGGTTTGAAGATAAAGAGCGTTTCTTTTGGATCTTGCACAGTGGTGGCTGGGCTGGATTCGTATTGGTTTATTACCTTGGCTCATTTTTGCATGACATGCGTTCGGTATTTATCCTGGTCATTATTTTAAACGGTTTGGCCGGATGGTTGTTAACGCTTCCATTGCGTTATTTATACCGTCGGATATGGGATTTACAGCCTCTAGTCCTTGTGGTTACAACGCTTATTAGTTCTTATTTAATCGCTTTAGTCTGGACAGTAATTAAAAACATTCACTATTGGGAAATATATAAGTTTGGTTACGAGCCGGACGACTGGATTTATTATTTTACTAATAGTTTGGCCTCTTTTTATATTATTTTCAGTTGGAGTGGTTTGTATTTTGGGATCAAGTATTACCAAATGCTGCAAACCGAAAAGCGCAATGTGTTGCAAGCCTCAAGTATGGCTCATCAGGCTCACTTAAAAATGTTGCGTTATCAACTTAACCCGCATTTCTTATTCAATACCCTTAATGCAATTTCAACCTTGATATTGGTTAAGGAAAATAAAACCGCTAATCAGATGGTCAGTCGGCTGAGTGACTTTTTGCGTTACTCACTGGATAATGATCCAATTAAAAAAGTGACCTTAAAACAAGAAATACAAGTTGAAAAATTGTATTTGGAAATTGAAAAGGTGCGTTTTGATGATCGACTTACGGTACATTGGTTAATCGCCGATGAAGTTGAAAATGTACTCGTGCCGAGTATGCTGTTACAGCCGTTGATTGAGAATTCGATTAAATATGCCATAGCGACCTCAGAGCGCGGTGGTGTGATTAGTATCAGTGCAAAAGCATTTGGTCGAGATGTATTAATCGAAGTGGCGGATGACGGTTGTGGAGTGGATTTTGATAATACACAATTGTATCGTAGTAAAGGTGTAGGCTTACCAAATATTAAAGAACGTTTAAGCGCACTGTATGGCAGTAATTATTCATTTGATATCGCCAATAATCAGCCCACCGGCGTGAAGGTGAGTATCCGTATCCCTTATCAGGAAAGTATTGATGGACAGGAAGATTAAAACGCTAATTGTCGATGATGAACCTTTAGCTCGCAGAGGCCTGTCGGTACGTTTAGCTAACTTTCCACAGATAGAATTGCTGGGTGAATGTCATAACGGCAGTGAAGCCGCGGTTAAAATAATCGAACTAAAGCCGGATTTGGTTTTTCTTGATATTCAGATGCCGGGGATGAATGGCTTCCAGGTGATTAATTATCTCACCGAACGTCAGCATCCGTTACCATTGATTATTTTTGTTACCGCTTTTGATTCTTACGCCATTAAGGCCTTTGAAGTACATGCTTTGGATTATGTATTAAAACCTGTCGATGATCAGCGTTTACAAATGGCGGTAGATAAAGTCACAGACTATTTTCAGTTACAGTCCCAAAGCCAGCAAAAATACACGCTTGCCAGTTTGGTTGCAGATTTTACCGGCGATGATTGCGAAGATATTTTGCGCAATCTGGCTGAAGGTAAACCTATTAATATGAGTCAGTATCCTGACGTGTTAGCGGTAAAAGACGGCTCAGAAGTGACGCGTATTAGCATGGCTAATATTAAATGGATTGATGCCGCGGGTGATTATATGTGTGTGCATACGGTAGACGGAACACACATTATGCGCAGCACCATGAAAGAGTTGGAAGAGGCACTCGATCCCCGTTTATTTGTGCGCGTTCATCGCTCTGCCATCGTTAATATTAAATATGTGGCAAAAATGGTCAGTCATATTAGTGGTGAATACCATCTTATTCTAAGTTGCGATACAGAATTGAAGGTCAGTCGTAGTAATAGGGATAAAGTTAAATCGATGATTGGTTTGTAAGGAATACATATGCATTATAAATTCGATGCGAGTTAACTTATTCGCATGTTTGTGGGGAGTTATATTGAGTTGCTATTGCTCGATTGTGACTGCCCAGCAAATCGATTTTTTATTTCGCCACGCCAACATTGTTGATGGTAGTGGTCGACCCGCTTATTTGGCTGATCTAGCCGTCAAAGAGGGTAAAATTGTCTTTATTGGCGATGCCCAAACGCAACATTTTACCGCTCAACACGATATTAATGCCCAAGGTAAAATTCTCGCTCCCGGATTTATTGACTTACATGCTCATGGGAACCCGATTAAAGATGGTGAATTTAGTAATTTCTTAGCCATGGGGGTGACTAGCATTATATTGGGACAGGATGGTTTTAGTCCTGCGATTGCTGGTATCGATCAATGGCAACAACAGTGGGATAGTCGGGGAGTAGGCGTCAACATTGCCCTGTTAATCGGTCACGGCTCCTTACGTCGTTATGTCGGTGTGGGCAATGTCGCTACTGTGTCGGAAAAACAGATTAGTACCATGCAATCCGTGTTGTCTAAGGCACTTGAGCGGCGTTTTGGATTCTCCACGGGGTTGGAATATGTGCCGGCTATTCATGCGTCTGAGCAAGAGTTGATTGCGCTGGCTAAAATTGTCGGTCAGAAAAAACGCTTGATTATGAGTCATATGCGTAACGAAGATGACGACAAACTCTTTGACTCTATTCATGAGTTGGCTCGTCAAGGTCGCTACAGCAAAGTGCATATTTCTCACATCAAGTCAGTCTATGGTAAAGGCAAAGAACGGGGCAAAGATATTCTCGCTTTGCTCAGCCAATTGCGCAAAGAACGGGTGCCGATCAGCGCGGATATTTATCCTTATAATGCCAGTTATACTGGCGTTGCCATTTTGTTTCCTGATTGGGCAAAAACCAACGGACTGTTTCACCTTGCCATGCCAGCACGTGCTCAAGAGCTGCAAGATTATCTTTATCAGCGTGTTATGTCCCGGGGAGGACCAGAAAAAACCTTACTGGGGTCAGGGGTTTATACGGGCCTTACCTTGCAACAAGTGGCAGAGAAACTGGATAAGCCTTTTGCTCGTGTCTTAATTGAAGATATAGGTCCACAAGGAGCTTCCGCAGCCTATTTTATTATGGATGATGCACTTCAAACTGAGTTATTGACCAGTAACCTAATCGGGCTAGGTTCGGATGGGAGTCCGACCATGCACCATCCTCGAGGTTATGGAACGTTTGCCAAATTAATTGAAGAGTATGTTATTAAGCGTCAGGTTTTATCCATTGAACAAGCGGTGTATAAAGCCACTGGTTTAGCGGCTGATATATTGGCGATAAAGGATCGCGGGCGATTAAAACCTGATATGCAAGCCGATATCATTTTATTTGATCCTGCCAAGGTTAGAGCTCACGCCAATTATGCTGAGCCTCACCAGCTTTCCACTGGTTTTGAGCTTGTCCTGGTAAATGGTCATATAGCGTGGCAACACAATCAGCCGGGTGAAAAACGCCATGGCATCTTACTCACACCATAAGGGGGACATATGCGCCAAATTTTTATTAGCCTATTGAGTTTATCTGCACTAACAACCAGCGCGATGGCGTCAGAAGGGATCCCCGCTGATTTTGTGGATGTTGCGGATGTGATTCCACAGGCGGTATTTGATTTGCGTTACGCCTCAGCGCATAACTTTGTGGGTGAACCGGTAGACGGATATCAACGAGCCGCCTGTATCTTGAAGAAAGACGCTGCCGACGCATTGCTTCGAGTATATCAATCAGCCCAAAAACAGGGACTTAATTTGTATATTTTTGATTGCTACCGTCCACAGCGGGCTGTGGATCATTTTGTGCGTTGGGTGAATGATGCTGATGATACTCGTACTAAAATGGAGTTTTATCCCGAACTGGGCAAAGATCAGCTGTTAGGCGGCTATATTGCGGCTAAATCGGGTCATAGTCGTGGTTATACCATTGATATGACCATCGCCGCCATAGATGCGAACGGACAGTGGCAGCCCATTGATATGGGAGGAAGTTTTGACTTTTTTGATCCTATTTCCAATACCGATGATCCCCGAGTTACCGACGTTCAACATCACAACAGATACCGGTTAAAAAGCTTAATGGAAGCTCAGGACTTTATTCCTTACGATATGGAATGGTGGCATTTTACCTATGTTGCAGATACTCGGCAGAGGGATAAAGTTTATTATGACTTTCCTATTCAATAAGGCGTTGTTTAAGCATGCCAGGTGAAACCAACTTAACCTGTTTGCTTGCTAATATGTCGCCTTTATTGCTTGAGCCTGACTATGTTTTTTGTCATTTTAGTCAGGGGCAATTCGACGATTACATCCACCTGAATCCGTTAGCCTATTTTGTTGAAGCAGAAGGAATCAGCGTGATTCTTGAGCGAGTTGTGGCAGAAAATCAGAATATTGCCTTTAGCGCGGTGTTTAAATGTATCACCTTGCAGGTCCATTCCAGCTTGGAAGCAGTAGGGCTCACAGCAGCAGTAGCGAGCAAACTTGCCGACTACGATATTAGTGCCAATGTCGTAGCGGCTTATTATCATGATTATGTGTTTGTTCCTGCGTTAAAAGCGGAGCAGACTATCACATTACTCCGTGCTTTTAGTGAATAATGGTCACAAGGCAGCGCAACATTTTTTATATTTTTTACCACTACCACAATGACAGGGATCATTGCGCTTGGGTGTTTTTTCAAACGTGGTGGTTTTAGGCCGTTGCAACATAACATCCAGCTCGTGTAAGTCTTCTGTTGCTTGGTGATCAATAACGATATTGGCGAACAATAACTGTTCTTTCAATATCGCTTCTACTTCGGTTTTGCGTTCTTCACTGCTTACCGTCAAATTTAAGGGAGATTGTTCTGAACCGGGTTTTACATTGCGATTAGGCTGATAACCAAAACGCTGATATTGCTCTCTGGCATCAATACGACCTTTAAAGAAAAATTTAGACATACAACCATTTCCAAGCCTGAACAAAAAGGGCGGCGATATTAACAGAAATTGTTCATTTGCCGAGGATTATATTAGCTTCGCCGATCTATTTACCGTCGTCCCCGCGTTTTTTGGCGGGGAGCCGGTGTCATTTAGTTTAGCTCGTCGCTCGAAGCTCGGTACTCGCAGCGATATTATTTAAGTTGGATGTTTGACCAAATCAAAGAAGTCTTGTTGAATTTCAACTAAATAAGGATCGAGTGGCTTTTTGGTTGCACGGGTATCCGGTAATGGCACTTCTACGACTTTATAATTTTTTTCACCGATCATGATTAAGCTTTTGCCATCTCTGGCCGCTTCTACTGCGTAAGCACCTAATTTGGTGGCGAGCAGCCTATCCATGCTGACTGGTGAGCCGCCGCGTTGAATATGGCCTAATATCACGGGGCGACATTCCACATCCATATCTGTAGTGAGCTTTTGTGCTAAGGCGGTGGCGCCACCGGGATACAGGTTTTCAGTGATAACAATGATATAACTGCACATCCCCCTTTTTTGACGGGTGATTTTCACATGGCGTTTAATTTGCTCTAAATCCACGCCTTTTTCCGGATCGATTAATTCCGGCAATAACACCTGTTCGGCTCCGGAACCTATTGCCGCACTTAACCCGATAAAGCCAGCGTGACGGCCCATCACTTCGATCAAAAAAATACGTTCAAAGGCATCAGCTGTGTCTCTGACTTTATCAATAGCTTCCAAGGCGGTATCGATTGCCGTGTAATAACCAATCGTCCCATCTGTGCCATTAATATCGTTGTCGATGGTACCGGGCAGAGTAATAATTTGACCTTGCCAGTACTGGGACAAGTGTTCTGCCCCCATAAAAGAGCCATTACCACCGATAACCAATAAGGCATCAATATGCATACTGTTCAGGTTTTGTGCGGCACGTTCGGCCGCTTCCGGTTCAACAAATTCAGGACAGCGAGCACTGCGCAAAATAGTGCCACCCCGTTGGATAATATTGACGACGTCACCGGGATGCAGTGGTTGATATTCTCTTTTTAGTAGTCCGTTATAGCCATGTCGAAAGCCTATAACTTCAATCTGGTTACGATGAGCGGTGAGGACAATGGCGCGAATACAGGCGTTCATACCGGGGGCATCACCGCCAGAGGTTAATACTGCAATACGTTTCATTGAAATGGGGCCTCCTGTTTCAACAATCATCTCTGACTACTGAATTAATTGTTGTCTATTAAATAGTTAACCGATTATGTGGATAAAAAAGGGATGTGTCACCAGTAAATGAATAAAAACGTAAATGTATTGTGAATGTAATGGATTGACGCATATGGAAACAATTTTGTTCTAGTTGCAACTCATTAGAAATATCAATATAGGTATCATATTATTTTGGTCACATGCTATTTGGTAGAAACATGGTAAGAAAAATCCCGTTATGGATAATTGGTTTGATGTTATTGCTTGGCGGATGCAGCTCCAAATTTGCCTATAACAATCTGGATTGGTTGGCTTATTGGTATATCGATGATTACATCGATTTGGATCGAGGCCAAAAACGCTTGTTGGATAATAAATTAACCACCTGGTTAGAATGGCATCGTGGCGAAGAGCTGGTTAAATACCGGCAGCAACTAACAACGCTGCTTGCACAGCATCAACAGGGACCATTAAGCACACAACAGTGGCTGGAGCATTTTGAACAAGGAAGACAACATTGGTATCGGCTTAGGGATAAATTGGTGCCTGACTTGGTTGAATTGGCTCCGATGCTGACTGATCAACAAGTTAACCACATGTTTGAGCAACTTGAACAAGAAAATAGTGAGCAGGAACAGGACCGTCTTGAAAAAACCGCACAACAGTTACAGGCTCAGAGGTTTGACGATATAAGTGAAAATATCACTGAATTTGTCGGGCGGTTGTCGGAACAGCAAAAGCACATTATCAAGCAAGCCTTGCCTGAATTTGAGTCAGCATTCGATGATTGGATTGCGTACCGCCGGGCTTGGCAACAAGCTGCCAGAGATATGTTAAATAAACGAAATGAAAGTCCTGATTTTAATACCTCGTTTTTACATCTGATGAGTCATCCGGAAGAATTTCAAGCACAACGCTTTATAACGCTGGTGGAGCATAACCGGATGGTGTACGCTCGCCTCGTTGCGGATATTGATCAAACATTAACAGCTAAACAACGTGCTAAAATGGCTGGCGAGTTGACGGATCTTATTGAAGATTTAGATGATTTAATCGACACCGATTAAGTTATCTTCAAACCTTGCCGGTTAAGCCAATATTCGAACAATGTCATTGTCCTTATATAGAAGCTTCTTATGCAAAATAATCCAGAAATTCGTCATTGGTACGGATTTTTTTTGGCACTAACCACTGCCGTTATGTGGGGCGTTTTACCGGTTTTTCTCAAACTCTCTTTGCAGAAAATGGATCCGGTTACCATCACTTGGTATCGCTTTGCGGTCGCGGCGCTGTTTGTCTTGCTTGTGCTGTGGCGTAAACGGGCTTTAGCCGGTGTTTTTCGCTTGGGTAAAAAAAATAATCTGCTGTTGGCTGTGGCCTCCATCGGTTTGATCATCAATTATGTATTTTACTTGCAAGGACTGGATTACCTTAATCCGGAAACCGCTCAGGTATTGATTCAGTTGGCTCCCTTTCTGGTGATGATCGGGGGGATATATCTGTACAAAGAAAAATTTAGCCGCTTGGAGTGGGTTGGGGCGGTTTTACTGTTTGCCGGCATGCTACTGTTTTTCAATAATCGTCTGGATGAGCTGTTAAGTTCATTAAACCAGTATAGTCTTGGAGTGATAATGATTTTGTTAGCCGCTATCACCTGGGCTGTGTATGGGTTACTGCAAAAACGTTTATTAAGGGTGACAGGGGCGAAACAGATTACCTTGGTGATGTATTTGGCTGGGGTATTGGCGTTATTGCCTTTTTCAAGTCTGGGCACTGTTATGGAGCTTAGTCGTTTGCAATTATGGTCATTGGCCTTTTGTTGCGCCAATACCATTGTGGGTTATGGTGCATTTACCGAGGCCATGTCGGTTTGGCATGCCTCTAAAGTCAGTGCGGTAATCGCCTTGGCGCCCATTGTGACTATTTTAAGTATGGCGTTAGCGGTCAGAATCTGGCCCGAGTATTTTGCGGTTAGTGATATCAATTGGCTAGCCTATGTTGGGGCTGGGTTGGTGGTGTGTGGTTCGATAATGGCATCCATGGGCAAGTCTCGACCTGGAGTTAAAGGATAAAAAATGCAGGAATTAGCCACAGAATGGCGCTGCTTACAACAGCAATATGAAGACTATGAAAAAATGGCATTGTGGATCAAATTACTCAATGTGCTGATCACCTTGGTTTTGTTGATCTTTCCTCATGCTTTGGCAATTTGGTTAGTCGCGGTGCTATATGTGCAGGATGCAGTGGTGAAAACCATGCAATCCCGATTGGGAAATCGCTTGTTAGTGGTTGAACAGGCGATTAACACCAGCCTTGAGCCGGTTGTTAACAATACCGAGCGACATGCCTATCAGTTGCATAGTCAATGGCGAGCAAACCGGACGGGTGTGGTTGGTTTGCTCGCTGAATATATGCGACATTGCCTCAAACCTACCGTGGCTTTTCCCCATGTTATATTGCTGGCTCTGTTGTTTCTTCAGGCGTTGTAGGCCCGTTACGGGGAATGATTTTTATTAACTTGGCATTGTCGCCATCCGTTAATATGTAAATCGCCCCCTGAACATCAACTTTTATATCGCGCAGCCGATCGTTTAAATAACGCAGTACACTTTTCTGTTTTACCACTTTATTCCCTCGCATTTTTAGCCAACGTAACTCACGGGTTTTTAATGTGATGACGAGTATATCTCCGTCGAGTTCGCTGAACATCGCACCGCGATAGACCAGCATGGATGAAGGAGCAATCGATGGTGTCCAGTCAACAAAGGGTTGCTGCATGCCCGGATAGGTTTTATACGGAGAAATCATGGCTCCCGAATAATCTTTGCCGTTAGTGATGACCGGCCAGCCATAATTTTGTCCGGCTTTTATGATGTTGATTTCGTCACCACCTGCCGGTCCATGTTCATTTTCGAACAATAACTGCCGTTGGCTATCATAAAACAGGCCTTGTGGATTACGATGCCCATAGGACCAGATATAAGGATCCTTATCTTTTTGGCCAACAAAAGGATTATCATCTGGAAGGCTACCATCATCATTGATCCGGATAATTTTACCTAACTGACTATCCAGTTTTTGTGCATCCTCACGGTAATCAAATCCATCACCGACGCTAAACACTAATGTGTTATCGGCTAAAAATGCCATTCTGGCGCCATAATGGACAGGCGTATCCTTGAGTGGACTGGCCGTAAACAGTATTTGTTGATCAACCAATTCAAAATTTTTTAACCGGCCACGGATAATCCGGGTCGCATTTAGGCCGTCTTGTTCATAGGCATAGCTGAGGTAAATCCAGCCATTGTTTTTGTAATCAGGATGCAGAGCAATGTCCATCAATCCGCCCTGGCCTTTATTTAGCACCGTTGGAATACCCTTTATCCAGCTTTGTATTTGTCCTTTTTGTACCAGCAATAATTGACCGGGTTGCGTGGTAATTAAGAATTCATCTTGTCCGATAATTTCCATCGCCCACGGATGTTCAAGGTGGTTGATAACGGCCTCAAGTTCAAAACGCGGGAAGCTAAGGGTAAGGGGAGCGACTTTAGCGGATAAAGTGGGGCTGAGAAAAAGCATTATTAAACTAAACAGAGCCAAGCGGTGGTGGTATGTAGTTCGAGCCAGCATAATGCGTTCCATTGCTATTTGAGTTAAATAAGTTACTTTGTAGTGTTGAATAAATATGTAATTATTTCAATATGCTATTAGGGCGTGTTGATTTATTAACATGGGATATGATGGATCTTTGCTATGAATAAAATGCTTCGTCGGGCTATCAGTTTTTGGCTGGCCTCGTTAATAGCGTTTGTGATTGCCAGTGTTGCTCACACCCAGTTTGTTTTAGCCGGTTTGCAAGACATAGGTGTAGTAATTACGATGCCGATTAGAATTAAGGCAACGTTATCCGATTTAGTGGATTTAGCGCCGGGCTACGGTTCTGTTTTGGCGTTAGGATTATTGCTGGCGTTTGTGGCGATGTCAGGTCTTCGTCACCGTTATGCTGCACGGGGTCACCGGATAAGTTATTGGGTCTATCCTCTTAGCGGATTGCTGGCTGTGATCGTTATTCACTTTGCGATGAATCGCATTTTTGATATTACGCTGATTGCCGGTGCACGTTCATTTGCCGGTTATGTATGCCAATGCATGGCTGGATTTATTGGTGGACTGGTTTATGCTGCCAGTATCAAGTTCTTACGCCGATTCCGAAAACCGCGCACCAGACGTCGTCCAGTGCGCGAACAACGGTTACAACAAGGTTAGACGGTAATAATCTTGCAACTATTGGTTGCCCCTACGGTTTCCATATTGTCACCGTAAGTCATAATTAATTGATCACCGGGCTGAACCAAACCTTTTTCCAATAATCTGGATTTCACATCAAACGTCAGACGCCCTGGCTGACAGTGTTTGGAGTCAAAATAGACAGGTTTTACTCCGCGATATAACGCCATAACATTTAATGACTCTTGATGACGAGACATGGCAAATATCGGCAAAAAGGAGGTGATGCGTGACATCAGTCGAGCGGTATCACCGGTTTCCGTCAGTGCCACAATCGCCTTGATAGTCGACAAGTGGTTAGCGGCATACACTGCAGAAAGGGCAGTGGTCTCACTGATTGAACTAAAGTTTTCGTCAATTCGATGTTTGGATATTTTGACACTAGGGTGCGTTTCAGCACCTTCACAGACACGCGCCATGGCCAATACCGTTTCCACAGGGTAGTTACCTGCCGCAGTTTCTGCTGATAGCATGACTGCATCTGTACCATCTAACACCGCGTTAGCCACGTCCATGACTTCAGCCCGAGTTGGCATAGGACTGTCGATCATCGATTCCATCATTTGGGTCGCGGTAATCACCAGTTTATTCAACTGGCGTGAGCGAGCGATCAATTTCTTTTGGATACCGACTAGTTCAGCATCACCAATTTCTACACCCAGATCACCACGAGCCACCATAACCGCATCGGATGCCTCGATAATATCATCCATCGCCTCATCGGTGGCCACCGCTTCGGCGCGTTCTACTTTGGCACACATACGAGCATTGCAGCCTGCTTCTACTGCAAGTTGGCGGGCATAGCGCATATCTGCACCATTACGCGGGAACGATACGGCCAAGTAATCGACCTTCATAATCGCGGCGGTTTTAATATCTTCTTTATCTTTAGCCGTTAGGGCTTCTGCAGACAAGCCCCCACCCAAGCGGTTAATCCCTTTATTATTGGATAATTTTCCGCCGACAGTAACGGTGGTCATTACTTTGTTGCCTTCGACGGAATCGACTTTTAACTGAATTCTGCCGTCATCTAATAACAATAAGTCGTCTGTTTTGACATCTTTAGGCAAGGCTTTGTAATCAATACCAACGGCTTGCTGGTTACCGGCATTCGTGTCCATATCGGCATCGAGGATAAACTTGTCACCGATGGCTAACTTGATACTGCCTTCAACAAAGCGGGAAACTCGAATTTTAGGTCCCTGAAGATCACCTAATATGGCCACATATTTACCTAGCTCTTCAGCTGCTTCGCGGACGCGAGCGGCACGGTCAATATGATCTTGTGCGGTACCGTGTGAGAAGTTCATTCTCAATACATTGGCACCTGCTTCGAGGATAGCCTTGATTTGTTCTTTACTGTCCGTAGCTGGACCTAATGTAGCGACAATTTTCGTTCTTCTGAGCATCATAATATCGAGTAGCCTGTTGATAACTGCGTTTGTTGTAATTTAATTACAAAATAGTAAAGCACTATGGCATAAAAGTGAAGCTAATCAAACCGCAATCCAGTGTGATAATTTGGTTTTTGCATTGTTTTGTTTAATATAGTCTTAAATCGTCTAAAAAGAATTTTTAAATGAATTTCAGGGTATAAAAAGGGAGCGTCTCGCTCCCTGATAGAGATATTCCAAATGGGCTTATGCCATCCAGATTTAATGATTTTTTAATCAGTTGTTGGCGTTATTTGTCATAGCGTGAACCACGCAAGGTATCTTTTACCTTTTTCAGATTTTCTCTGAATTTAGGACCGCGACGCAAGGTAAAACCGGTCGCCAGAATATCAATTAATACCAGCTGCGCGATACGGGATGCCATGGGCATATACATATCGGTATCTTCCGGTACTTTTAGTGAAATAACCAAATTACACTCATTGGCTAAAGGGCTACCTTCACTGGTTAAACCTACTACTGTGGCATCATTGGAACGCGCTATTTGTGCGACATCCACTAAGCTTTTGGTACGGCCGGTATGGGAAATGAGCACCACCACGTCGCCTTCCGCGCAGTTCATGCAACTCATTCTTTGCATTAATACGTCTTCAAAATAAGACACGGGAACATTAAAACGGAAAAATTTATTTAACGCATCGTGTGCTACCGATGCAGATGCCCCTAAACCAAAAAAGGATATTTTTTTAGCTTGGGTCAGTAAATCCACCACCCGGTTGATGGTATTGATATCGACAGATTGTCTGGCTACTTCCAGTGATGCCATGGTGGATTCAAAAATCTTGCGGGTATATTCTTCGGGGGAGTCATGCTCTTCAACATGGCGGTTTACATAGGGCGTACCGTTTGCCAGGCTTTGGGCAAGATGTAACTTAAAATCGGGAAATCCTTTCGTATCAAGACGTCGACAAAAACGGTTGACGGTGGGCTCACTAACATTAGAAAGCTTTGCCAATGTGGCAATACTATAGTGAATAGTCGACTTCGGATCCGCTAAAATGGCTTCCGCTACCTTACGCTCAGATTTGCTGAACTGCCCGTGATTCAAGGTGATTTTTTCGATTATATTCATATTTCCTGACACTGTATTGATACCTGTCAAAAGCTGAAAGTCGTCCGTAACTTTTTGACAAAAGGCCGAGTTATAACTGCTCGATAGGCTACACTAAAGCGCATTAAGGTCAAAACAAATTCTAAAATGTTGTAAAATTACTACAATTAAGTTTAACATACTCTTATCAAAGCAAGCATATCTTAACTTCATATAGTAAGATTGTTGCTAAGTTTAATCATATACTTCAGGTAATTACATGGTATTGGACAATAATCTCGAACCTTGCGACTTTGTATTATACGGAACCGGCGGGGATCTCGCTCGTCGTAAACTTCTCCCTTCTTTATACCAGCTTGAAAAGGCCAACCTTTTGCATACCGATACGACGGTTGTTGGGGTTGCCCGTCAGGAAATGTCAAAAGAAGATTATTTGCAAATGGTAGAAGAAAATATCAGAAAATTTAATTCCGATACCATCTGTGAAAAAAGCCTGGAGCGTTTATTGGCGCGGATTAGTTATCTGAAAGTTGATTTCAAAAATATGGATGACTACAAGGCGCTTAAAGGCATATCAGCACCAACGCGCAATATGGTGTGTTATTTTGCAACACCACCTTCCATATTTGGTGACATTTGTAATGGTATGCATCAGGCCGATGTAATTGATGATAGCGTGCGAGTCGTACTAGAGAAGCCTATTGGTCATGATTTAGCGTCGTCTAAGGTGATTAACGATCAAGTCGCGGCATTTTTCAGTGAAAAACAAATTTACCGAATCGATCATTATTTGGGTAAAGAAACCGTTCTGAATTTGATCGCGTTGCGTTTTGCCAATTCGTTATTTACCAATAACTGGGATCATAACTGTATTGATCATGTACAAATCAGCGTAGCGGAATCAGTCGGGATTGAAGGCCGCTGGGGTTACTTCGATGAAGCTGGCCAAATGCGGGATATGGTACAAAACCATTTATTGCAAATTCTTACTCTGGTTGCGATGGAGCCGCCTCCAACACTGGAAGCTGACAGTATTCGTAACGAAAAAGTAAAAGTACTTAAAGCGTTACGTCCAATTGATAGCAGCAATGTCGATCAGAAAACCGTGCGTGGTCAGTACACCAATGGGTTTATCAACGGTAAAGAAGTCCCGGGATATTTAGACGAACCGGACGCCAATACGACCAGTAAAACTGAAACCTTTGTGGCATTGAAAGTGGAAATCGATAACTGGCGCTGGGCGGGCGTGCCATTCTACCTGCGCACCGGTAAACGCTTACCGTCTAAAGTGAGTGAAGTGGTTATTTATTTCAAGAAGCAACCACACAATTTGTTTAAAGACAGTTTCCCCAGTTTGCCACCCAATAAATTAACTATTCGTTTGCAACCGGATGAAGGGGTTGAAGTCACGGTAATGAATAAATTACCTGGCTTAACCGGCACTCATTCGATGGATCTGCAAAAAACCAAGCTTAATTTGAGCTTTTCTGAAACCTTCAAAGATGAGCGAATTGCTGATGCCTATGAAAAATTACTGCTTGAAGTGATGTTGGGCAATCAGGCGTTGTTTGTGCATCGTGATGAAGTTGAACAGGCCTGGACCTGGGTTGATGGAATTATGGATGCATGGCGCCACAGTAGCGAACCACCTGCACCCTATCAAGCGGGTACATGGGGACCAGTATCGTCGATTGCCTTATTAGCTCGTGAAGATAAAGCATGGTACGAAGGGCGGGTAACTAAAAAATGAAACAGTCACTATTTCAATCAACAGAGCAATTAAATCAACAATTTAGCCAACGCATCGTTGCATTGCTGGAGCAGGGAATTAACGCCAAAGGTCGCGCTAGTTTGCTGGTATCTGGCGGGAGAACCCCACTGGGCTTGTTTGCTGAATTATCAAATAGTCAGCTGGATTGGAGCAAAGTGGATGTTAGTTTGGCTGATGAACGTTGGGTTGACGCTGATGATGACGCCAGCAACGAAAAACTGGTGCGCGATAATTTGTTAAAAAATAACGCGGCAGCGGCCAATTTTGTGTCACTTAAAACCGAACACGCTAACGCTGCCGATGCAGTTGACGAACTGACGTCGCGATTGGACAGTATGGCTCAACCATTTGATGTGCTGATTTTGGGCATGGGTGAAGACGGCCATACCGCGTCTTTGTTTCCCTGTTCGGCACAAATTGCCGATGGTTTGGCCATGGATTCACAGCAAAAACTGATTGCCGTGACTCCCGGTAACGCCCCACATCAGCGTATGTCATTGACCTTACCTGCGTTACTAACCAGTCAGAATATTTTCCTTCACCTTACCGGCGACAGCAAAATGCAAGTTTTGCAACAAGCGCTGGATGGTAAAGATGAACTCGCAATGCCCATTCGAGCAGTGCTTAATCGCGCTGATGTCGAGCTTATTTGGGCCGCATAGGAGCCAAAATGAATAAGACCATTAATGCAGTGACCGACAGGATCATTGCCCGTAGTAAAAAGAGTCGCCAAGACTATTTAGATAAGATTGAAAAAGCCCGTCGTCAGGGGCCACATCGTGGCGTGTTGTCCTGTGGTAATCTGGCTCACGGTTTTGCTGCATGTAATCCAAGCGATAAAGCTGATTTACGCAGTATGACCAAGGCTAATATTGCAATTACCTCGGCTTATAACGATATGTTGTCTGCTCATCAGCCTTATGAAACTTATCCGCAAATTATTAAACAAGCCATTGCTGAAGTCGGTGGAGTAGCGCAGTTTGCTGGTGGGGTTCCGGCGATGTGTGACGGGGTAACGCAAGGCAATCCGGGTATGGATTTAAGCTTGATGAGCCGTGATGTAATTGCTATGTCTACCGCGATCGGCCTGTCCCACAATATGTTTGATGGTAGCTTGGCATTAGGTATTTGTGACAAGATCGTACCAGGATTGTTGATTGGTTCATTGGCCTTTGGGCATCTTCCTACTGTGTTTGTTCCTGCCGGCCCGATGCCATCAGGTATTCCCAACAAAGAAAAAGCCCGTGTTCGTCAAGCCTATGTTGAAGGCAAAGCGACGCGTGAAGAATTACTCGAAGCCGAATCCAGTTCTTATCATGCGGCAGGCACTTGTACCTTTTATGGTACTGCCAACAGTAATCAGTTGGTAGTTGAAGTCATGGGGTTACATCTACCCGGCTCCTCTTTTGTTAATCCCGGTACGCCATTGCGGGAAGCGTTAACCAAAGCCGCGGCCAAACAAGTTACCCGTTTGACTGATTTGGGCGGTAACTACATGCCAATCGGGCATATTGTTGATGCCAAAGCTATCGTTAATGGTTTGGTGGCGTTGCTCGCTACCGGCGGGTCAACCAACCATACAATGCATTTAGTGGCGGTAGCCAAAGCAGCCGGTTACACCATCAACTGGGATGATTTTTCTGAAATATCCAAAGTGGTGCCGTTGTTAACGCATATTTATCCAAATGGTTCGGCCGATATTAACCATTTTGTTGCCGCCGGTGGTATGGCGTTGCTGTTTAAAGAGTTGTTAGGTGCCGGATTATTACATAATGATGTTAATACCATCTGTGGTAAAGGCTTAGAGCAATATACCAAAGAGCCGGTATTAGTTGACGGTGAACTGCAATGGCGCGATGGCGCTGAAAAATCTCTTGATCCAGAGGTTATCGCTACGTGTGCCGCACCATTTAAGCCAGATGGCGGATTAGCCTTGTTACAAGGTAATTTAGGTCGCGCGGTAATGAAAACCTCAGCTTTGCGCGCTAATAAAACTAAAATTGTTGCCCCAGCGGTGGTGTTTGAAGATCAATTTGATTTAGATAAAGCATTTAATGCTGGTGAGTTGAATAAAGATTGTATCGTCGTGGTGCGCTTTCAGGGGCCTAAAGCCATTGGTATGCCTGAACTACATCGATTAACGCCGCCACTTGGCGTGTTACAGGATCGTGGATTTAATGTCGCACTAGTGACTGATGGCCGTATGTCTGGTGCATCAGGTAAAGTGCCAGCAGCGATCCATGTCACCCCCGAAGCCTATAATGGTGGGTTGTTAGCCAAAGTTAAGGATGGCGACATGATTGAGCTGGATGCCGCTAATGGCACGCTGCAATTATTAGTCGATGAAGAAGAATTAACTCAACGTGAAAACGTGTTGGCGTCTATCGACCATCATTTAGTTGGCATGGGACGTGAAATGTTTGCCGGTATGCGCAGTGAATTGACGGGTGCCGAGCAAGGAGCCTGCTCATTGTTTGGGACTCAGGAGCAAGTGGGATGACGGCAAGATTTGTTGCGGATGTAGGCGGAACTAACATTCGTCTTGCTCGTGAAGTAAAAGGGCAGTTAGCGGATATAAAAAAGTATCTGTGCAATGATTTTGCCACGATTGCCGATGTGATCAAACTCTATTGCGATTCACTACCTGAGCATGATTTTGTTGCCGGTTGTATCGCCATTGCTTGTCCAGTAAGTGGTGATAAAGTCAAAATGACTAACCATTATTGGGAGTTTTCTATTGAGCAAACCCGACAGAATTTGGGGTTGCAGAACCTTATGGTTATCAATGATTACACAGCGATCTCGATGTCATTACCGGTTCTGAGTGAACAACAAAAAGTCAAAATTGGCGGTGGTGAACCTGTCGAAAACGGCACCATGGCGGTTTTTGGTGCCGGTACAGGTTTGGGAGTAGGGCACCTGATTCCTATTACCGAAGGCTGGAAAGCCATGCCGGGCGAAGGGGGCCATGTTGATTTTGCCCCTATCGATGATAACGATTTATATATATGGCAATTTTTACGTAAACACCATGGCCATGTGTCAGCAGAACAGCTGATTTCAGGGCCCGGTTTACTGCAGATTTATCAAGCATTAGCTGAGAAAAATGCCGTCGTACCAGACGCTTGCAGTTCGCCCGCGGAAGTGACCAATCGGGCACTTGATGGTAGTTGCGCTGTGTGTGTTGAAGCCTTGCAGCAATTTTGCCGGGTGATGGGCAGTTTTGCCGGCAACTTGGCGCTGAATATGGGCACTTTCGGTGGGGTTTATATTGCCGGTGGTATCGCCCAGCGTTTTGTGGATTTCGTGTGTCACAGTGAATTTAGACAGCGTTTTGAAGATAAAGGCCGTCTTAAACATTATGTACAGAATATACCCGTTTATCTCATTGTTGAGCCAGATCATGGCTTGATGGGCGCAGCTGCGTACCTTGAGCAGAATATGAAGGAAGTATCATGACGAAAAATTGGACCCTATCCGTGGCAGATTTGTTTGCCAAAGGACCGGTAGTACCGGTCATAGTGATCCGTGAATTAGAACACGCAGTACCCCTGGCTAAAGCGTTAATTGCCGGTGGAATTTCTGTTTTAGAGGTGACCTTACGCACTCCGGTGGCACTTGAAGCGATTCGTAAAATTGCCGATGAAGTACCCGATGCCATTATTGGTGCCGGCACGGTTACCAACAAAAAACAGCTTCAGCAAGTTATCGATGCCGGAGCGATGTTTGCCATTAGTCCCGGGTTGACTAGCGAGCTGTTGGATGCGGGGAATGAATCGCCAATTGCGTTAATTCCCGGGGTATCTTCGATTTCAGAATTAATGAACGGGCTTGATAAAGGCTACGATCATTTTAAATTCTTTCCGGCTGAAGCATCAGGTGGATTAAAAGCCATTCAGTCTATTGGCGGTCCTTTCCCGGATGTGACTTTCTGCCCAACCGGTGGTATCGGTCCAAAAAATTATCTGGATTATTTGGCTCAGCCTAATATTCGTTGTGTCGGTGGCTCATGGTTAGCCCCGGACGACGCGGTACAAAATGGTGAATGGCAGCGAATTACCGATTTGGCTGCTCAGGCCATACAAGGAGCAAATAGTATTAAAGGCGCGTAAAGCGCCTTTTTTGTGCATCAATATTTTCCATTCATCAGGTTTAATTGCAGCTCCAAACTATCCCGTTTATTAAATAAATGTTAGTTATCTGTGTAATTCTGTCGTCTTTAAGTGATCCGCGTTAAATGATTGGTTATAGTAGCGCTCTGGTCTTTTTCGATTGACATTTTTTCTGGGTATATTGGTTAATGATAATGCGTAATTTATTGCTAGTTTTGAGTTTAGTGGTCGGCATTCAGGGCTGCTCATCAATGATGCACGGACAAGCTAAACAACAGGAATCGGGGCAAATGGGAAATCTGGTTCTGGCCGAGCCCGCTCCGGTTAATCTGCGCAGTCAAATGGCCTTGGCTCGTCTGACAGATATTCTGGAACAGGTTAAAGTGCCGGACAACCAAAAGGCTGAATTTTTATATCAGCGTGGCGTGTTATATGACAGTGTTGGGCTGTCAGGCATGGCTCAGTATGATTTTAATCGGGCATTGAGTCTTAACCCGAATATGGCCGAAGCGCATAATTTCCTGGGCATTCATTACACCCAGCAGATGGAGTTTATACAGGCTTATGATGAATTTGATGCCACTTTGGATATTGATCCCGATCATGATTATGCCTTTTTAAATCGTGGCATTGCGCTGTATTACGGTGGGCGTCCCGAATTGGCAGTACAGGATCTGGATAACTTTTTCAGTAAAGATAAAACCGATCCTTACCGTGCATTGTGGACCTATATTGCTGAAAAAGAGTTGAATGCCGACAGTGCCATGCAACATCTGCGTGCGAGCCGAGAGCGGTTAGACGAACAGAATTGGGCAACCATGTTGGTTGATTTCTATCTCGGCGATATTAATGAATCACAATTATTATCGACGTTAATGCTAGGGGTAACCAACCAGAAGCAACTAACCGATAAACTGTGTGAGGCATATTTTTATCTGGGTAAGTATCATATGGGCAAAGGACAAAATGGTATTGCCTCCAACTATTTTAAATTGGCCTTAAGTACCAATGTCTATGATTTTGTTGAACATCGTTATGCGCGTCTTGAGCTTAATTTAATGCGTGAACGAACCTATGATGATGTAACAACAGATTAGTGGTTAATCCCGTGAGGGAATTGTCCATGGCTCACCTTTGGCTGCTGCTGACACTATTTTTTGTAACAGGCTTACAATACGACAGCAGTCGTGAGCCAAGGATATTGTTACACAATGCGCAACAACAGCCAGAACGCTATACGAGCTGGGCATTATTGCTCCCCGTTGGTACGCAACAGCAGACCCGGCTAGCTCTATCGGCATTATCTCAATCCAATTCTGTTTACTGGTTAACTATCGCGGCTAAAGCGAACGATGCGAATGCACAATATCTATTGGCCCAGTTGCAAACGGATCCTGATGCTAGTCAATTCTGGTTAGTTGAAGCGGCTAATAATGGATTATCAATTGCTCAACAGGCGTTGTATCAACAATTGCATCAATCGGATCCCCAGCAAGCATTAGCCTGGTTAACTAAGGCTGCACAGAGCAATGCTGATAGCGCCTTGTTATTGGCCGAGCAAAAATGGCAGCAGGGGGATCAACCGCAATTCAAATTTTATCTTCTTCAAGCGAAGCGTCTGGGATCGGTTAAAGCAGATGCTTATTTAAACGCGTTCCAACAGCGTAACGTGATGTATTCTCAAACAACTAATAGCAATCACTGTCAGCAGGATATTATGTTGATAGCTACATCACTGGATAGTTTGCTTCAAGCGCACAAATTTAAGCAAAAATATCATCAAGATAGTCATTTTAACGCGCTACCGATTTGTTTGGGCAAGATTAAGATGTTTACCAATAAGCAGCTTGATTGCGCGGATAACTGGTTAGGAACCCAGCGGTTAGGGTGTGATGAAAACCAGTTAGCTGTGCGCTTACAGGGGGAAAGGTTTAGTCATTTAGTCATTTTTGCCCGTCAGGGAAAAGCCAATGTAAAAAATGGCATCATGTATCTGGACAGGCAAGACAGTTATCAAGTCTTTATCCACGAACTGGCACATTTCGCCGGTTTTGTGGATGAATACCCCTTATCCCGTCACTTGGCAAAGCAATTTTGTGCGATGGGTAAAACCATTCCAAATTTATTAATAGAGAAAAACAGCCAGCCTTTAACGTTGCCAAAGCGCTGGGGCGATATGGATAAATCACAACTAGCGCTGGCCAGAACCTGTGATAATAGTGAGTATCAAGCGTATAAACCGATTGAAGATTTTACCTTTATGGAGTTTTACGATCAGGGAGTGATACCTCCTCTTTACTTAACATTGTGGCAGCAGCAGTTAGCTGAACCCAGCCAGATGTTACCCGCTTATATTAATTTGGCTAACGCAGCACAAAGTAATGGTGATAAAGCCTTGCAGCAATATTGGTGGCAGCGTTATCAGGATTTTTCAAATAACCTGTTGTGATAATGGCTGTCCACAGCGACGACATTGATATTGTATTCCTGCTAATACTTTATTGTGGCGCCTTATCGACAACTGGTGTTGCTGGCACTGGCAGCGGTAGTTGAATACTTTGCCCTGTACTTTACTCACATCCATATTATGGCGTGTTTTAGGGGCTAACCGGTAAATGTTGCGCATTAATCCTTGCCACTGTTCACCATGGGGACGCACTTTGCCGTACAGATGATATGCCAACAGGTGGCAAATTTCGTGGGGGATGACGTGGTGGATAAAATGGGGGGTGTTATCCGCTAAAAGTACCGGATTAAACCGCAACTCATTTAATTGTAGTCGTGCAGAGCCAGCGATTTTTCCGCGCTGATTAAAACGCACAACCGGACGAGGAAATGATTGGCCAAGTTGTTGTTCGGCCTGTAAATAGCACTCTTCAACTTGCCGGATAACCTGTTGTTGGATTGAATTATCCGGCATAGAGACGATCTCGATTTATTTTACTTCTTCGCCAGCGGCTTGTTTATCAGCATGATAGCTGGAGCGGACTAACGGACCACAGGCGGCGTGAGTAAAGCCTAATTGTTCAGCTTGTACTCTAAGTTCATCAAACTCGTCAGGATGAACATAACGTTTTACCGGATAATGATGGCGGCTAGGTTGTAGATATTGGCCTAAGGTCAACATATCCACGTCGTGCTCGCGTAAGTCTTTTAATACTTGCAACATTTCTTCCTTGTTTTCACCCATACCCATCATTAAGCCTGATTTGGTGGGAATGTCGGGATGTTGCTGCTTGAATTTTTGCAGTAATTCCAATGACCACTTGTAGTTCGCGCCGGGACGACATTCACGGTACAAACTCGGGATCGTTTCCAGATTATGGTTAAACACATCCGGCACACCCTGCTTGAAGATTTCTAATGCTCTGTCCATTCGACCGCGAAAATCAGGCACTAATACTTCAATTTTAGTCGCTGGACTATGCTCACGAATAGCATTGATACAATCCACAAAGTGTTGTGCGCCACCGTCGCGCAGATCATCCCGATCCACAGAGGTTATAACCACATATTTAAGACGCATTTCTGCAATGGTTTTGGCCAGCTTCTCTGGTTCTTCTGCACTGGGGGGAAGAGGTTTCCCGTGGGCGACATCACAAAATGGGCAACGTCGGGTACAGATATCACCAAGAATCATAAAGGTCGCGGTGCCATGGTTGAAACATTCAGCCAGATTAGGGCAGGAGGCTTCTTCACAAACCGAATGCAGTTTGTTTTTACGTAACGTAGCCTTGATATGATCGATGCGCTCTGTTTGTGCCGGCAATTTGATTTTTATCCATTCCGGTTTGCGCAGCATCTGCTCTCGTTCAGTGGGAACGATAGTGACAGGTATATGCTCTACTTTTCGTTCATCACGAAGTTTTTCACCGGCTTGTACACGTACTTTACTCATCAAATCCTTCCCGAAAATCAATTTGCGTAATGGATAACTGCTGACAGAATTGTTGAACCAGTTTATCCGATGCTTCTTGCATCGTTTGTGGTCCACCTTGGGTGCGGCAGTCTGTCATACTTAATCCCGCATATCCACAAGGGTTGATCCGTAAAAATGGGCTTAGATCCATATTAACATTCAGAGCTAATCCATGAAATGAGCAGCCTTTGCGGATCCTGAGTCCAATCGAACAGATTTTCTGCTCACCGACATAAACACCAGGCGCATCCGCTTTGGGATAAGCCTCTATTTGATAGGGATGGAGTAAATTCACGATACTATTTTCCAACTCGGTAACGAGTTGACGCACCCCTAATTTTCGGCGTTTTATATTTAATAATACATACAGCATTTGCTGACCATGGCCGTGGTAGGTCACCTGACCGCCACGATCCACTTTAACCACCGGAATATCTCCCGGTGCTAACAGATGCTCTTCCTTACCCGCCTGACCCTGAGTAAATACGGGATGATGCTCTACTAACCAGATTTCATCCGGGCTGGATTCATCACGCTGATCGGTAAAGCGTTGCATGGCCTGCCAGATAGGTAAATAGTCTTGCTGGCCTAACTGGCGAACAATAATGTGCTGGTTTATCGATTGAGTAGTCAAAAGCGTTTATTGATCACAGTACAACCCGAACCAACTCAAGGCCGGCCAGCTCAGTATAAATCAGTTCCATATGCTCTTTACTGGTGACTCGTACACTAACGGATACAGAGTGGTAGTTGCCCTTGGGACTGGGTTTTATGGTCGGATTATAGTCGCCAGGCGCATGAGTTTGTAAGCAACCAATGACATCATCGGGCAACCTTTCATGGGCAACGCCCATCACTTTGAATGTCTGGAAGCAAGGGAATTCCAATAGTTGGTCAAAATGGGTATCCAATTGCAATTCTCCATCAGTTAAATTCAGGCGCGGATTATAACTGGTAATTTAGCTAAATTGTATGCTTAAACGAGTTTAGCTGAATGACAGCTGTAAGGCTGGAATAGCAGCATATAACGAACTTTTAACAAGTGCCCTGATACAGGGGCTAAAACAATAAAAGAGCCAATTGGCTCTTTTATTGTTTAATGACGAGTGGCGTAAATGGGTTATTCACCCAAGCCAAGCTGGAGTTTTATGTAATCCATGATACGTGAGAAGAAACCGCCTTCCTGAACTTCTTGCAATGCTACCAGCGGATATTCGGCAATTTCTTCACCTTCCAGTTGTAAATGCAATGTACCCACCACTTCACCTTTAGCAATTGGTGCTTCAAGTTTTTTATCCAGTTTGAAGTTGGCTTTCAGGTTTTTGCGCTGACCACGAGGAATGGTAATCGGTGTATCGTTCATAATACCCAAATCGACGATATCTTTATCACCCATGTAGATACGTTGTGATACAAAGCTTTCACCTGCGGCATAAGGCACAATGGTTTCGTAGTAACGGAAGCCGTATTTTAGCAACTTTTTATTTTCAATCTTACGTGCCCGTTCACTTTCGGTGCCCATAACGACTGCAATTAAACGCATATCACCTTGAGAGGCTGATGACACCAGACTGTAGCCTGCACCAGACGTATGGCCGGTTTTGATACCGTCTACATTCAGACTTTTATCCCATAACAGGCTATTGCGGTTATATTGCTTAATGTCGTTGTAGGTAAATTCTTTCTCGCTATAAATTTTATATTCGTTTGGTAAGTCTGCGACTAAATGACGGGCTAATGTGGACATATCGCGCGGCGTTGTATAGTGATCAGGATCATCCAGGCCATGGCTGTTGACAAAATGACTCGCTGACATGCCTAGTTTTTCGGCATACGCATTCATCATATCGGCAAATGCACTTTCACTGCCTGCAATGTGCTCGGCCATCGCCACACAAGCATCATTACCTGATTGCACAATAATGCCTTGATTAAGCATGTTAACCGGTATTTTTGAGCCTACCTCAATAAACATTTTTGATGAATCGGGGAAGTTTTTTGCCCAGGCATTTTCAGATATGGTGACTAAATCAGTGCCTTTGATGCGGCCGTTTTTAATTTCGTCACCAATGATATAGCTAGTCATCATCTTGGTTAAGCTGGCAGGAGCTAACTGAATATCAGCATTTTGTTCTGCAATTACGGTACCCGTAGTTGCATCAAGTAAAATATAACCCTTTGCGTTAATAGTAGGAGAAGGCGGAATAATCACTGCTTGTGAGTGAATACTGGTAACAAGCAAAATCGCTGGCACAATGAATTTAGCGAGAAGAGGTTTTATTTTGAGCATTATTCTTCCATATGTGAATTGGTGAATGAGATAGTTTGAACGCGCCACAATATATCATTTTTAACTATAAATATGAGGCTTAGTGAGCGATTTTTTTCAATAAGACTACTGCTTTGGCAAAAAGTTTGGTTTTAATGTGGATTTATTCCGGAGCGTACAACGTAAATGCGTTTGGATAGCCTTCTTTTTTCAAACGTTGGAGCAAATCATTGGCTGATTTTTCATCAGTTAATGGGCCAAGACGCAATCGAAATAAACCATTTTCTGTCGGGGTTTGTGCTGCCACTTGATACAATTGGGTCAGCCCTTTGGCAATTTGATTAATTCGTTTACTGTCTTGTAGCGCCGCAACCTGAATATATAAGGCTTTATCATTTTTATTAGTGGTTTTAGAGGCAAGCGGTTTACCTGCCACCAGCATATTACCCTGTTGATCGACAGTGATAACATCTAGCCGAATATCCGCTACGCCATGCTTGAGCATATCCAGTTTCTTAGCCGCCGCATAGGACATATCAAGCAAGCGGTGACCGTGAAAGGGGCCTCTGTCATTAATGCGTACAATGACTTGTTTGTTATTGGCTAAATTCGTGATCCGCGCATAGCTGGGTAATGGCAAAGTTTTATGTGCTGCAGACATTTGATACATATCATAAGTTTCACCATTGGCGGTTAAATGGCCGTGAAACTTTTGCCCGTACCATGAGGCTTGTCCAGTGGCAGAATAGCGCTTGGCTTGCTCACTATTCATTGGGGTATAGGTTTTACCTAAAACACTGTATTGACGCAAACTGGCTGGATAATGCGCCTCGTAGCGAGGAACCGCATCAGACAGGGAAATGTTATCCGGCAGTGAATGAGGCGCAGAATCATTACGCTGATAATAGCGACCGTAATTACTGGCACAGCCAGCCATAATGGTTACCAATAACAGTAGCAGGCCTAATTTCATATCTGCTTTTGTCTCTGTTGTTTAATTTGCTGACTTAATTGATAAACAGCCATGGCGTAAAGTGGGCTGTGATTATAGCGGGTAATGGTATAAAAGTTGTTGAGTCCCACCCAATATTCATGGCCTTTATCCAACTCAAATTCCAGCAGCTTTACCTTGCTATCTGGCGCTAAATCTTGCTCGACACTAATACCTTGTTGACGTAATTGTTGCCATTGGTGCTTGGGTTTTAACGAGTTTGATAATAAAGCGCCAATATCATTGTTCGCCAAGTTGGCTTTAAAAGCTACTGGTTGATTGCGCTGCCAGCCATTTTTGCGAAAGTAATTAGCCACGCTTCCAATCGCATCGGCAGGGTTATTGAATAAATCACGAATATTGTCCTGATCAAAATCCAGCGCGTAATGGCGGTAACTGGATGCAATAAATTGTCCCCAACCCATGGCGCCCGCATAGGAGCCTTTAATTTGTGTGGGGTCAAATTTTTCTTCGCGGCATAACAATAAAAACTGTTCTAGTTCAGAGCGAAAAAAGCGGCTTCGAGCCGGATAATAAAATCCCAAGGTGTATAGTGAGTCCAGCACCGAATATTGACCTAAATGGGTACCAAAATTGGTTTCTACGCCAATGATAGCCACTATGATTTCGGCGGGGACGCCAGTTTGTTGTTCAGCCTGTTGCAAGATACTGGCATGTTTTTGCCAGAATTCGACACCCGCATCACGTCGTTTATCGGTTAAAAATAACGGTGCATATTGATACCAGGGTTTGGCTTCCCAGGGGCGTTTTATCTTATCAATAATACCTTGTTGTTTGTTGGCCCGTTGCAATAAGGAGGCGAGTTTGTCGGCATCAAATTGATGCGAGGTAACCATCTTGGTGATAAACGCCTGTTGTTCAGACGTGGCTGTTTTTTCTGCCGGGGTTGGATTAGCTAATGATTGCGCTGCGGTGAACAATAGCAAGCCAATAAACCCATATTTTAATGCTGGTTGCATAGTGTAATTGTGATCCTGTTTACTCTCTGGATAGTAAGCGTTTTTGCGTGCCAATCGCCATTAAAATACCAAAACCGGCCAACAAGGTTACCATCGATGTTCCACCATAACTGACTAGCGGCAGCGGAACACCCACTACGGGTAAAATCCCGGATACCATGCCCATATTAACGAACACATAGACAAAAAAGGTCAAGGTGATACTACCGGCCAATAACTTGCTGTAAGCGTCCTGGGCGCGCATGGCGATAATCATGCCACGCACAATAATAAATAAGTAAATGGTCAGTAGCAGCATAATACCGACTAATCCGAATTCTTCACTGAATACCGAAAAAATAAAGTCGGTGTGACGTTCGGGTAAAAACTCAAGCTGTGATTGGGTGCCGTGCAGCCAGCCTTTGCCTTGCAATCCACCAGAACCAATCGCAATTTGTGATTGAATAATATGGTAGCCGGTATTGAGTGGATCACTTTCAGGATGCAGGAAGGTCAGTACCCGCTGTTTCTGATAATCCTGCATCAGGAAAAACCACATGATGGGCGCAAATGCTGAACCCATTGCAACTAACGTGGCGATAATTTTCCAGCTCATGCCGGCTAAAAAAATCACAAAAATACCGGAACTGGCAATCAGTAATGAGGTGCCCAAGTCAGGCTGTTTAGCAATTAACAGAGTAGGAATAGTCACCAGTACAAAAGCGATAAATACATGTCGCAGTTTAGGCGGGAGGTTATAACGGCTAATATACCAGGCCACCATCATTGGCACGGCAAGTTTCATTATTTCAGATGGTTGAAAACGCATAAAGCCTAAATCCAGCCAGCGTTGTGCGCCTTTACCAATGGTACCAATCACCAATACTGCTACCAACATGGCAATACCGATCAGATAAAAATAAATGGATACCCGTCGATAGGCCATGGGCGGAATTTGTGCCAAGGCAAACATGACCAACAAGGCAAAGCCAAGGCGAATAAGTTGACGATAGATAAGCTCGATATCTTGTCCACCGGCCGAATAAATCACGAATAACCCGACGGTCATTAAAATTACCAGGCCAGTTAATAACAGACCGTCAATATGCAGCCGTCCTAGCGTAGAGCGCTTATCTGGATTGAGAGTGTTGCGTAGCATTATCCGTCTCGTCTTCTGGTTTGGGGAAATAATAATCCATTACCGCACGGGCTACCGGTGCCGCTTGTGAACCACCATGACCGGCATTTTCCACCACAATGGTCAGGGCTAATTCGGGATTCTGATAGGGGGCAAAACCAATATACATGGCGTTATCACGTAAATGGGCTGCGATTTTCTCAGCATCGTATTTTTCATCTTCTGCGATGCCAATCAACTGGGCGGTACCGGTTTTACCGGCAGAAACATAATGGGTTTTGGCAAAGGCCTTGTAGCCAGTTCCACCCACCCGATTCACTACGCCATACATGGCATCGAGTACGGTGTCCCAGTATTTATCATCTTTAACCAGAAATGGCATATTTTCTTTAGGGGGGTACATCGCATCATCGTCATCATTTTTATAGCCCCGAATGATCTGTGGGACATAGGAGTGACCATGATCGACCATGGTTGTCACCGAGAGCGTCAATTGCAGTGGCGTTGCAGTCCAGTAACCCTGACCAATTCCCACCGGGATAGTATCACCGATATACCAAGGCTTATTATAACGTGCCCGTTTCCAGCCTCGGCTTGGCATATTCGCATCGGATTCTTCGTATAAATCGATGCCAGTATATTCACCAAAACCAAATTTATTCATCGCTTCACTAATCCGGTCTATGCCCAGTTTGTACGCCAGATCGTAAAAAAACGTATCGCAAGAGACTTCAATCGCCTTGGTCACATTGACCCAGCCATGTCCCCAAGGCAGCCAGTCACGCCAGGTACGGGGACCATTTTTTAGCTGATAACTGCCCGGATCATAAACCCGACTGGTATCGGTAATCACGCCTTCATTTAATCCGGCTAAGGCTAACATGGGTTTTACTGTTGAAGCGGGCGGGTATTGACCTTGTGTGGCGCGATTTATTAAAGGCCGATTAGGATCATTAAGCAGGCGGTTATAATCTTTACTGCTGATTCCATGTACAAACAGGTTAGGGTCGTAACTGGGATTACTGTATAGCGCTAATACACCGCCATCACGGGGATCAATCACGACCACTGAACCACTATTTTCTCCCAACGCTTGTTGGGCGACTTGCTGCATTTTTACATCGATATTCAGAATAATATCGGTACCGGGAACGGGCGGCTGGAATTTCAAGGTGCGAATAATTCGTCCCTGACTGTTAACTTCTACTTCCTGATAACCCACTTCACCATGTAACAGGGTTTCATGAAATTTTTCAACGCCTTGCTTACCAATATCATAAGTCGCCGCATAGTTGGCATCCTGACCGGATTCAGCGAGTTTTTGTAAGTCTCGTTTATTAATTTTGGCCACATAACCTAATGCGTGAGTCAGCGTATCACCATAGGGATAGTAACGCTTCAAACGTGCTTCGACACTGATACCCGGATATTTAAACTGGTTGACGGAAAATAATGCGACTTGCTCTTGTGTCATATTATTAATCAAGGCGACAGGCTTAAAGCGTCGTTGTCCTTTCAGATCTTTTTGAAAGCTTTCGATATCATCATCGTCAATATTTAATAAGGTGGTTAATTCACTGACTACCTTTTGCAGATCGGCACTTTGCTCAGGGACGACTTCAAGACGAAACACGGGTTTGTTATCGGCCAGCAGTTCACCGTTACGGTCATAGATCAAACCGCGATTGGGCGCCACCGGAAGGACTTTAATACGGTTACCGTTTGAACGGGTTTGGTAATCTTCAAAGCGGGTAACTTGCAGATAATATAAATTACTGATTAATACGCCTAAGGCAATAAAGATAATCAGTAATGCGATGACGGAACGCCGGGCAAATAAATTCGCTTCTGCGGTGTGGTCTCTTATTGTTATTCTTTTTGACGCCACCAATGACAACCTATTCTCTGTGATAGGGGTGATTATTATTTAATGACCAACCCCGATACAAACTTTCTGCCAGCACAATTCTGACTAGTGGATGTGGAAGGGTTAGAGCCGACAATGACCACTTTTGTTCCGCGATAGCGATACATTCCGGGGCTAGGCCTTCCGGGCCACCAATTAACAGGCTGACATCCCGGCCATCCATTAACCAATCGGCCATATTTTTAGCTAATGTGGGAGTGGTCCACGGTTTGCCGGTCACTTCCAGGGTGACGACACGGTTCCCTTTGGGGATTGCCGCCAGCATTTGCTGTCCTTCTTTATGCAATATACGGGTGATGTCAGCGTTTTTACCTCGTTTTCCGGCAGGAATTTCGGTTAGTTGCAACACAACATCGGCATTCAGGCGACGAGCGTATTCCTGATAGCCTTGTTCAACCCAACTGGGCATTTTACTGCCCACTGCAATGATTTGAATACGCATGATGTTAAGTTAAACAGGGGCGATTAGCCCCATAGTTTTTCAAGTTGGTAGAAATCGCGGGTGTCATCTTGCATGACATGCAGTACCACATTTCCCATATCCACTAAAACCCATTCGCCGGTATCTTGACCTTCTACGCCAAGCGGGGCTTCACCAGCCTGTTTGGCCTCGGTAATAACATTTTCTGCGATGGAAACAACATGACGCTTAGAGTTACCGGAGCAAACAATCATACAATCGGTAACGGTCGATTTGTTGGTGACATCGAGTTGTACGATGTCGCGTGCTTTTAGATCTTCAATTTTTTCTATGACAAACTGGGTCAGTTGTGCGTTATCCAACAGATTTATCCTTTAGACAGGTTTAATAAACAATACAGAGGTAAGTTTATCACGATCTGGTAATTACACACCATGACTGTATAACCCTTGTTGGCGGATATATTCAGCTACATTGTCATACAACATGTGGTTGGCTGATTGGCCTAAATAAAGTTGTTGGCGAATTTCGGTGGCTGATATATCGATAAGCGCTACCTTGGCAAAATAAATCACACCGCTAGGACGGCGATGTAACGCATCCACATCCTGATTGCCATGCTGCGTAACCAGTGCATCCAGATTTGAGTTAAGTTGCATTTTATAGCCGGGACGCTGACAAACAATTAAGTGACTCAAACCAACAATATCCTGCCACCGATGCCAGCTATCGAAATGATTAAAAGCATCCATCCCCATAATAAAACCCAACGGCTGCTGGGGATATTGTTGACGAAATTCAGTCAAGGTATCAAACGAGTAAGAAGGCGTCGTCCGATTTAATTCCCGATCATCGGCAATAAACTGGGGATATTGCTGGCAAGCCAGCTGAACCATGCGTAGGCGATGTGCCGCATTCACCGCAGGTGTTTGACGATGGGGAGGAATATGACAAGGCAGAACATGCACTTGTTGCATGGCGAGTTGTCGAGCAGCCTGTTCTACCGGCTGCAAATGACCTTTGTGAATGGGATCAAAAGTACCGCCAAATATGCCAATCATTGGTAGTCAACTTGCATTATTGCCTGTCCAACATGGTTAATAATCCAGCTGAATTTGGGCTAATGGCATGGGCATAAATAGCAGGCATAAATGACTCAGTTCGACAAACGGGCGGGCAATGGCACTTTGTTTTAAACCTTGATCCAGTGCCGCCAATTTGGGTTGCATTAACTCTATATCTGATAACGATAAACGCTGTAATGCTGCGGAATAAAGTGATTGGCGACTTTGCCAAATGCGCATGGTTTTGTATAACTGGGAAAGACTCTGTCCTTGCTGTTGGGCAAATTTAAGCTCATACAAGGTTTGCCATTCACGGGTTAGCGCCCATAGGACCACGACCGGCTCAATGCCTTCACTTTCCAGGCGATACAGCATTTTGATGGTTTTGTTAATATCACCGGATAACAACACATCAACCAACTGAAACACATTGAAACGGGCGTGATCGCCAATAGCCTGTTGTAGTTGTTTAAAGTCGATTTGTCCGTCCGGAAACAGTAACGGTAACTTATCTATTTCCTGCTGGGCGGCGAGTAAATTACCTTCACAATGCTCGGCTAGCAGGGCGATGGCTTCGGCACTGGTATGGATTTGCCGCAGACGCAATCGATTGGCTATCCATTGTTGTAACTGGCGTCCTTCAACCGGATAACAAGGAACATAAACCCCTTGTTTATCCAAGGTTTTAAACCATTTACTGTTTTGCACATCACGGCCAATTTTATCGCCATGCAATACTATTATCGTATCGGGATTGGTATGTTCAGCCACCGTGACCAGGGTTTTGCTGCCTTCAGTACCGGGTTTGCCGCTAGGCAATTCCAGTTCAATCATTTGGCGGCTGGAAAACAGCGACATGGATTGACTGGCTTCAATCAGGCTATGCCATTGAAACTGACTATCGACTTGCAGTGATTGACGTTCATCAAAGCCTTGCTGACGTGCAGCGTGACGTAATTGTTCAATCGCTTCGATTTTTTGTTGCGGTTCATCGCCAAAAATTAGGTAAAAAGGCTTTAGCTGCCCATTTAGGTGTTCTGCAAAACGGTTGGGATAAACTTGCATTAACCAGCCGTATTTTGCAGGCTGCGATTGGCTAACTGACGTAATATTTTGTCCGCTGCCTGTTGGCGCATTTCATTTAACACCAGTTCAAGCTCTCTGGATTTAGCCAGTACCGCATTGGGATCGTCTTGATATTCCCTGACAATATCGAACTCGATTAATTCACCTTGTTCGGCATCGGGCAATAGCAACATATAAGTGACGGTATAAACCAATTCGTACTCAGCAACCTGACCGGTCGCAAACAAAGACAATAATCGACGTTCCAGATTATCTTTAACCAATTTAATAATCGGCAAGCTCGGGTCTTGTGGATCGGTGACCTTGACTTGATGATTTTCCAATTGTGTTTTAACCGCCCGATATAAAGGATCGTATTGACTGCTCGACTGTAATTGAATGGTATGTAAACCGGCAGGCAACGTATTAGTACCGCGTAGCTTAAAGCCACACCCGCTAAGGGTGAGGCAAACGGCGAGCAACAAAACACGAAAGTCAGTCATTTAATTGGCCACAATATTAACCAGTTTACCCGGTACGTAGATAACTTTACGGATGGTTTTACCGTCGGTAAATTGCTGTACATTTTCTTCAGCCAAGGCTTGTTGTTGTACGGCCTCCGCTGAGGCATCGGCAGCGACGGTAATCTTAGCACGCAATTTTCCGTTAACTTGCACCACTACCAATTTTTCATCTTCTACTAATGCAGCGGGGTCGGCTTCCGGCCATCCGGACAATTCCACATCGGTGTTGTGGCCCAAGTCCTGCCACAATACATGACAAACATGGGGGGTAACGGGGGTCAGCAATTGAACAAGCGCGGTGACAGCTTCACGCATTAAGGCTTTATCTTGTTCGTTTTCCTGTGGGGCCTTTTGTAAATGGTTTAATAATTCCATCACCGCTGCTATTGCCGTATTAAAGGTTTGGCGACGACCAATATCATCACTGACTTTGGCGATGGTTTTATGTACTTCGCGACGGACGGCCTTTTGATCGGCAGAAAGTGCATTAACGTCCAGTGGTTGAGTCTCGCCTAAGGCAATATGGCCCTGAACTAATTTCCAGAAACGCTTGATAAAGCGATTAGCTCCTTCAACTCCTGAATCAATCCATTCCAGCGTTTGTTCTGGTGGCGCGGCAAACATGGTAAACAAGCGGATCGTGTCGGCACCATACTGATCGATTACTTTTTGTGGATCGATACCGTTGTTCTTCGATTTAGACATTTTGGTCATGCCGCCATGGGTCACTTCCAAACCATCAGTGGTTAAAATCGCTTTGGTAACACGGCCTTTATCATCTTTTTCTACTGCTACATCAGCAGGGGAATACCAAGTGGTCTTGCCCGACTCGTCAGTGCGATAGTAAGAATCGGCTAACACCATGCCTTGACACAACAGGCGTTTAAATGGCTCGTTGCTGCTAACCAGTCCTTCATCACGTAATAACTTGTGGAAGAAACGGGAATAGAGCAGGTGCAAAATAGCGTGTTCAATCCCGCCCACATACTGATCAACCGGCAACCAGTAATTGGCTTGCGCCGGATCAAGCATGGCCTGATCATTTTGCGCTGAGCAATAACGGGCGTAATACCAGCTTGATTCCATAAAGGTGTCAAAGGTATCCGTTTCGCGCAGGGCAGGTTGACCGTTAAAAGTGGTTTTGGCCCATTCAGGATCCGCTTTAATAGGAGAAATAACCCCGTCCATTACCACATCTTCGGGTAATTCTACCGGGAGTTGCTCAGCAGGAACCGGCACCGATTCACCATTGTCCAGATTCAACATGGGAATAGGGGAGCCCCAGTAACGCTGGCGCGAAACACCCCAGTCGCGCAATCGATAATTTACCGATTTTTTGCCTTTTCCTTCAGCCATCAACTTGGCGCAGATAGCGTTAAATGCTGCGTCGAATTCCAGTCCGTCAAATTCGTCCGAGTTAATTAACTGACCTTTTTCGGTGTAAGCTGCCTGAGTCAGATCGCATTCACCGCCATCAGTTGGGGCAATCACCTGTTTAATCTCAAGGCCATATTTAGTCGCAAATTCCCAGTCGCGTTGATCATGTCCTGGCACCGCCATTACGGCACCAGAGCCATAATTCATCAGTACAAAGTTCGCGACCCACACCGGTACGGTTTCACCGGTTAAAGGATGGATGGCGGTCAAACCGGTGGCACAACCTTTTTTCTCCATGGTAGCCAGTTCTGCTTCGGCGACCTTGGTGTTTTTACATTCATCAATAAAGGCGGCCAGCTCAGGATTATTTTTAGCCGCTTGCAAAGCCAACGGATGCTGTGCCGCTAACGCCACATAAGTGACGCCCATTAACGTGTCCGGGCGGGTAGTATAAATATCAAACGTCTGGTCACTGTTGGCCAAACTAAAGGTCATATCGACCCCTTCGGAGCGGCCAATCCAGTTTTTCTGCATGGCCACGACTTGTTCAGGCCATTCTTGCAGGTTATCTAATTCGGATAGCAGTTCTTCTGCGTAGTCGGTAATTTTAATAAACCATTGGGGAATTTCTTTTTGCTCCACCAATGCACCTGAACGCCAACCACGGCCATCGATAACCTGTTCATTGGCCAATACGGTGTGATCGACGGGATCCCAGTTGACGGTGGAATTCTTTTTATATACCAGTCCTTTTTCAAACAGACGGGTGAAAAACCATTGCTCCCAACGGTAGTAATCTTTCTTGCAGGTAGTAACTTCGCGATCCCAGTCATAACCAAAACCCAGCGATTTCAACTGGTTTTTCATGTAGTCAATATTGGAATAAGTCCAATTAGCTGGCGCGGTATGATTGGCAATGGCGGCATTTTCAGCGGGTAGGCCAAACGCATCCCAACCCATGGGCTGCATAACATTTTTGCCCTGCATACGCTGGTAACGACTGATCACATCACCAATGGTGTAATTACGCACGTGCCCCATGTGCAAGCGGCCACTGGGATACGGAAACATCGACAGACAGTAGTATTTTTCTTTACTGGCATCTTCAACGGCTTTGAAAACCTTATTTTGTTCCCAGTGTTGCTGAACGGCTTTTTCGATTTGCTGGGGGCTGTACTGTTTTTCCATCTTAATTAGGTTTCCAAAACGGTCGGATTAAAGAATAAATAATAATCCCTAAGAATACCCTAGCGCCCTAGTAAGTCACAATAGTGTAAGGCACTTATCCTGCGTTATTGGTTAATCAATGAGCAGATTAGCCACGATTGGGGTGAATTGGCGGGAAATAGACAGTTGGGTTACCAAAATCATCTCGTTGACAGCGAGCGACTTAAACGATGGGTCAAAATTGGGCTGGAATGTGCCAAAAGCGGCCTTACTATCCTGCTAGGGTGAACAGCATAAATGAGCGATTACTATTAATTTTGAGCTGACTCCAGATTTTATTAACTTGTCAGTTTTTTTTACACTTTTTAATTTAAATATTACTTAATAATATAGTAACGTATTGATAAATAATAACTTATTATCATTGGCTTGATAGTTGCTCTCTTTGTCGTTGATAGGAGGTAATTAAACAGATTAATTTGAGCTGAATATTTATCGCCTTTATTAATATCTGTTACCAACCTATGGAATTCTCGTCATGAAGTTAAATTTAAGAAAAGTCCGAAACTTATTTTCGTTAGTCATACTATTAAGTGTCATTTCTCCTCTAACAATTGCTACTCCAATCATTTGGTATCTTCAAGAAGCAAATTTCAACTCCGGAGGAAGTGCAAGTGGTTCTTTTATGTATGACGCCGATTTAAATCTCTATTCGAATATCAATCTGATCACCACACCAGATGCAATCAGAGAAGGGAATACATTTAATTTTGTGAACACGACATCTCCAGGTGACGCAACCACTTTAATATCCCTCACTGGTGACGCCATTACAGGCTCTATTGAGTTAGCATTAGGATTTGCGGCTCCACTAACTAATGCGGGAGGCACTATAGACATCGCACCTTACCCAACTGGCTTTACGGTTGAAGGCATCTGCAATAATGACTGTAGCGGAATAAATGCACCTTTCCGCTTTTTGAATTCAGGCTTTGTATCTACAACGCTGTTTGACAATACTGACGCAAACGTTGTTCCAGAGCCGTCAGCTGTAACATTATTTGGCATCGGATGTATTGTTATTGCTCTATATCGACGCAGAAAACACATATCAGTAAATATCTGAATATCTGGAGTCAGAGAAACATCTGGGGTCAGAGTAAACTTTTGAACTAAAGAAACATCTGGGGTCAGAGTCTGAAGTATCCCCACAAATAATATAGGTAAATCATAAAGATAGTTAAAAATTGCGGAACATTCATGGCATTTGATGATCAGATCAATCGCCAAACATCACTGATGAACCTACGCCATGAATGTAAACATCTGGGGTCAGAGTAAACTTTTGAACTAAAGTATAGTTTGTGAATGTAGAGTTTAAAAGGTTATGTAAATAGCCCGTCTTCCACGAGTTAATCCTATTGGTGTGGTGCAACATATCATCCAAAGAGGCAATAATCGCCAAGTCTGCTTTGGTAGCGAGCAAGATTTTGCTCGCTATGTGAATTGGTTAAAAGACTATGCTCAGAAATCCCAAGTAGACATTCATGCTTGGGTGTTGATGACGAACCATGTTCATTTACTGTGCACCTCACGTAGTGAAAATGGCATAGGTAAAATGATGTAATCCCTCGGCAGGCAGTATGTAAGGTATTTTAATTACCAATACAAACGTACTGGTACGTTGTGGCAGGGGCGATATAAATCTTGTTTAGTTCAAGCTGAAGATCACCTATTGCACTTGTATCGTTATATTGGATTAAATCCGGTAAGGGCGGGCATGGTAAATGACCCAGCGGAATATAAGTGGTCAAGTTATCAAATCAATGGGTTGGGTAAAGAGTCTGCACTGTGTAAGCCTCATGAACAGTACAACCGATTAGCTAAAAGTAAAAGTGTAAGACTAGAAAGTTATCGGACGTTGTTTAAGTCACACGTTGAAGGAGCACAGCTAAAAGATATACGTCAAGCGACTAACAAAGGAATGGCCATTGGTACCGATATATTTAAACAGCAGATTGAAGAATTAACAGGCCGAAGAATTAAGTCTGCAAAAATGGGGGCGGCTTAAAATAAAACAACACAATGGTTAAAGTTTACTCTGACCCCAGATTTTACAATGGTTAAAGTTTACTCTGACCCCAGATTTTACCAGATTTTATTCAGATTTTAAGTTTACTCTGACCCCAGATTTTCTGACCCCAGATTTTCTTGAGACTTTCGAACATCTCTCGTAAAACTTCAACAGCCTGACAACCGATAACACCTTTTACTAAGTCTACGTGAGGTATATCCATTTAATATCTTTCATCTTTTAAACTAAAATTAACACTTTGGGGCTTTCAGTAGACCACAAGCTGACGTGGTTGCTCAACTGGTTCAAGCCCAAAGCGGACTAAATAAATCAATAACTCAAGCGCGGATTAACTTGCCCACTGTCCTTAAGCTTGGTAAAAAAGCTACCGCTTTGTTGCATGCCCTAAAGGGCATTAAGGAAATCAATACTATGTGTGAAAAAATATGGAACCTAATCATGTCATATACAACTAGTGACATGAGAAACATAGCGACTGTTATATTTTACACTGGAGTCTTGTTTGCTACTTACAAAACATACTGCCAAGCAAAGTTGAGCATTTTTAGCAGTGAAAGAAATGAAGTATTCAAGGTTAAGTTAGAAGAGATTCTGAAAATATACAGAGAGGTATCAGGAGTTAGTAATAATGACTTGATCAGTAAATTAAACTACTTCGAGATAATCAACAGCAACATTCGAAGAGACCAAGCCCTAATATGCCTTGATATACTCAATAAAAGAGGAACAGAAAACAATAATGTAAAAGAGGCACTTAAAGGAATCATTCGCGGTGAAAACAATAGACTAGGATTGCCAATGTCCCCCCATTTTCCTGATAACACTGACATGGAATATACGTCTTACAAAAAAATGGCATTACAAAATGGTTTGTTAAACGAATGGGTTTCAGAGTTTGTCTTTGGATCCACATACCATCAAAAAGTATATGGACTCCAACAAATGCGAAATTCAATGCTGTTACCAGATGAAGTTAAAAGCTCTTTTGATAATTTACTCAAAACTATTATGGCTGCCAACCTTGATGTATGTATTGCGCTGCGCAATATGTCCGATAATCATAAAATACTGGAGGGAAAAAGCGATGAAGAATTATTAGATTTCGCCTACTCCTCGGGCTTGTTAAAGTTTGCAGCATGCATAAATGCAGCAGAGCCAATAAAAGAAGCGGCTGGCAAAGTCGCAGAGGAACTAAAGAAACATCTAGAAGACAAAGGGTTGATTTTATAAATAAGTCAGTAACCCATCAACGACACATCCCTGATAGACTCCCGCAGTTTCCTCCTTTGGATATTATCCGCTAGCTGCCCCTACCTAGCAGGGTGAATAGTCATTTAGTGTGGCCAACAGTGAACTGATAATCTAAACAATAGCAGGCGTAGCGACTAAAAATTGTTAGTCTACAAAACTACGCAACAATAGTCCGGCTTAGCAACATGATACTCATTGAGCCTCCTCCCTCAGCCCAGTCATTTTGACTAAGCTGAAGGTGCTCAAACCCAAAAGGAGAAGAC
>NZ_JBLWWF010000017.1:0-100491 GCF_048268085.1 Neptunicella sp. | reverse complement strand
GAAATAAAATTGTCGTCATCCCGGTGGTGTTTTGAGCCGGGAGCCATTAGTTGGTATGTCACAATATTTAAGTATGGATCCCTGCCTTCGCAGGAATGACAGGAATAAAATTGTCGTCATCCCGGTAATGTTTTGAGCCGGAAACCGGAACAGAACGAAATCAACAATTTAGTACAGCCAAAACTAATCATCTAACCGATGACTAAACCGGCAATAAAAATCATTTTGATAAATACTCACGGGTAATTGCCACGTCATCGCGTCTTCAAGCTGATGCTCAGCCTCACTAAACGTCCTTAAAGCAGCAGGACGATACCAAAACATTCCACCAACTACAGGCCATAACTCAACCAATGAATCCCCCAAACCACTATGTACACGCCAACGTTGAATTTCCTCCGCCAGCTTATTCGCCCAGGCTTTATGGTATGGCGCACAAACCAAACCTAATTGGGGCTCTTGTACAAACTTATCAACAATAGTTTCGACAAGCTCTGGGGTCCCTAATAATGAAAATAACAACTGTAATCGCCAATTCGCCAACGGTTTATTTCCGTCTAGCGATAACGTAGTCAAACGACAAACTAGCTGATAACCATTAACCAACTCTAATTCAGTTTGCAAAAGCATTTGTTCTGTCGGTTGGTTCGATGTGGTCACAATAGGCAAAGACTGGATTGAGCTTTGCTCAAGTACTTGTTGCAATTTAATATAATTATCAGGCTCTACAAATAAATAAAGATCAACTGCAGCAGAGATGTTTTCAATAAAGCAAAACAACTCTGATAACAAAGACACATCATTTACAAACAGGGTAACTGCTGTTTTTAATTTTAAATGTGCCGCCTTTTCGACGTTAATTTGCTCAGGCGCAGGTTGTGAAGCCAGTTCCAGCTCTGTCGCTAATACTGCTGGTTTAAATAAGGTACGCCAGTGGGAATAAATATGGCTACAAAGATTAATTTGTGACCGTGGTGCTAAATGCTGTAATCCGGCCCCTAACCATTGCCGGTTATGGCGTTGTACAAAAGCATTTTGTCGATAAAACTGATCACGTTGTTTACCCTGCAAGTAATCAGTGCGCATTAAGTTCACAACATTTTCATAGTGCTCATTGTCAGGCATCAACATGGGCGACAAATCCATAGTAGATGTTGTTTCCTGTTGCGGATCCGAGGAAACATGTGGTGTCATTCGTTGTTGGCAAAACTCAACAACAGGGTGATTTGGCTCAATATTACCGGCCTGCTTTAGATAAATCCGAGCGTCATCATATTCACCGGCAGTTAGGCAAACATCAGCCAATCTTGCCAGAATGCCGGGTTCATCTTGCTCAAAACGGTTAGCCAACATAAAACAAGCTCGCGCAGGCTCAATTAAACCGGTCGCCCGATACACATCCCCCAATGTCATAGTATTAATCGCATCTTGCTGCAAACGCATGCCGTAAAGCACGGAAAACTCGGCAATAGCATACAATTTGTGCTGTATGGCAATATGGGCAATGGCCTGATATACCTGTGCATCATTGCATGCCTTATATAACAGTCCACCGATTAACCAATCTGCAACCACCGACCTTGGTTTATCCTGTAATAGATCCAAAAAGACAGACCAGTCTTTATCTAAATCAAAAGTGAATTTTGTCTCACGTTTGGTTAAATCAGTCTTAGGTCTAAGCGAAAACGGATTCCCCTGCGGCAATTCAGTAGAGTCTTTGGTAATCCATTGGCGATCATCGTCAGTAAAAAGTCGCCAATCAGCTATTCGCCAGCTCTGACAATCCACTTGCATGGCGCGCATCTTTGCCAATTTAGTAGAAAGATAGTCGCCTACTTTGTGGGTAATTTGTGCCAGAGTCTGGTAATTTTCGACGCTAGTGAAATGTCGTTTAAATAATGCCGCAAATAACTGTTGATCAGTGCGATTAGTGGGTATACGCACTAAGAAACCAAAACATTCCTGCCAGCTTAATTCAGCTAAATTGAACGGTGTTAGAACTATCGGCCTTCTCTCCGGGCGACTCTTGTGAGTAAAATGCCGGGGAGCGGGAAACCATTTGTCTTTCACAATTTCGGGTACATTGCCACAAGCAACGTCGGCATTTTGTTCTAATTCAAACCATAGATCATCCAACTGTTGTCGTTGCTCAGTGGATAGCATATTGATCGTCGATTGTTGTACATTTTCAGTCATTAATGTGGGTCGGTAATTTTCGCAAATAAAGTTATTAGCCGATAAACCGATTTTGCTGGCACATTGCTGCACCCTCAAATTATTATCTACAAAAGCTTGTTGTGAAATGAGCAAACATTTATCTGGATGAGCATGATAAAACTCCAGCAGGCGCTTATTGCTCGTTCGCCACATATCGAAGGCTAAGTCAGGATGCTGCCAAAAACTGAAATTAAGTTTATTGGCAACCATGGCAGGCACACTATTAATTAAATGACGACTGTGCCGCTTAAACAACGAATGACAGGCCGTAGACCAGTGCCGGTAGATAAAAATGCAACGTAAGTCAGGTCCAAGAGCATGATGCCAATCCTTAAGAAAAAATACGGCTCTGGGATCCTTAACACCGTTTAAATCGGTATCATTACGCTTTTCCACACAATAACGATTTATATAATTCGACAACCAATTGGGCTTTACCAGCGGAGCATGGTCGTGATAGCGCCAATCGACGCCATTAATACTAAATATTTTATCGTGCAAACGCACAACAGGCAGATCTTCAACATGCCCCAACGGATTGCTAAAGCTGGCTCCCATCAACTCATTGCCCATACGCATGCCATTGTCAGCCAACGTCTGAGCAACCAGTGAAGTACCACTACGATGAAAGCCAGTACATAAATAAAATAAAGAAGAATTGTGTGAATGGTTATCTGGCATGAATAATCGTTATTAATAGAATCGTTATTGAGATAATGCTGTTAATCCTAACATTATTGCACATAAAGCATATTCGGAAATATAGATCCCGGCTCAAAAGACTACCGGGATGACGAACTCTATTCCCGTCATTCCTGCGAAAGCAGGACCCCACATCCCTTCCCGTCATTCCTGCGAAAGCAGGGATCCACATCCCTTCCTGTCATTCCTGCGAAAGCAGGAATCCACATCCCTTCCCGTCATTCCTGCGAAAGCAGGAATCCACATCCCTTCCTGTCATTCCTGCGAAGGCAGGAATCCATTTCTAAATATCAACGCATCTACCTCTGGATCCCGTTCCGGCTCAAATGACAACCGGAATGACGAACTCTATTCCCGTCATTCCTGCGTGAAAGTTTATCCTCGAGTGTTTTTATCGGGGACGGGAATCCACATCCTTTCCCGTCATTCCTGCAAAAAAACTTCATCCTCGAGTGCTTTTATCGGGGAGCAGGAATCCATTCTCAACAACCATATCCAACGCCAGTTGAATATCTGCGACACAATACAATCCTGCATAATCCATCGCAAACAGCCGAGGTAAAACGGATTCAATCCTGTCAACAATAGATAATTCAAACTGCCGTTTTTTAGCCGTTAACCTATCTCGTTGTATTTCAGCCAAACCAATCGCCTTATCCAGTACAGCTCCATTACTGTGGATCACGTCTTCATAACGTACAATAGACAAACCACTTTGGCTAAACTGGTTAATAAACCATTGATAAATGGTCAATTGTCGTTGCAAGCAATCTTTACCTCGTAGCATTTCACGCAACTCCGGTGAAAAACGCTCGCCTGCCGGGATATGACCGCGATTAACAGGGAGATCAACTGTCATCCAGGATAACAACACATCCACCGGATTTCGAACTATGCACACAATAGGATAGTTTTTCGAAAGTAACGGCAACAGAGCTGTAAACAACGCATTTTGCTTCACAACAAGCTGATAGCTTTTGGCTAACCGAGGCGCTAACTGGATTTTCCCCCGTTTTGCCACGACTTGACGTATACCACGTTGTTGCTCATTTCCCACCGGGTTATCAATATCTAGTCCACCTTGAGCGCCATGACTAAAAGGCAAACCATGCTGAATCGCATGATTAAAACCTTCTATTTGGTGTTGAATTTCAACAACCGCTTGATTTGGGCTAATGGATTTGGAAAATGATGATGGATTAATTGGCTCATGTAGCGCAATAACATCACTCCGCTGATTTAACAATTTGCAACAGAGTGTGGTACCAGAGCGGGGGATCCCTGTGACTAATTGTATTGTTTGTTGCACGAAAATCCTAAAAAATAAAAAACTGTGTTAGAAATCGTATCATAATCGGCTTTAATGGCAGAGTATTTAGGCACAGTTGTATCTGAGTTAAAATGGATATTTATAGCCAATTATAATATTTATTCTATTAACTTGGCATATATACACATTTCCAAAAACTAAAGTGGACCATAGCTGCAACAGGTATAATGTATATCTCTTATCAGTTAAATTTTGTAGGTAAAATAATGCACGAGTCTGTTCAATTTGATAGTGATTTAAGAGCTGATTTTGAGATTTTAGATAGTTTGGCCGAAAAATATTATCATGATGTCATTTTTGACCCTCGTTATTGTGCTTTATATGACAATAACGGTTCTCTTATAGAAGAAACCATTCTTATTAGAGGACAAAATGAAAAAGCCAGCAGTCCCCCTAACAAAATCCCCCTAAAGAAAAATTTACAGGGTATTCAAAAAGCAATCTTTATAAATTCTTTTGGTTACCATCATTATGGACATTTTATTACAGAACAAATAAGTAAACTGTGGTATTTAGAAAAATCTAATTTACCAATCATATTCCATAACAATGCACCTAAACAAACCCAAATATTACATAAGAACTTTAACTCGATTCCTGTATATCAAAGAATATTTATCAACAATTTAAATTTTTGCAAACCTGAAAATTTTCTATTTCTAAATAAACAAGTCAAAATTGAACAAGTCGTTGTACCCGAATCCAGTTTTACCATTAGAAAAAGTATTCATTCACAACACGGTATAACATGCAGGAATATGGCTAAAAACATCCTATCTAAACAACGAAGCAAACAACTCTATTCCAACAAAGTATATTTATCTAGAAGTGCTTTGCACTCATCAAAACGTATAGTAAAAGATGAAAAAGAGTTGGAAATACTACTAGAAAAAGCAGGATTCACGATTCACCACCCAGAAAAAATGTCACTAGCTGAACAAATACAGCTAGTAAACAGTGCAGAGTTTATAGTTGGAACAATTGGTTCCGCATTGCATTCAATACTATTTTCTTACTCAAATAACGTGCAATTAATCACATTATCCAACAAAAATATTAATACTAATTTTTTTATGATTGATGCCATTTCTGGTATTAAAAATACCTATATTGATTGTTTAAGTCATTTTGCCAAAGCAAATGAAAATGTAGAATTAGACGTCCCTAAAGCATTTGAATGTATAATGAAAATTGTTAAATGCGACATATCTTGATATAGCACTCAAGCACCAAAATGCGTATCCTAAGATAAAGTAAAATAGTTAAGGTTATAAACTTGAAGCAACAAATAATTTCAGAGAACTGGGAAGTCACACCGTCTAGTATAAAGAGTCTTGATGATGCGATCGCTGATATAACACCCAATGACAAAAAACTTTTAAACTGGTACAGAAAATATGCCAAAGGTCAGAAAAAAAGATTATCTTATGACATAGATTATGTTCAGCGCTTTGCTCAACCAAAGTCAAAAATCCTTGAGTTCGGTTCGGCACCGTTCATTCTTACAACCGCATTGAAAAGACTGCAATATGATGTTGTGGGCCTAGATCTTAAGCCAGGCCGTTTTAGATCAATCATCGAAAAAGATAACTTAGTGGTAAAACGTATCGATTTTGAAATTACTAAATTACCTCTGGAAGATAATACTTTTGATGTAGCGGTATTTAATGAAGTTTTTGAACACCTAAGAATTAATCCCGTCTTTACCTTGAAAGAAGTACATCGAGTACTGGCTCCTAACGGATTATTGATGCTATCAACACCAAATTTAATGTCGTGGAAAGGCTGGTATAATTTTGTATTCAAAAGCAAACTGCCCCCCAATCTATATGACGAATATATGAAGCTACAACATTTGGGGCATATGGGTCATGTACGCCTGTATTCACCGGTAGAAGTTATTACTTTTCTAGGCCGTATTGGATTCAAGGTTGAAACAATCATTTATCGCGGGGAATGGCAGTCGACTTCCAAGTTTAAACGAAGAATGGGAAATCTATTTCTAAAACTATTTCCCAAATACCGTACATTTTTTTCTGTAGTAGCCCGTAAAGTTTAATGGTAATAAAACACTAATATTTATTGTTAGCCACTCTAAGAACTACATTTAATACTCTATTACTTGTAACACTTGCGTAATTGGCGGCTCACTACTACTGGGGGACAATATTTGTACCGCAGCAGAAATGTCTTTAGCTTTGGCATCAATAAATATTCGCGCACTAATTCTAGAGGGGCCACCAGCCCCGATAGTGACCAGATCCTCTGCATTTAACTTCAAAGTGGTACGCGCAGGAATAACCCCACTAGCCATGTCTCCCACAATAAAATTATCACCGACAGCCTGTTCAGTAACGAATCTCGATGTATAAGCAACTTCGTAACCGGTATGATTAACTAACATTATCCGCTGACGATATCCGTTATAATTGGTGATATATGGCAGATCAATGGTAGCGGCATCATAAACCAATTCAGCTAATTCGCTGGTTCCAAACCCCAACCCCAAATCCAACTGATAGCTTGACCGTTTAATTGGAGCATCATTTCGCTCAGCAGACAAACAAAAAACAGGATAATCGACCAACGTATCAATGCTAACGTTAAATTCATTCTTAGATGTATATTCGCCTAATTCGTAACGTGCTCCAGCACAATCATCATCTTCATTTAAAAATGCTTTAATCGATGAAAAATCACCACTGATAGTTGCGCTCTGATTAGAAGTGTTCACTCCAGCCAATAATTCTCTGAAGTCAGTAATGGGTAAAGCGGTAGAGGCGAGTAACACATTATCAATAATCAATCTTTCACCTACAAATTTTCCGGTTGACGCTAACTGTGCCGATGCATCCCCTAAACTAAAGACATTGGGAGTTCTAAGGGTAGGATTAAAACGCAAAAAATCACTGTTGAAACCCACCCGATGTGTAAATGACTGAGTAAAAGAAGCTCCCAGTGCTGAAATAACCTGAGCCATATCCGTTTTAATCTCAGTCAGATAAGGGCCCGCGTATATCGCATCTGAAGCTGTTTCATATAATCTATAGGTAACGCTTAAAGGCTTGCTAATATCCTTAATAATAAATGCATTACTTTCCAGTGTTAAACGTGTATCTCGACTCAGCATGGTTGGAGATTTCACTTCGACAATCATATAATTGTCGCCCAGTCCCCCTCCTGCTGATAACTGTGTTGTATAGTTAGGATCAACAGCCAACCCTGACGTTGGAAAAGACTGATTAAAAACACCATTTTCCACGTCGAGTCTGACGTATTTTGAACTAGGTGACAAAGAAAAATTGACCGTAAAAGTAAGATTAAGAACATCACCCGCATTATAAATTTTAACCCCACCACTTCCGGTAAAATCAAGTCGTGATAGCGGTTCTTTGGCAAAAAACAATGGATTTGATTGTTCCAGATCAAACGGTACACACAACGCCTCGAATGAAATCCAAAAGACCAAAAGGATTAATCGACTCATAAACCCATTTTCCTACTCATTTTTAACAAATTGCGGATACAAAAAAGCCTTCGCTTAGCGAAGGCTTTTTAAGATATAACTAATAAAGATTAGTCGTTAAGAACAACAGTATCAGTTCCACCAGTAGACAGGTTAACTGTCTGAGTTGCAGCAGAGATATCTTCATCCTTCGCTTCAACTTCAATGGTAGCGGCAGTACGTGTTGCACCGGCCAGAGTAACAATATCAGTTGCTTTAATCGTTAACATTTCGCCTTTTGGAACAGTACCAGAGGCTTTAGCTTTATCAGTTGCAGTTACACCATCTTCAGTTGTGAAAGAAATAGTATAAACCGCATCAGAAGCACCGTTGTTAACCAAGAAGAACTTCTGATTTACGCCAGTATAAGTAGACAGGTAAGGTACTTCAATTGACGTAGTGTCATAAGAAATTTTACCAATAGTATCAGTCAACTCATCAGTATCCAAAGAAACACTGTAGCTGCCTTTTTCGATAGCATCGGTACCATTTACAGTAACACACAAATAAGAAGCTGCATTTACATCAGCAATCGCTTCTGCATCAGTACCATCTTCATCAGCATTAACGGTCAAAGGAACATCATTTGCATTAGAAGTACATGTAGCATTGTCAAATAAAGTCCAAGTACCGAAGCTAAAGTCACCTGTAAAAGTAACATTTTGGGCTGGGGTAACTAAATCAGCAGCAGCAACAGCAACACCAGTTGTTTTATATCCGGTACCAGTTAGATATTTACTAGTATCGATTGCACCTACCAAACCTACAGTAGCTGAAATGGCATCAGACCCAGAAGACGCACCAAAACCAAATGCAATAAACTGTGAATCTACTGTAGCAACAGAATTTTTAGCATCAACAAATGTACCAGATGTAATACTAGCAACCTGGGCAACTGCACCTGAATAACTAGCCAGTGCATTAGTACCAGCAACAGCATTTACCGCTGAATCATGCAAAGTATAAGCAACAGTTGTAGTCGCTGATTGCGAGATATTTAAATCAGCTACAGCCAGAGTGATAGTATCAGTTTGCTGAATATCATTAGCATTAGTAGCGGAAACCTCGATAACCACATAATTATCGCCTTTAGCACCACCTTGAGAAATAGCAAAACCAGCATCAGCGTTAGTAGCTGAAGACAAATCACCTGCAACAACGGCGGTTTCAAATACGGCATTAGTTAAAACGATACGCACATATTTAGAAGTACCATCAGCAATAGAGAAACCTACTTTAGATTTAATATCTAAAATATTACCCGCGTTAGTAACAACCACATCAGAACCTGCGGTGATAAGCTCTTTAGCAAAAACAACGGCTTTATCAGCTGGACTAGCATTTAAATCCTGTACTGCGTAAGCGTTCATTGTAAAGCCAGTAGCAATTGCTACGGCTAAGATTTTTTTATTTAACATTCCAGTCTCCTGCAAGAGTAACTATAGTTTTTTGTATCATGGCAATTTGCCACCAAGTCCTTGGTGACTAACCACCAGACGACTTATAATAAGCTACAACACTAGTTTGTAGTAATCAACTTTTTTAATCAAATTTATCAGAATTAACACGAACTTATCCGCTAATTTGACGAAGCAAGTTTTAACACGTCAATTTTGATGGCGCAACTATAGAGTAGTTAGATGGCGTAAACAATCGTTAAAAGTAAAAAAACATATCTTTTTTCAGACAATTAGCCCATTTATTGAGCAGCAAAATCATACTTAGGTATACTAAAAAATACTCCAATTCATCTATGCTGGCTTTTTATCAGTGACTAAAGTCCACATTCGCTTTAAAAACAACCGGAGGATGTAGATTAGTGCCGATAGTAACTCTACTGTTATAGATTTGCTGATGCAGATTGACGATGAGCTTAAAAGTGTTCCCCCCTAATGGTGAATACATTTCATCTGACTCATTAATAAACGAGGGCTCAATTTGACTGACTTCATCAGCATAAATAAACCAGCTATTGTTTTTTCTGCGCTGAGCAAGTTGAGTTGCCGATTGTGGCCATATCATTTGCCATAATCGGATCGGAATAGCATTAATATTAATCGATGGGGTACGGCGTAAACTGCAGTATCCCATATATTCAGGATGCTGTTTTAACAACTCTTGCCACAGTAGCAACTGCTGTAACTCGCTACAATTTTGTAGTAAAAAATTAGCCGGTTCCGATAGTTTTTTTGCGTTGTATTCACTTTTTTCGGCACCGCCAGGCCGACGCCAATCATCCGCATCGGCATAATCGGCCAGAATATCGGCAAATTTAGCTTGCTCAGCCATATTATAGCCTTGGGCTTTTAACCAACGTTTTAACCAATACTGCCCTGAAGAATTAATCGGGATTAAACCATTTTCATTTTGGATGCTGTATTTCATGCCCGTATCGTCGTTATATTGGTAACCATCGGTACGGATTTCATCTCCAGCAATAGGATTAAGAAATAAGCCATCGTCATTACGTTCCAGACTCTGCTTTGCAATACCTTGGCTAACTCCTGCCACGGTTAAGCGTTGTGTGGCGAGTAAATAACTTAACTCATTGGCTTTGGCGTAAACGGCTGTTTTATCGCGATACATTTGTTTGGAGTGCAAGGCTAATTGCAAACGGCTATCCATTAATTTGGAAGTGACCCCCATCAAGACAACTAACACTACCGAAATAATCAGTACCGCAATCAAGACCGCTCCACGACTTTTCACTCCTACCCCATTGAATTTATCGGTTACCATGTATGCGCTCAGCTAAAACTCGTACTTGCCGAAGATGGGCAATTCGGCGGGGATATCGGCTTGTTCCGGTCGAGCTATTTTAGCGACTACCATTATCGTATCTTGCTGAACAATTCTTACCGCAGTAGGTAATCGGCCAGCATCCGGTTTAAATTCGGTTTGCCATTGCTGATCCACCCAATATTCAAAGCGGGGTAACGACGAAAAGGCTTTTATATAAGATAATTGCGGATGGCTTTCGCTTGAAAAAGCTAATTGCCAACCACCGTCTGTTGAAACCAATTGCCATACTATTTTTTGTGGAATATGTTTTGCGTCATCGGGCGCCATGAAGGTGATGTATTCAAAACGGTTAGCGCTCCCAATCACCGACGGCACATCTGGATGATATAACACCGCACCGGCCAGGCTTTGTGAAAACCAACTTAAGGGTAATTGTGCCGAAGAATTGAGTAAATCACGGGCCCCGAGGCGAGAAAAATTACTCCATGTGGTGGATAGGCCTTGTGTCATCAACGAGGTGGTGAGCGCCAAAATAACTAACACCACCAACATTTCAATTAAACTAAAACCTGCCTGTTTTTGGGCAGCGGGGATACTTTTGATCGTTCGATAAGGGATGGTCATTAAAAATCCGGCATTTCAACATAGTTTGGATCACGCCATTGCTTTAGCGTTTTAGTTTGAAACTCGGACACCAGTTGACCGTTTTGTTTAATAGTCGCCTTTATTGCAAACAAGGCGACTATCCAGGCTGGTTGACGACGATACGCTTCCTGATCGGATCGTTTATCAACAGTAGCTTGCCACTCCACATCATACTGACCAATACGATAAATGCCGGACTGAGGCGTTTTTAAATCTTCCAGTTCGATATTAACCACAAACTGCGAAAACACCTCGGGCAACGATAAGGCTTGCTCAATACGCTGGGTACTATTGGTAGCTGTCGCAAACCACCCCCATACGGAGGTAAACACTAAGGCGAGTATTACCAATGCCACTATTGCCTCTATTAGTGAGAATCCGGCTTCAGTTTTGGATAACACGTCTTACCTCACAAAAAGGCGATAGCACGTCGAAGTCCATCAATGTATCTGCTTGTTGCAATTGAAAACGTCCACCTTGGCAAAAGCCATTAGCATTGATCATGACAGGGTGGGGGAAAGTAAGCTGCGCATCAGTTATGTTTAACTTACTGGCACTATCGATCAGGATTGCCTGTCCAGAACGATTGGCCTTTAATGGTAACATGGCAAATTGACTGCTAATTTCCATTCGAATAGCGGCCGCTCGGCGCGATGCTAGCCATGAATCAAGTTGGGGAGCCACCATCGCTGAAATCAACCCGATCAAGACTAATGTGACAAGTAGCTCGATCATGGTGAAACCATTTTGATTTTTAGCGATTCGGTACATAGCCTATATCAGCATTCAGTTCTTCACCGCCTTCTACGCCATCGGCTCCCAGGCTGTATAACAAAAAGCCTTGGTCAGCGGCACTATCTATTCGATATTGGTACTCATGATCCCACGGGTCTTTAGGGATTGCTTCATCTAAATAAGGCCCCTGCCAATAATTGCCGGCATCAGAAGGTTTTGAGCGTAAATCGGCTAATGCATTAGGATAACGACCAATATCCAATCGATACGTTTGCATCGCCATTTTTAACATTTTGATTTGTGTTTCTGCGGTACGCACTTTAGAGGCATCCACTTTGCCAAAAAATTGCGGCCCCACTAACCCTGCTAATAAGCCTAAAATAACTAACACCACGAGTAGTTCAATCATGGTGAATCCAGCTTGGCGAATTTGTTTCATATACCCTCAAAATTTTTACTGATAATAAAATAATGCTACACATTGTATCTGGATCCCGGCTCAAAACACTACCGGGATGACAATAAAAAACACTATCGGGAAGACGAAATACTTGTCATTCCTGCGAAAGCAGGAATCCATGTCTCTTTCTGTCATTCCTGCGAAGGCAGGAATCCACACTTAAATTAAATATCAATGTTTCTCCTATTGGATTCCGTTCCGGCTCAAAACACCATAGGGATGACAATAAAAACACTATCGAGATGACGAAATACTTGTCATTCCTGCGAAGGCGAGAATCCATGTCTCTTTCTGTCATTCCTGTGAAAACAGGAATCCATTCTTTATTCTTTTGACTTATCAACTAGTGGATCCCGTTCCGGCTCAAAAGACTACCGGAATGACGAACACTACCGGGATGACGATAGAAAAACACTAACGGAATGACGAGGACTACCTTAATGACGAAAACCAACATTCCGTTCTTTCCGTCATTCCTGCGAAGGCAGGAATCCATGTCTCTTTCCGTCATTCCTGCGAAGGCAGGAATCCATTCTTAAATATTTGATGCCCTTACTACTGGATCCCGGCTCAAAAGACTGCCGGGATGACGAACACCATCGGAATGATGAACACTACCGGATGACAAGAAACCAGCTAAATAGCAATATCCGTAGAAGCGGTAATAGCTAGAACGATACCTAAAATCATGATCCCCAACAACACACCAACAATTAAAATGGCAATCGGCTCCATTAATGTCAGTACTTGTTTCATCCTTCTTTTACACGATGCATCATGCAGGGCAGCAACCGCGTTAAGCATTTCCGCCAACTGACCAGTTTTATCCCCAACCGAAACCAGATTAAGCGACGTGTTTGGCACCAGACGCGATCGAGTCAACGCCTCAGTAAATGTCATCCCGGATTCAATATCGGTAATCATGTTTTTGGCACGCAATTGTCTGCGGGTAAACTCACAAGATTCTGCCGCCAGTTTCAATGCGGCAATCAGATTAACCCGGGCTAATAACATTGCAGAACACAATGATGCCCAACGCGCAGCATCCTGTTCCCCCAACCAGGGGCCAATCACCGGTAATTCCAACGCCAGGTCCATTACCATCCGTTTAACTTTTTGGTTGGTAAAGATAGTCACCATTGCAATCACTACCGCTGATAATACCGCCAATATGGTATAGGGCGCTTCATTCGCATAACGCCCTGCGGTTAATACCGCGTAGGCTAACGTGGGTAATTCTTTGCCCGAATCAAGTAAATGACTAAATTTAGGCACAACGGCAAAGAAAATAATGAGCATGGCTGCGATACCTGCCCCAATTAATACAATGGGATAGGTTAACGCACTTTTTATATCGCCTTTGACGGCTTGTTCATAATTAAGTTGCTCTGACGCTTTAAGCAACGCCATAGATAATTGGCCACTTAGCTCTCCTGCATGAACTAAATGAGAAACATAAATTGGAAAGGGTAAAGAAGACTCGTTAATCGCGCTGGAAAAACTCTCACCTCCTTCTATACGGCTGACAATAGCAGAAAAGCCACGAGCCAGTAGCGGATTTTCTTTATTCTGCGCCAGCGCCTTAACGGCATCGACCAAAGAAACCCCCGATTCAGTGAGGGTGGCCAGTTCCTGAAGGGGAATAGCGAGATCAGATGTGGTGACTTTACGCCCGCGTTTTTGCTGCTCAATATGCGGTTCGACATTAATTGCTTCAATGCGCATGTCAATCAATAAGCGCACTACTTCCTGCCGACTTACCCCTTCAATTTCACCTTCAACCCGTTGATTGGATGCCAGCTCAATTCCTTGATACTTGAATTTCACGACTCTTTCTCTTCGACACTACAAACACGCAATACTTCATCAACGCTGGTTATTCCTTTTGCAGCCTTCAATAATCCATCATCGAGCAAAGAGCGATTGCCTGCCAAACGCGACATTTCACGAATCTCTGATACTGGTGCCCGTCGTGTGATCAAGTCACGCATTGCAGCTGACACGGGCACCAACTCATAAACACCGATACGCCCTCGATACCCTCGTCCCTGACATTCATGACACCCCACCGGTTTGCGCCAATCGCCTGTCATATTTTTACTGATAAATGTGGGGGCTTCTGCAGGTTCACTGCAATTGGGGCATAACTTTCGCAACAGACGTTGCGCCTGTACGCCCTGAATAGTCGCCGCTACCAAATAAGGCTCCACGCCAATATCGGCTAACCTTGGAAAGACCGAGCAAGCGTCATTAGTATGCAAGGTAGATAGTACCAAGTGACCGGTTAAAGAAGACTGTACCGCTATATCGGCAGTTTCTTTATCTCGAATTTCTCCCACCATAATGACATCTGGATCCTGACGCAAGAAAGTCCGTAAAGCCTTGGCAAAGGTATAGCCTATTTCGGGCCTGGCCTGAACTTGGGTTATACCATCTAGCTGATATTCTACCGGATCTTCAACCGTCACTATTTTTTCCTGACCGGTTTTTATATCCGCCAATAAACCATATAGCGTGGTTGATTTTCCCGAACCCGTTGGCCCTGTAACTAGAACAATTCCATTACTCAAACTGCCCCACTCACGGATTAGTTTAAGGTGGTCAGGTTCAAATCCCAAGCCATCAATACTCAACTCATCGCGTTTTTTCGGCAATAAACGCATAACGATAGACTCACCGTGCACATCCGGGGCTGTAGAAACCCGCACATCAAAATCTTTATTACCCGCTCGTATACTAAAACGACCGTCTTGCGGCAACCTTCGCTCAGCTATGTCCAGCTGCGATAATAATTTTATCCGTGAAGCAATTGCGGGGAATCGTGCCATCGGTTGCTGCATAAACTCATTCATGCGACCGTCCACACGAAACCTTACCACCATATTTTGTGCGCCCGGCTCAATATGGATATCGGATGATTCGGCCTGAACCGCTCGCTCGACAATACTATTGACTAAATTGACCACTGGCGCCTCTTCTGCCAATGCAGCAATGTCAGTATTAACCTGACCAAACAATTCAGAAACGGCTCGTTCCCGATTAACATCATCAGCAATACTCACAGCCATTGCAGGGGTAATTAAATGACAAACAACTTTTTGCTGTTGGGCTAAGGATGCCACCACCCCCAATTCAAAAGCAGCCGTCGCTTTGAGAACATATACCGACAATTGACTGTCTGACTGAACAAGGTAGAGATTACGTTCAATGCACCAATCGACATTAAGACCATACGTCTGACAAGCACTTAAAACTTCTGGGGCGGCCGGACATTGTGCTATTTTGTCCACTAGTGGCCAATCAATCGCTTGGCTCATTGCCGAATAGATACTATCTTCACCGCACAATCCCATGCGGACGAGGGCATCAGCAACGCTACAATGGAGCTCTTGAGCTGTTTTTTGCAGCAAACTAATGTCCGCCTTTGAGATTAAGTTAGCGGCAAATAAAATTTGCGGTAAATGAGAATCAAGATATGTCGAATCGATATGCAGCTGGCTATTCAAATTGGTACAATGTCCCATTGGTTATCATTTATGCCGTACTTTTAGACAATTAAAAAGAACCGATTAAATAATCAAATTTAATAGGTTATATTACACCACAGAAAATTAAAAAAAGAAGTGATTTTAAATAGATGTCGTCTATGGCAGAACAGATTAAGCAACAATTTGAACGTTACCTGACATTAATAAACCAATGGATTTGGCCAGCTGATCACAAAACTGATCGAACGTCGATGACCTTTTTTGTGTTTAAACCCTTCCCAAAAAATTTAAAAAATACCGAAATAAAAAAATGGGCCAGTTTACAATCGCAGACGCTATCACCTTTTAGTCAAGGTGATCGTTACACCTACCTGAGTAAAAAAGGCTTACACGCCTGGTTTTCGCCCCAGCCTTTATCGGGTATTCCTGAAACGGCAGCACAAACCTCATTGCCTGAAGGTCAACACACTATTGCTAGTGATACCTATATTTATCAACAACAATGGAAAGATGGCTGTTTAATCGATTGCATTGCTAACTCCGTTAACGGAGACAAAGATCAGTTAACCAATAAGCAAAATATAGTGTTATCCACTCCATGGGCGATGGAAAGAAAACTGGATAAGGAACTCAAAAAGCCAGCTTCTTGGCTAACCATTACATTGTTTTTATTTTTTTGTGGTTTATGTTGGGTCGGAGCGGGATATTTAACCATAAAGATTCAGCAATATAATGTTGAGCAACAAAATACTCTACTAGCAGATGACTTAGGCGAAAAGTTAGCCAAACAAACCCAGTTACGCGACCAACAAATGTCGCTATCAACCCTGCATACCTGGCAGCAAGAACAAGGTTTTTTTCCAGAAAGCTTTGGAATCATCGTTAATGTTTTAAACGAGCAAGGGGTATGGAAAGTCAATCAAGTTACATGGCAAAATAAAAACGTTGAACTTGAGTTTGTCTCTGCCGATGTTGATATTACCTCTTTAATCGGAAAACTAGAAAAATTAAATGCATTAGCTCAAGTTAATATTCGTCCCCATAATGCCCAAAATACTTGGGTTCTCGAGGCTAAAATCAAGTGAATTCGGTAACTCGTTTCAAACAAAGCCAAGCCTTTGCTGAGTATCAAAGTAACCCCAGACTACAATGGATGGTGGTTGCTATTGTGGGGATGCTAGCCCTGTCATTAGTAAAATATTTTATTGATGATTTATCCTTACAGCAGGCCGACGTTAAGCAACAAATCAATCTACTGGCTCGTTTGCAAAGTACAGCAAAACAACCACTAGACGAGCAACAGCTAACGGCAACCAATGAAAATTTTCAATTAGCAATAAAAAATATTCCGTCGGTCTCATCATCAAGCACTGCCGAAGCCAAAGCATTAACTGATATAGAAAAAATCATTGGCAAACTAATAAAGCGTAAACAAATTAATTTATTAGGTTCTGAAGAGCTGAAAGTGGGGCAACATCCATTTTGGACAGTACGTGTCGATATTTCTGGCCAACTGAATGAGTCCAACTTTATCGAGTTTTTAAGTTATTTTGATCAAAGTGCTAAAAATCGGCGCATTGCTTCCTTACAGTACTCCCCAAAAACATCTGACTCTATCAATTTAGTTGTCGATATGCTGTATAAAAGGGACGGAAATGAATAGACGTATACTGCTTGTTTGCATCCCTGTTGTGCTACTTATCGTACTTATTTCGATTGTAACTCATGTCCAATCAGGTCAATATAATTCGGAAGAAAAAAATACCACAGACTTGTTAAGTGACAAGCCAATCGAAATTGATTGGCAATCGGCTTTGCAAGTGTTACCTCAATATCAAAGTAAACAAAAGTCTCCCCAAGTTGTTATTGAAGATAAACCGGTGCAAATTTCTGATTCAACTATTATTGCTATTGTTGCCGATAAACCACGCTCTATTTTATTGATTACCCCCAATCAACAGACTCCGGTGCAATTAACAGAAGGTGATGGCTGGCTAGACAGCTGGATTATTCAATCAATTCTTCCAGACACTGTTATGTGGAAAAACACCAACAGCAATCAGACTTATCAGCAATCATTGTTTCGCAATTCACCAAACGATGATAAAAATTTAACTTCTTCCAAAACTGGAAAATAACTCGATATGCAATCAATTAAACATCCTATCGCGCTAGTTCCCCGCTCGTTAATCGTCATTAGTGTTATTAGCCTTCTTTCATCGTGCGCTAATTTCAGGGGACCAGCTTATCAAGCCGCCAAGCATGACAATGAGATATTTACTACTCCAATGCGCGCGCCCAAAGACATTAAAGAAAACGAATCCACCATTTTTGAAGGCAGTGAACAACAACAAAACAGTGTTCTGAAAGTGTTAAAAACGCCGACCATTACGGTGAAAGAGGCCTCGGAAAAAGCTTTAGACGCAATAGTACCAATATTACCGGATTCCATAGTAAGTCGTTTGACCTTTAACAATATGCCGGTAGGCGCTTTTATTAATGAAGTTTTCGGCAATCAACTTGGTTTGAACTTTGTGGTTGAACCCAGTGTACAGCGTACTCCGGATTTAATTACTATGCGTATCACCCAACCCGTGAGTCAGAAGGATTTATATAGCCTGGCCACCCAAACATTAAAATCTTACGGTGTGGCCACCTCACTTAAAGATAATGTATTAATGTTCAATTTTTCTGAAGCGATTGCCAGTGGTGAAACACCACTACTAATTAGTGGCAGAACATTACCTGAAGTGCCCTCCAGTAGCCGCCCTATTTTTTACATCTACCCGCTAACTGCTGTTACTACACCAATGGTGAGAGGGTGGTTAACGCCGATGTTTCCAAGTAAAGAGCTTGAAATTAAGGAAGATCCAACCCGTAATGCGTTAATTTTTGTTGGACCTCAACGTATTGTTGAACAAGCACTCGCTGCTACAGAGTTATTAGACAGACCCACCATGCAAGGTATGCATAGCCGCATCATTCGTCCCAGCTTAAGTAACGTGACTGAATTATCTGATAATTTAGAACAGGTTTTAAAAACCGAAGGTTATGCGGTCAGAAAAGGCGACGGAAATGCAGCAATCCGTTTATTACCGCTTGAATCGGTCGGCCAATTGATTGTATTTGCCAAATCAGATGAAGTATTAAATCACATTATCGAATGGGCAAAAACGCTTGAAACTAAACAACATAACAGTGTGGAAAATGGTCTGTTTAGCTATCAAGTGCAGAGCACCCCAGCCACTCATATTGTAGAAGTATTGAACAGTTTAGGGGTAGCTAATTTTAAAAGCTCCAGTCAGCCAAATGATTCTAATTCATCAAATTCCGCATCTTCCCAAACATCATCACCTACAAAGAGACAAAGTTCATACGTTAACAACGATAACGCCAACGGACGCTACGCCGTCGATGAACAACTCAATACCATTCTATTTAGTGGTAGTGGCAAAGACTGGTTACAGGTACTACCGGTGATCAAGAAATTAGATAAACCTGCGCCATCAGTCATGGTGGAAGTTATTCTGGCAGAAGTACAATTAAATGATAATGAAGCCACCGGACTTGAGTGGCTAGCCAAGTCCACACTTGGTAGGTTTGATTTATCATTAAGCACCATCGGTGGTTTAGGGCTTGGCGCGAGTGGATTAAACGTTAAAGGAACTAACCCAGTTGATTTAACAGCATCAGGAACCCGTGCAGTATTAAATGCCTTTTATGAGAATAAAAAAGCCAATATTCGTTCTCGCCCCAGAATTATGGTCAAAAGTGGTGGTGAGGCCTCTATCGACGTGGGTAATGAAATTCCGATTATCACTTCTAATAGCCAAAGCACCACCAATGAGAATGCGCCGGTAATCCAAAATGTCAGCTATCGAAAAACCGGTATATTACTAGATATAAAACCAACTGTGCATGCTTCCGGTTTTGTGGATATTGAAATTAATCAAGAGTTAAGTGAAGCTGCCGCTACGTCTTCCAGTAATATTGATTCTCCGACTATTCTGAATCGAAAATTAAGTACCACTGTAACTTTAAAAGACGGTGGCTCGGTTTTACTAGGCGGTTTAATTTCATCAACCACCAGTAAGGGGCAGCAAGGCGTTCCTTTATTAGGCAAAATTCCCTTGTTAGGTAAATTATTCAGTACCGATACCAACGCTCAGGATAGAACCGAATTGATGATAATGATTATACCCTATGTGCTTAATTCTCCTACTGAGGCAGAACAATTAACCGACGAGTTGCAACGTGCCAGAATTGACCATTTATCTGTAGACATTGTCCCACAGGAGTCCAGTATTGCGATTGACTAAACGTCATTTAACAGATGCTGTTAACGAACATAAATTTTGCTAAAGGTTAGCGATACTAAACTACTCTATTTACTAGTAATAATGAGGTTAAGAATGAAAAAAGCGATAATATTTTGTTTATTATCTGGATTATTTAGTCCGATTGTCTCAGCTAAGACTCTGCCTGCAACTGAACAAGCAAAGCCTGAAATTACCGGGTTTGACTGTGCCAAAGAAGTCGAAAGTATGATCGGGCTAATAGGACGTGGGAATGATTTCCCCCAATTTTTAGCAACAGATATTACAACCGAATTAAATCGCCAACATGCTGGTTCAACATTACTTAAAATGACCTGTATTGGTGAGCCGCAACTTAAAGCTGAAACCACGCCTGTTATTGTTGATAACCAAGAAAAACAAGCACTCAAAACATTATCACTGACCTTCCCGTTAGAAATAACGGTTAAAGGCGGCAAAAGACCGATGACGATGGAAGTAGAACAAAATTATCTGGTCGAAAATTTTGACGAACCTGAAAAGCGGAAATTAACACAAAACTTTATTGTCAAAAAGTAGCCCAAGTTCACTATCTCTTTGGGCTTATTTCGCGGCTATTTGATGGATCCGCTGGAATGACTCCCGCACCATTTGTTTTTGCTGCTGTATTAAATCTGGATAGCCAATATGAGCGGCCAAACGTTGTTTGGTCGTCTCTGCTATGCGGAAGAATGCAATACTCCCTTGTAAGTACTCTGGAGCCCATGCCTTGGTATAAGCCTCCACTTTCTTAACCTGCTTATTTACTGCCACAAAGGGATTACCGTAAGACATCGATACGATCACTCCATGCAAACTGGTGCCTATATAAATCTCGGCATGAGCAATCGCACTGGTTATCTGGTCAATGGTTTGGCATGGCAAAACATGTACAGGGAAATCAGCATTCTGTTTGATCCATTGCACCGTCATTTCGTCATCATGGCCTGCACAATTTCCAATAGATAATAGCCCTATCGCCAATCCTTGCTGACGATAAATTTTCCGTAATTGATTTAATACGACTTCTAGCTTGCCTTGACTCTTATGAAACCCAAATTGCACACAGGCGTATGGCTTATTAAGGCTACGAGGTAAAGAGGCTTTAGGATACAGATCACTTAATACCATCACAGAATCTGGTACTAGTGTTGCGTTTAGACCAAAATTATTTTTGATTACACGTTGAGCATCGCATTCACGTACACTTAAATATTGAGCATGTTTAAAGCTGCGGCTAACTTCTTCACGGTATTTTGCTTTTCGGGGAATCCCTCCCCCAACTGCATGATATATCAATTTCATTTTATCTAATAACCCTGGTGCTGAGGGCATAAATGGAAAGGACACCTGATTCCGACCAAATAACCATTTAGCAAGCTTTTCCAGCTTTTTCCCTTGATACTTTTGATAGATCGAAAAGTAAAAAGGTTTAATAAAACTCAATAATCGTGACCAATCGGCATTTAATACCTGCCCTCCCGCCACCAATAAGGTAGCGTTGGGAGGAAGTTTTTTATAGTTCAATAATACTTTGTAGCTATTTGTTGGGAGAGCCCCATATTGGGTCAGATTGGAATCGACAGTAGCTACATTATGAAATACATAATCGTCTAATTTAGCCAATTCATGTTTTGCAACTATGGGAAACAATAAATCCCCATAATTAAATCGATCTGATGCACTTAACAAATAGATATGCTTTGCAGATACATTATCTGTCATTAATTTATCTCTTTATCATTCTATATAGCCAGCTTGTATCTATACGCTAGTTAATTAGCAACGGCTTCCACCAGGACTCATTACTTAAATACCATTGTAATGTCTTAGCTATTCCGGTTTCAAAAGACTCAGACGGTTTATAGCCCAATTCTTGATTAGTCTTAGTTGCATCAATGGCATAACGGCGATCATGACCAGGACGGTCGGTAACATAGGAAATTAGGCTTTGGCTTTCCCCCGCTATTGCTTGGCTTGCCAGTGGAAAACGTTTTTGTAACAGGGGATCCGTGGCAAAGGCCTGATCCATCTTGTCACAAATCAGTTTAACAATATCGATATTGGCCCATTCATTATGTCCACCGATATTGTAGTTCTCACCTACACGTCCTTTATTAATAACCAGCTCAATCCCACGGGCATGATCTTCCACATACAACCAGTCGCGGATCTGTTGTCCATCCCCGTATATAGGCAAGGGCTTGTTACGCAACACATTAGCAATAATCAAAGGAATCAATTTTTCAGGGAAGTGGTATGGACCATAGTTATTCGAACAGTTACTGGTAGTGACATCTAATCCATAAGTATGATGATAAGCACGCACTAAATGGTCACTAGCCGCTTTGCTGGCTGAATAGGGGGAATTGGGAGCGTATGCTGTGTCTTCTCTAAAAGCGGGATCATCTGGCCCCAAAGTCCCATAAACTTCATCCGTGCTGACATGATGAAAACGATGTGATACGGATTCTCGGCCTTGTTCTTTGGGCAAATCAATCCATACCTTTTTGCTTGCTTTAAGTAGGCTATAGGTTCCCATAATATTGGTTTCAATAAACGCATCGGGACCGGTTATGGAGCGATCCACATGGGATTCAGCAGCAAAATGCACAATGGTATTAATTTGATATTCATGCAATAACTTTTCTACCAGATCGGTGTCGCATATATCACCGTGCACAAAATGGAAATTTGCCAGCGATTGTACACTTGCCAGATTATCAATATTGCCTGCATAGGTGAGTGCATCAAGTACGATAACTGAATCATCGGGATTAGATTTCAACCAATAATGAACAAAGTTTGCTCCGATAAAACCGGCACCACCAGTCACTAATAACGTTTTTTTCATATACTGTGATTATTCCTTTTATGCTGCACATAGATAACAATTGGTTCTATATGCCTTTCATTCTAATCGGTTTTAATTTGACACAACTCGTCTAATACCATCGTTAATTCACTCTGCCAATGCTTGGGTTGCAGATTAAAACTTTCTTTTAAACTACTTTTATCCAGTACACTATATGCGGGTCGTTGAGCCGGTGTCGGATAAGCGCGGGTCGGTATAGGATTAATGGGAATTAGCGTGGATAACAATCCTTTTTGGTGCGCCAATTGTTGAATTGTGTTTGCAAAATCATACCAACTGGCTACTCCGGCATCAGTAAAGTGATGGATGCCAACCACTTTCTTCTCTGCCGCTACAAGACAAGCTTTTGCCAAGGCGTTAGCCGATGTTGGTGAGCCGATTTGATCATCGATGACACCTAGCTCTGACTTTTCTCGCATGAGACGCAACATTGTTTTAACGAAATTTTGCCCTTCACTGGAATACACCCAGCTAGTTCTGATAATACAGGCGTTCGGACAATATTTTAACATTGCTATTTCACCGGCCATTTTACTCGAACCATAGACACTTTTAGGCCCATAGTCATCGTCAGTCAGATAGGGGCTGCCTTTATTACCCGCAAAAACATAATCGGTAGAAACGTGAACAAAATGGATAGCCCTTTTAGCACAATACCGGGCTAAATTCGCTACGGCAGTTTCATTTAACAAGTAGGCTTGTTCAGCATCCGTTTCAGCCCTATCCACCGCGGTATATGCAGAGGCATTAATAATTGCCACAGGACGAAAATGTTTGAGTGTTAATTCGATATTATCAATAGTAGTAATATCAATATCATGCCGACCTAGAAAGAGGATTTCCCTATCTGCTGCGATTTTTCTGATAGCTAGAGCTAATTGGCCACTTTTTCCAATTACAATAATCATGATTTAAGTAACACTTTATTTAAATGTCGGTGCATGCTGAAACAACACACCATGACGGTCTTTATCTGAAAGTGAGGGTTCACTATTATTAATTAATGGCCATTGTATAGCTAAATCATTATCGCTATATAACATGCTTACTTCTGATTCTGGATGATAGTAATCAGTGCACTTGTAAACAAATTCGGCCGTTTCACTGGTTACATAAAAACCATGAGCAAAACCGGCCGGCACCCACAATTGACGATGATTTTGTGCCGATAAGTACACGCCAAACCAGTGACCAAAAGTACTCGAATGTTGACGCATATCCACAGCAACATCAAACACCTCACCTTCTATCACACGCACCAATTTACCTTGGGTTTGCTGTAACTGATAATGCAACCCTCTTAAAATTCCTTGCTTTGATTTACTATGATTATCTTGTACAAAAGTGACATCGGCACAATGCTGACGGAACCAGTCATCACGAAACGTTTCCTGAAAAAAACCTCTTTCATCACCAAATAGTTTCGGCTCAATAATTTTAACATCGGCTATTGGAGTATCAATAACTTGCATTTACTTCACTCTATCTTGCAGCAGTTTCATTAAATATTTTCCATAACCGCTTTTAATTAATGGGGTGGCCAATTGTTCTAACTGGTTTGCATTGATATAACCTTTTCGAAACGCAATTTCTTCGGGGCAACATATTTTTAGGCCTTGGCGCTTTTCTATCGCAGCAATAAAATTGGAAGCATCAAGCAAACTATCAATGGTGCCAGTGTCTAGCCACGCTGATCCCCTTCCCATCAACTCAACATGCAATTTATCTTGCTCTAGGTACATGCTATTGAGGTCGGTAATTTCCAATTCGCCACGAGCGGATGGCTTAACTTGTTTCGCCATTTCAACAACATGATTATCATAAAAATATAATCCTGTTACTGCATAATTTGACTTTGGCTGAAGCGGCTTTTCTTCAATTGACAAGGCTTTCCAATTTTGATCAAAGTCAACGACACCATATCGCTCCGGGTCGTTAACATGGTAACCAAAAACAGTTGCACCATGGGTTTGTTTAGCAGCGTTAACTAAAGACACTTGCAAATCATGGCCGTAATAAATGTTATCGCCTAACACTAATGTACAGGCATCGTCGCCAATAAATTGTTCACCCAAAATAAAAGCCTGGGCTAGGCCATCTGGAGAGGGCTGTGCGACATAGCTAAACTCAACTCCCCAACTTTCTCCCGTGCCTAGTAGTTCCTTGAATCGTGGTAACTCAAGCGGAGTGGAAATGATTAATATTTCGCGGATCCCGGACAACATTAATGTAGAAATAGGATAGTAAATCATTGGTTTGTCATAGATGGGCATGAGTTGTTTACTCACGACAGATGTAAGTGGGTGTAATCGTGTTCCTGAGCCACCCGCCAAAACAATACCTTTTCTACTCATATTAATGATATTTCCTATTACTCTTCAAAAGTGCTATTTAAGCTCTTCGATTGTCGCCAAAATTATTTTACCAATACCAAAAACCATACTGATAAGCACAAAAAACAGCATGCAATTATACCCTACCCGAGGATATTTGGCTTCTTCTGGTAATGTCGGTGCTTCCACAACGACTAAATATTTCAATTGTCGGTAAGCTTCAATCCTCGACTTTTCGAGAGAAACCTGAGATGAGGCATAAGCTTCAATCGCAAACTCGAGATTCATTTTGTACTCGCCAAATTTGGCAATAATTTCGTTAACCCCCAAACCTTGTCCCTTATTTTCAATATCTGAACTTTTGGATAAGCGGGTTAACCTTTGACGTTCATGTTCCAGTTGTTCCTGTAAACTTTGTAACTGTTCTTTAGTCTGCATTACCATTGGAGCAGTTTCACTCATACTACTGCGTAAAGTCCTTAGCTCCGATTTCTTGGCCGCAATTTGACTCTCTATACCATACGCGATTTGCTGTAGGGCCATGCCTTCAGCCTCTGGATCCAATAAATTGTATTGCTGCTGAAAGCTTAACAAGGCACTCTTGGCTTGCTGCAACTTATTCATAACCAGATCGTGTTCATGTTGGGCAAACGCTAACTGAGCTTTAGCTAAATCATGCCCAATTTTATTAATATATTGTTCAGCATGTTCAGTGATGGCAATAGTTAACTGCTGGGCAAACTCGGGCTCAAACCCCTGCGCCTTAACCGTAAAAACGGAGGATTGGTCATCTATCTCAACGAGTACGTGTTTTTGAAAATATTCCAGCTTTTTTTCTAGACTCGCAGATGATGATAAACGACTAAAGATATCGTGGTCTTTACTGGCATAATGCTGACTCAATTCAAGTTTTTGTTCGAGGAACTCAAGCATATCATTTGAATAAATGAAGGCCTGTAACAATTGCGTATCAGAACCGCTACTCATTCCCCCAGCAAAGCCGGACAACAGAGCTAATTTAGGCTCCAAGGTCGTCATACCATTGGGTTGCTGGATTATCATTTGTGCATGACTTTCATATCGAGAGCTAGCCCAAATAATCTGATATAGAGCAAATAATAAGAAAGGAATAATAACGCATGCAATAAAGGGTCTCATTAACCATCGTCGCCAGTATTGCCATTGTTTAACCGAAAATTGAGGTTCTGGAATTTGGCTGGTGTTATTCGATTCCATAGAACGTGTAGACTTTATAACCGGCTCATTCTCAGATGACGATGATTGCATCAATTCCGGTTTTTTAGCTCTGAGTTGCCGATTAAGCAATGTTATACGCTGATTAATAGCATCACTTGGTTTGAGGTTTCTCACTCGTTGCAGCAATCGAATTGCCAAAGGTAAATTACTCTCTTTGATATCCTCAATTTTAGTCAATAGAAATTCAGCATCCATCCATTGACCTTTTTCAAGACTAGCCTTAAATTCGGCCAATTCATTTTCTAAACTATGCTGTGATGATTGAGTCATATTTATAACGCCTCATATTTTTTTATACCTTCATTAAGGTCGTTGTAAAATGTTAATTGGCCTTGATCAATAACAATGGCGCTGTCACAAAATTGACGCAATTCATTCATTTGATGACTAATCATTATTACGCTTGCTTCTTTGCTTTTATCTAGCAGTGCTTTTTTAGCTTTTCTTTTAAAATTAGCATCACCAACAGCGGTTACTTCATCAATTAAATACACATCAAAATCTATGCTTAATGAACAAGCAAAAGCCAATCGAGAACGCATTCCACTCGAATAATTGGCGACTGGTAATTCATATTTTTTGCCTAATTCGGCAAATTCAACGACTCTTCTTTCATATTCAGCTAAATCCGCGACACCATTTACGCGCCCTATAAAACGGGTGTTTTCACGGCCGGTCATTTGAGCGTGAATACCGGTACTCAATGCAACAGGCCAGGAAATACTTTTATCCGTGATAATTCGTCCTTTATTCGGATATTCACTTCCCGCAATCAAGCGAAATAAAGTAGATTTACCGGCGCCATTTGCGCCTAAAATAGCAATATTGTGTTCAGGTGGAATTTCAAAGTTAAGATCTTTGAAAATATACAAATTATCCACCTGAGAGCGATAACACTTCGTCACATTATCCAATAATATCATCGGCTAATGGCCTGCTTCCAAGATATTTGATACACCATCAAAGACAGAAACAATGTAGTCAGTACAGTAACCATTAAATAACCGATGCTTACGCCAGCATCACCATATTCTGGGTAAGCTGCGAAACGGGCTAGCTCAATAGCGTGTAATATTGGATTCCAATTAAGTACGTGCCAATAATCGGGTGGAAAATCCTGTAATGAAAAAAACACCCCTGAGATAAAAAACAAGGGTCTGGTAATCAAGGATTGTACTTTTTGAACTTCCGGCACAAAAAGAATAGCCAAGCCAAATATCATCCCCATGCCTAAGGCAAAAAGCCAAATAGACAAAACATACACCATTATTTTTAGGGGATCTGATGCTTTTAATTCAATGTCCAGAAAATACATGGCTAACATTAGCCCTAATACCACAAACACTTTAACTAACACTTCAAAAAAACACGCTGCAATCACTGCACTAATCGGCTGTACTTGCCTAAAAGCAAATAATGCCTTATTTTTTTTTATCGCACTGGAGCCTGCATTAAAGGTTTGTAAAAACACTTGAATGATTATGAGTCCATAGGACATAAACACAAAGGTAGGAATGCCGTGTGTTTCACCGCCATCAAGTCGGCCTCTGGCAAAAGAAAGTAATAAAATAAAAATAACTGGATTCAGTACTGCCCAACTTATACCGAACTTATCATTAAATCCGATACGGATTTCCCGGGCAAATAGAGCAAAGATTACATCGCACCAAATTTTCCATTTACTTCTTTTTTGAACCGTTGCCATAGAAGATTATCTTTACCAATCAATTCATAGCAACATTAGCTGCTACAGCTATCTGGTAAATAATTTGAGTAATATCTTTAACCGCTTGTAGCAACTTGGTATCCACTTTAGGTAATACTAAAATTTGATCGCCAGGCTTAATTTGATAACTATCGTCATTACTAAACCAATGGCCCCCCTCTCCTGAATCAACAAAAGACGTCAAACCATTAGCATGCACAATAGCAATTCTGTCACTGTTTGCTCTTTCACTGTACCCACCTGACCATGCAACATAATCAGAAATAGTTGCGCCAGTATTGTAGACAATCGCCTGAGGAAGCATCACCTCTCCAGAAACTTGAATTAAATCGGTTTTTAATGGAATGACAATTTCGTCACCTTGCTCCAATCTAACATTCGCAATATGTCCATCGGCCGATAAAACGACTTTTCCAAGAGGTTTTACACTGCGGGCTCTTTCTACAAACTTCATCACCAACTGAGCTTCCTGAGCTCGAATTCTTGACTCACCATCAGATGCCGCAGGGGCTGTGAATACACTTCGTTCTAAACGTTGTAGTGACAATTCCAAAAGCTGCTTCTGTTGTTCAATAACACTTTTTCTTTTGATGTAAATGGAAGATATATCAGCTAATTCCGGGTCTATCTCAATGTGATTCAACAGGTCATTTAAGCGAACATCTTTATTTACTGTGTAAAAAGAAGGACCAACATAACTTCCAGAAATCTGTACACTAATTACTTGAGGTCTTAAGTCGTCATTAAAAAGTACAACGTCGCCATCAGCGACAGGAAATTCCAGGAACTCATTTAATGGCACATAGACAGAAATAGGCCCATTGAGTCTATTACCATTGATAGCAACATGGCTGGTTTTAGATAACGGCCGAGCATAGTAGACAAGATCATTTCCTGTTGAATGATTTTTAGTTAATTCAAATTGAAATGGATATCGAGCTGCACCTTCAACCGTCACCACAGGCCCTTGCTCAGCGACTAAAATCACATCGTCATCTTTAAATGCAAACGGAGCCAGTTTACCTTCACGCAAAAAGTCATAAAGATCGTAAGTCATCACGGTTTGATTATTACGTATAACCTGAACTTTTCTATAGCTGCCGGTTTCTGGATCTATTCCTCCGGCCCGTTTTAAATAGTAAAGAACAGATTCAGCAGACAGACCGGCATATTGACCGGGTCTAACAACTGGGCCTGAAACATATACACTAATAGGAGTTGCCGTTAATAAATTAACGTAAATATTGACGTTATTAGTATAAACGGACCGTATTTTTTCAGTAACGACGGTATTGATTGCTTTGGCAGGAACATCCATTACCTGCACTGGGCCAATCTGCGGTAGAAAAATATTGCCTTGATTATCGACAATGAAAACATCAGCCATTTCTACAGTGCCCCATAGCTGAACTGATATTTTATCTCCTGGCGCGATTAGATACTCAGGATTCAACCCATCGGTGCGGCTTGAGTCAATTCCGCTATCAAATAAGTTGGAGCCAAAAGGCAATGGGCTATAAGAGTTATCTGTTTTTCTATGCGGTGGAGTACTATTATCTTCTCCGATATGACCATTTTCGGTTTGCATATACTTTGATAAATCAACTCGTTGACTTTGACCAGCTTGTTTGGCTTGTTCAATTTGTTCCGCGGATAAATTTGTTTGAGAAAGCGCTGTAGGAATATAACTAACCAAACAAATAATATGAAAAATTATCAGAAAAAACCTACAGGTCGGTCGTTGCATCATCATTTGTTCACCAATTCATAGAACTCTTCATGCGGCACCACAATTGGTTTTACCAAATACCACTGTTTTTCTTTATTATTTTTACATACCGTTTTATTTTGGATTGAACCACTTTCATCTGCCATCCAATTAAGCTGTCGACAAATTGCTCCACTAGCAGAAAAATATTTTTTCCCTAATAGCACATGACTATTATCAATCACCATGCTTGTACCAATGTCGGCATTATCAAGTTGCACCCAATTAACACTAGGTAAGGTTTTATAGGCTGAAACACCTTGAGCCTTATCTAACACATTATTTTGAGTAGTTTGTGTATGCACATTTCCGGCACAGCCGGACAATATCAAACAAAGTAGAGAAAAAACGGTGAGATATTTCATACAGGTATTTGAAAATTATAGTTATAGAACATTTTATCCATTAGAAATATGTTTTATTTATCAATGATGAGTCAGAAGTATACATCAGCAATGAAGATATAAAAACTGCGCGCCAATAGGTCGTTTATGTAAGATTATTAGATAACTAAGTGAATGTTAATTAATTAAAACTTCGCTTAATCAAGCGTAATTGACGCAATATCATCCATATATTTTGGATAATGTAGCTATAAATAAACATACCTACAATAAACAACCAGCACATCACATACTCTGGAATCTGTGCTATTTCGCCAATAATACCAATGCAGGCATAACCACAGCCAATGAGCAATATCGCTATCAAAGTGGCTTTTGAAGACAATCCTGCCCGCATGAAAATATAGTGCAAATGCTGTTTATCTGGTCGTAATACAGATTCTCCCTTTTTGGCACGACGATACATTATGGCTGCCATATCCATCAGGGGAAGCCCAACTAACCAAACAGCGGTAATAGGACGCATCGATTCGTGTTGTCCCTGTGTATATTCTACAAGTAACCATACAATGGTAAGGCCAATAAACATGCTACCCGAGTCGCCCATAAAGATTTTATTACCTTTAAAACCTTTAATACTCAGGTTAAACGCAAGGAAAGGAACTAAGGCCGCAATGACTAGCATAGGCCCCATTATTTCAGCTTCATTATTGGACAATAATAATAAGACAACGACACCTAACAGAACAATTAGACTCATGCCCCCCGCTAATCCATCTATACCATCCATCATATTGAAGGCATTGATGACACCAACGACACACACTAATGTAAAGAAATACCCGAAAACTCCTAAATGAATATCCCCAAAACCAATTATATTACCTAAAGAGGTAACATAGTTTTGTGCACTCCAAGCCATAATTGCCGCGACACCAAACTGACAAATAAGCCTTCCTTTGGGGCTTAACTCAAAACGATCATCCAGCATACCTAATAAAACAATGAAAGATGCTGCGGTGAAAAACATTGGGTCGTTACGTAACCAGACATCTGTCGCGAAACTAGACACTAGAATTGAAAAGAACATTGCCAGCCCACCTGTAAGTGGAATAATGCCTTTGTGATTTTTTCGAATTCCTGGTTGATCCACTAGTCCCCATTGATGTGCGACCGGATTCATCACGACGATCAACAAAACAGCTACAAAGAAAGCCATAAAAAGGGGGGTAAACTCAAGGTAAGCAAACATCTTAACTATAATTCCTTATTGAATATAAAATCCGTTTAAATCTATGTCGCCTAACCAATCGATTTAATACAAAACTTGTCGGTAAATATTTAAAATTCATTCTATCTTCTGTTGTAAGTTATGTATCTGATTAGCGACATTTTCCTGCCTAAATAAAACCATGCAGTTCACGTGTTCCATGTGTTTGCACAAGAAATATGATTTGTATTTATGGGTGGCGATGTTAACAAAGATATATCACGCTTTACCAGTCTATTCGTGTTAGTAAATTGATCTAATTTGTTATTGTTTTTTCACAGTTTAAATCACTTCAGATAAAATTAAGTCATTTAAAGAATAGCAATATATTGTTATTTACACTTTTATTTCAGTGAACATTAATGGGTAGCTGAAAATACCTGCCCAGATTTCGATAATATTTAATGCTGGACTTAGCCATTTGACGTATATAACCGTTATCACATCCCTCATTTCTTGCTTTTCATTGTTAGCAACGGTATAACCGCTCGGTTTAGTTTTATAACTAATTTGAACAAATTAATTATTATTATAATAAGTCATTCAAATGAATTAGGGGTAAGAAATGTCAGAGACCACTGAAGATCTCTACGCAGGTTCGCAAGAACGTAATTTGATGGGACATCCCATCGGACTCGCAATCTGCTTTTTAACCGAAATGTGGGAGCGTTTTTCTTATTACGGAATGCGTACCATTTTGGTGTTATATCTCGTTAAATACCATTTATACAGCGCTGGTGAAGCCAGTATGATTTATGGCGCCTACGCTGGGTTAGTTTATATGATGCCAATTATTGGTGGATATATGGCTGATCGCTATTTAGGCAGCCGAAAAGCCGTTACCTATGGAGCGATTTTATTAGTCGCAGGGCACGGGTTGATGGGATTCCATGGCCCGGCATCCTTTATGGACGGCGATACCGTTGTCAGAAATGATCTGTATATCAATATCTTCTTTTTGGCTTTAGCCCTGATTATCACTGGAGTCGGTTTTCTTAAAGCCAATATTTCCACGATTGTCGGTGCGTTATACGGAAAGAATGATCCTCGCCGTGATGGTGGTTTCTCAATCTTTTATATGGGTATCAATCTAGGTTCATTATTCTCTACCGCATTAGTGGGCTATGTAGGTGAAACCTATGGCTGGAACTACGGTTTTGGTCTTGCCGGTATAGGGATGCTGTTTGGATTATTAGTATTTTTGTGGGGCCAACGTTATTTAGATGGCCGTGCAGAACCGACTAATCCTGCCATTTTAAAAGAAAAATCCCCTATTGGTTTAAATAAAGAATATACCATTTACCTGTTCGGTTTAGTTCTGGTCGCGGTGAGCTGGGTACTGATGCAATATCAAACCTTCGTTGGGTCGCTGTTGGGCGTTTCCGGCTTTGTGATGATTGGTATTATTTTGGTTTACGCCTTTACCCAATGCGATACGATTGAACGTAATCGTATTATGGTCGCGTGCTTTTTGATTGCGATCCAATCAGTGTTTTGGGCGTTGTTTGAGCAACAAGCAGCCAGTTTAACACTCTTAGCTGACCAACAATTTGATCTCAATGTATTGGGTATGAATGTACTTGCTTCCCAGGTGCAACTGTTAAATGCCTTATTTATCGTAATGTTGGCGCCGGTGATGGCTTGGTTATGGGTGGCATTAGCTAAAAAACGTATTGAACCCTCTACGCCCGGTAAATTCGGTTTGGCCATGTTACTAATAGGGTTGGGCTATATGGTGTTTGCCTGGGGAATGGGACTGGATGACAGCACCAACAAGAGCTTCATGTGGCTGGTGTTTATTTATTTATCTTTAACCGTCGCGGAATTATGTTTAAGCCCGGTGGGTTTATCCATGGTGACTAAACTTAGTGTCACTAAAATTGTCGGCATGATGATGGGAACCTGGTTCCTGTTTACCGCTTTAGGCAATTATGTCGCGGGATGGATCAGTTCACTTACCGGCAGTAGTGCTCATGGTGCAGACAGTGGCCAATTAGACATTGGCGCAACTATCAGCGTTTATAATGACATTGGTTTAATCAGTATCGGTGTCGGTGTATTTATCTTAGTCATGACACCTCTACTGAAAAAAGGTATGCACGGCGTACATTAAATACTAGGGTCTTCATTCGAAAAGCCGGATAATTATCCGGCTTTTTTATATCTATCCATTTAATCTAAAGGCTTGTTCATGCGACTTATTTTTTCCAGTAAACACATTCCACAATTAGCGGCACTCCCCTTAGTTGAGCGAATCGATAAACTCAGCCAAGCCAGTAAACAGCTAACTTTACCCGAAAAACTGTTATTAAATATTTTAAAATTAGTGATTTTAGTACCGGTGTTTTTCTTATTATTGCGAGTCGGACAAGACTGGTCGGTGATGCTGTGGATGCTATTACTGTTATTGTGTTTTCCATTACTGATCAAGCCATTACAATATGGTTTAAGTGAAAAATACCTGTCAGATGTGTTGCAATCTGAACGCGAATCAAAGGAGTAAGTTGAACATGAATATTTTAGTTACTGGCGGAGCTGGTTATATTGGTAGTCACACCGTATTACAGCTGCTGCAAGCCAGTTATCAGGTTATTGTGCTAGATAATCTATGTAATGCCAGTCAGGAATCATTGCGTCGCGTCGAAAGTATTACCGGTAAGAAAGTCACATTTATACAAGGCGATATATGCGATAAAAACGCACTTCACTCGTTATTCCAGCAGTTTTCTATCGATTCGGTTATTCATTTTGCGGGCTTAAAGGCGGTAGGTGAATCGGTACAACATCCTCTACAATACTATCGCAATAATGTGATGGGATCGGTGACCTTATTTGAAGTAATGGCTGAATATGGCGTTAAGAACCTGGTGTTTAGCTCTTCCGCTACCGTCTATGGCGATCCCGTTAGCTTGCCATTGAATGAATCAATGCCCGAAGGTAAACCGACCAATCCTTATGGGCAATCCAAATTGATGATAGAAAATATCCTCAAGGATATATACATTGCCGATAACGGCTGGAATATTGCTTTATTGCGTTATTTTAACCCTGTGGGAGCCCATGAGTCAGGCCTGATTGGTGAAGATCCCAATGGCATTCCTAATAATTTAATGCCTTTTATCGCCCAGGTGGCAGTTGGTAAACGTGAATTATTATCGGTGTTTGGTGATGATTACGATACTCCGGATGGAACAGGCGTACGAGATTATATTCATGTAGAAGATTTGGCTAACGGCCATCTTAAAGCGATTGAGAAACTCCAACAGAATGTCGGTCTGGTTACCTATAATCTTGGCACTGGAGTAGGCTATTCGGTGCTGGATATGGTCACCGCCTTCGAACAAGCGAGTAACAAACCGGTTCCCTATCAAATTTGTCCGCGCCGCGACGGGGATGTCGCTGCCTGTTATGCCGATCCCAATCTGGCCAAAACAGCATTAGGCTGGCAGGCCCATAAAGGCATCAATGAAATGTGTGAAGATACCTGGCGCTGGCAGTCAAAAAATCCGAATGGATATAAGTAAAGCGACAAGTGTTGGGCTTCGAGCGACGAGCTAAAGAAAACGCACTGGATCCCCGCTAACAACATGCGGGGATGACATAACTAAAACAAACCGTTCGCCCTGCCCCTTCGACAAGACTAAGGGTGTACGGAAATAAACTCATATAGCCTTGTCTACGCGTTTGGCTCGTAGCTCGTAGCTAAATTACCCTACACATTCTCCACATACCATGGCATGGTCAGATTAATCCCTTCCGCAATCCGAAATTTAGGATCATAACCGAGCATTGATTTTGCTTTACTAATATCTGCTTGCGAATGGCGTACATCACCGGCGCGAAAATCCCGATATACCGGCTCGGACGGATAATCAATTCCTTGTTGTTTTAAGGCTTGCTTAATCGCATCAAATAACTCATTTAGACTAGTACGATCTCCCACTGCAACATTGAATACTTGACTGCTTTCAAGTGAAGTCATGGACGCTAAAATATTCATTTGCACGACATTGTCGATATAACAAAAGTCGCGGCTGGTTTCGCCATCGCCATTAATTGCAACCTGCTCATTTTTAGTCATTGCCGCGGTCCATTTAGGGATTACCGCAGCATAGGCACCATCAGGATCCTGACGACGACCAAAAACATTAAAGTAACGTAAACCTGTCGCATAAAAACCATAGGAGCGGGCAAACACATCAGCATATAATTCGTTGACGTATTTGGTCACCGCATAGGGTGACAATGGATTACCAATATTTTGTTCCACTTTTGGCAAAGCTGGATGATCACCATAGGTCGAACTGGACGCCGCATAGACAAAAGACCCTACCTGATGTTCTTTTGCCGCAATTAACATATTCAAAAAGCCGCTGATATTCACATCATTAGTGGTGGCAGGATCATTTAATGAACGAGGTACAGAGCCTAACGCCGCCTGATGAAGCACATGTTGCACACCATCAATGGCTTTATTACAAGTCTCGGCATCACGTATATCCCCTTCAATCATCCGAAAATTTTGCCATTGTTTTGCACTAACCAAACGTTGCACTTCATCCAGATTTTTTTGATGGCCAGTGGCAAAGTTATCCAGCCCGACAACTTGCTGATCAAGTTTCAGCAAGGCTTCAAGTAAATTGGAACCAATAAACCCGGCGACACCGGTGACGAGCCATTTATGTGGTTGCTGCGTCAATTTCTGTGTTATATGTGCAAATTGATTCATGTTAGTTCCTTAACGTGAGCTTTAGCTTATAAATTATCCAGATAGGAATCGATATCGTCGTTTAGATCTTGTTCTTCCTGTGTGGTTTTTACTTTGCCATCGAGTATTTTAAATTGCTGATCCTGAAAATAGACATTCTTCATTAATGCATAGGGGTCAACCGCATCATTTAATAACTGTTCCTGATCAACCAGAGAAGCCCGTTTTTCTAGCGCTTTGATCAAATTGGACGTAAACGAAATATAAATTGTGGTATCTAGCGGGAAATAAGCCCCTTCCACCAATTTACCTGAACTATCTCTCACATCGCTAGGACCGAGTGCCGGTAACATCAAAAAGGGGCCGGAACCGAATCCCCACACGCCCAGTGTTTCAGCAAAGCTTTCGTCATGACGGGCAATGCCCGCATCGGTTGCCACATCCAGAGTGCCTAACAAACCAAACGTCGAGTTGAGTAAAAAACGCCCCAAACTAATCAACGAATCAGCCACTTTACCTTGTAACAGGTTATTGATCACATTGCCCGGTTCTTCCAAATTTAAGGCAAAGTTATATAGCCCTTTACGTGCAAATGAAGGCATGTTGCGGGCGTAAGATAAACTCACCGGCCGCAGAATATTTTTATCTAAAATATCCCAGTTAAAGGTCCACATATCACGGTTAAAAGATTCAAACGGGTCGCGCTGATCAACGTACTGAGTCGTTTGATTACTCTCAACTTGCTGCTCAACAGCCTGCTTATTGGCACAACCACCAAGTCCGATTACGAGCGTCAGAACCAATAGCGGGGATAATTTCTTCACTGAGTCACTTCCTGATTAATCATAATATTGGCTGAAACATTCTGTCCCGCCTGCACGGGTAAAACGATTTCGCCTTGCAGATCACCTAATGCCTTTTGCACATTATCATCTAGCGAAATACGGGCAACCAAACGTGCCTGTTTAAGATCAGATAATTTATAGGTAGCTAACATGGCGTTATTATCGGTTAATTCAACCGTCACAGGCCATTGATTTAAAGGTTGCTTAATTACCGCAGCGGGCATTTTCATGTTTGTTTCGGCATTTTGTGCGAATACCACCACAAATCCCTGTTTAGGTATCTTACTGCGCAAGGTTTCGGCAACATTCACCGTTAATGTGAAAGCGGTCTGCGTATCGTCAGCTGTATGGCTACTTTCTGGCGAATCGGGCTGCAGCTCGCTAATGCGCTGAGCGATAGATTGATACATTGGATCACTTGGTGGCACCTGTTGCAGTAATTTTTGCCAATTTTTGATCGCCAGTTCATTTTCGCCCAATTGGCTAGCAACAATCGCTAACAGGCCTATGGCATCAGCATCCGACTCATCTTGGGCTAACACTTGTTGCAAATATCCCTTTGCTCGTTGTAATTGTGCCGGTTGATTGGTCATAACCAATGACTGGCTCAAACTAATTTTAGCTCCTATATGCTCAGGATTAAGCTCCAAAGAGCGTTCAAAGGCAGCAATAGCGGGCTCAACATATCCAATTGCATTATACACTCGCCCCAGCAGCAACCACGCGACGGCGTCATCGGGTTTATCCTGTAGGGTTGTGCGCAACCCCAGGGCAAGGTCGGTTAGTTCCTGTTCCGTTACGCTTTGGTCAGCTTGCATCACGGCTCGTTTAGCCAAAGACGGAAATTGCTTAATAGCCTCTTGCCAATGTTCCATTTTAGCTAATTGATTGGAATGCCAGTAAACCGTCGCCACGATGCATAGCATCACTATCGCGACAATCCCCTGTAACCATCCTGAACGGTGAAAGTGTGTTGTAGCTTCAGTTTGCTGGTATTCGTCGACTAATGCGCTTTTTAGTTCTTTTTCTGCCTCTATCTGATCGGCATCAGATAACAAACCTTGCTGATTTTCACGTTGTAATTCGCTCAGCCGTTGGCGAGTCAGCTCTATATTCATTTGCTGTTGATCTGTCGCAATCTCTTGCTGACGTTTTTTCGCCCGCCAGTACGGAACCACAATCAATAACAAGGCAAGCAACAACAAACTGGCAGCGGCCAAGAAAAATACCATCATTGTTCTTTCTCCAGCAGCTTATCCGCTTGGGCAATACTATCTTGATTAATATCGGTGGTTTTACGGCGACGTAATAAAAAGCCAAACCCGACTACGACCAATAACGCCGGAAGAACCCATAAAACTAATGTCGCCGGTGTCACTGGCGGTTGGTAATACACAAATTCGCCATAACGCTCTTTCATATAATCCACAATTTGTTGCTTACTCTGGCCTTGCTGCACGAGCTGATACACTTTACGTTTTAAGTCCAGTGCCACTAACGCATTGGAGTCGGCAATATTCTGATTTTGACATTTCGGACAACGTAACTGATGAGATAATTCTGCAAACAACGCCTGTTGCTGGGGATTATCAAACTGGTAAATTTCTTCTACCGCGGTAACGGCAAACGTGCATAACAGTATGCCCAGATAGATCAGATACTTCATTGCTTACTCAACTGCTGATAAAGAGGATAAATTTTTTCCTGCCACACTCGGGCATTCACGTCGCCAATATGGTGTAAACGGATTTTGCCCGTTTGATCAATTAAATATGTTTCCGGTGCCCCTGTTACCCCCAGATCCAGTGAATAAGAGCGGTCAAAATCAAAAATATTAAATTGATACGGATTACCTAGCTTGTCTAGTTGCTGCTGGACTTCGCGCTGTATTTGCGGCAAAGGTTTAGCCCCAAAATCAGGATCAATTTCCTGCTCATAATACAAGCCAACAATTCGCACACCTTGTTCACGTAATTGAGTTAAGTAAGGTAATTCAACGGCACAGGTCACGCACCATACCCCCCAAACGTTTAACAGGGTGACTTGACCTTCAAAAATATGCTGATCGTAATGGCGTGACGCATCCATCACATCCGGCAGATTAAAAGACGGCGCTTGTCGGTCTACCTGACTTTCATTTACATAACGGGGATTGGAAAACAAACCACTGAATAAAAACACGCTAATCAGTAAAAATGCCCCCAAGGGCAAAATAAAATACCAGTATTTATTTATTTTCATCACGCGGGTGCCTCAGCCTGTTTAAGCGCTTTTTCCGCTGAACGACCACGTAAGAACACAGTTGCCATGCGATAACGTTTATCCGATATAGAAAGCAAGCCACCAATGGCCATGATAAAAGCGCCAATCCAAATCCAGCTGACCAGCGGCTTCACATACAAACGTAATCCCCAATCGCCATTATTCAGTTGCTCACCCAAAGCGACATATAAATCCCGTGAAAAACTGGTGTCGATTGCCGCTTCGGTCATCATCGAGCGTTGCACCGGATAAAAACGTTTCTCAGCCTGCATAGTGGCAACAACATGCTCACCTTCATGCACGTCCACCAAGCCAACATAACCATTGTAATTAGGGCCTTTTAACTGTTTCACACCGTTAAATACAAAATGGTAACCCGCTAATTCGGCACTTTCGCCCACCGCCATTCGCACATCTTTTTCAACACTGTACTGACTGGTAATGGCAATCCCGATTAACGAAATAGCAAAGCCTACATGCCCGGTGACCATGCCCCAATGGCTGCGAGTCAATGAAGATAAACTGCTGATAGACAGGCCGCTTTTACCAACTCGTTGCAACACTTCCTGTACACTGGTAATCACAATCCAGAAGGATAAAAGTGTCCCCAATGTTGCCATATAGGACAGCTCTGAATAACTTTGATTAACTAAAATAGCCGCACTAAGGCTCAGCCCCAATGCCAGCAATAAACGATTTTTAAGAGCCGCGGGTGATTGATTTTTCCAGCGAGAAATAGGGCCAACACCTAATAAAAATACAAAAGGCACAATCAAATAGGTAAACATTTGATCGAAGAATGGCGCCCCGATAGAAATAGAGCCTAAGCCTAATTCTTTATGTACTAACGGCAATAAGGTACCTAATAACACCACTAACGCTGCTGCGGTTAGCAATACATTGTTGCCCATCATCATTACTTCACGAGAACAGGTGCGATATTGTCCGGCACTTTTAAATCCGGGGGCACGGATAGCGTAAAGTAATAACGACCCGCCAATTGTCAGCACTAAAATACCCAGAATAAACAAGCCACGGGTTGGATCACTGGCAAAGGAGTGGACGGAGACCAAAACCCCTGAACGAACCAGAAAGGTTCCCAACAGGCTTAATGAAAAGGCTGCAATGGCCAGCAATATTGTCCAAGACTGAAATATTTTGCGTTTTTCGGTCACCGCTAATGAATGCAATAACGCGGTACCAATCAGCCAAGGCATAAAAGAGGCGTTTTCCACCGGATCCCAAAACCACCAGCCGCCCCAACCAAGTTCGTAGTACGCCCACCAGCTGCCTAAAGCAATCCCGATAGTCAAAAAGATCCATGCCGCCAGCGTCCATGGACGAGACCAACGAGCCCAAGTGGAATCCAACTTACCGGATATAAGTGCAGCAATGGCAAAAGCAAAGGTGACAGAAAATCCTACATACCCCATGTACAGCATGGGAGGATGAATAATCATCCCGATATCTTGCAGTAACGGATTCAGATCACGGCCATCAACTGGAAAAAACGGCAACATGCGTTCAAAAGGATTTGAGGCAATTAATATAAATAAATAAAAACTCACTGCCACCAACCCAAGAATCGATAATACTCGGGCTACCATCGCAATAGGCATTGCTCGACTAAACAATGCGACAGCGGCTGTCCAGATAGAGAAAATCAGTACCCATAATAGAAAAGAGCCCTCGTGACCACCCCACACTGCAGTAATACGATAGTAAATAGGCAACAGGCTATTGGAATTTTGAGCGACATAATTGAGGGTGAAATCATTGGAAATAAACCCCCATGTTAAACAGGCATAGGCGATCAAGGTAAATAAAAATACCCCGATTGCCAAGGGTTTCGCTAATGCCATCATTTGTGGATGATTTTTCTGCGCGCCCCACATGGGGTAAACCGCCAGTAACATCGCCATTAATAAGGCTAGTACTAAGCTAAAATGACCTACTTCACCTATCATCTGTCATGCCTCATTACTGATTAGGGTTAACGTGTTTGATCCCTTTAACCGCTTCAGCCACTTCCGGTGGCATATACTCTTCATCGTGCTTGGCCAGGACTTCTTCGGCTTTAATGACATTGGCACTTTGCAATACACCTGTAGCGACTATGCCTTGTCCTTCACGGAATAAATCGGGTAGCAAACCATGATAAAGCACCGTTACTTCTGGTCCGGTATCGGTTAAACGAAAGCTCACATCGAGGGTTTCTTCATGCCGTTGCACTGAACCAACAACAACCATGCCACCAATACGCAATCGCTGCCCCACATGAGGCACCTGACCATCTTTACCATCAAGAATTTCCGAGGGGGTGTAAAATAAATCAATATTCTGATTCAACGCATACAGCATTAAACTGATTGCTCCACCAATAATGGCTACGATAGCGATAACGGCAAACAGACGTTTTTGTCTTCTGGGATTCATATACTGCTCTTCCTGATCACGGACTCGGATTGGTTTTTATCTTGTTCGGCTTGCAAAATCCGTTCTTTACGGAGTTGAGCCTGCATAATGCTTCGAATAATTTCACGCCGGTTATAACGGCTAATAACAATACACAGCAATACCGCTAACGCACTGATCCCAAAGGATAACCAGACAAAGAAACCATAACCATTCATGCCAATAAACTGGCCCCAACTATCAAACTGCATCGATTATTTTCCCTTTATCCTTTGCTGTACCCACTGCTGCACCCAAGGACGATGCTTTTCACGGCGTAATATTTCATTCTGTAATGCCATTAAACTCATCGTGGCAATTAACAATGCCAACCCCACAAGACAAATTAGCAATGGCCACAACATTTGTGGATCCACCGAAGGTTTCTCAAACTTGCTAATGGATGCACCTTGATGGAGTGTATTCCACCATTCCACCGAATAATGAATGATAGGTAAATTAATTACTCCAACCAACGCCAAAATACCTGCGGCCTTGGCCCCCTGCTGTTTATCATCAAAAGAGTTGTATAAAGCCATCACCCCAAAGTACATAAACAATAAAATTAATTCTGACGTTAAGCGGGCATCCCATACCCACCAGGTTCCCCACATGGGCTTTCCCCACGCAGCACCGGTCAACAATGCGATAAAAGTCATCACCGCGCCCACAGGGGCAATCGCAGCCACCGCCATATCTGCAGTGCGGATTTGCCATACCAAACCGATAAGCGCCGCAATAGCCATCACGGCATAAGTACTCATGGATAAAATGGCTGAAGGGACGTGAATATACATAATACGTGCGGCATCCCCTTGCTGATAATCCGCTGGCGCGTAGGCAAGTCCCCAGATACAGCCAACCATCAATAATACCGCGGCGGGATAGGCAAACCAAGGCAACAAGGTATTACATAACTGGAACGTACGCTCGGTTTTAGCGTACGGATGTAACCATTTCCACATTAGTTTTGACTCACTTTTAATGCATAGGCTGTCGCCAGTGGCGCCAAACCTATTGCTAATAACAACAAAGACGCCAACAAGGCTAGTTGACCATTATAAGGTAATTGCAAAGCAGCGGCATCCACCGCCGCCGTAGCAAAAATGAGTAAAGGCACAAACAAGGGTAATAACAATAAACTTAATAAGACATTACCTTTTCTGACTCCGACGGTCAGTGCTACGCCAATCCCTCCAACAAAACTTAACAGTGGTGTACCTATCAATAAAGTTTGCAATAGTGCCCAATACATATCGACGGTTAAATTCAAAAATAAGGCCAATAAAGGTGAAATACACAACAATGGCAATATACTCACTAACCAGTGCCCACACACTTTAACCAGCACGACCAAGCTCATCGGACAGCCGCAGATCATTAATTGTTCTAACGTCCCATCGGAAAAATCATCTCTGAACAAGCGTTCCAGCCCTAATAAGGCTGATAACAATGCCGCTACCCATATCACCCCGGCTCCTATTTTTTGCAGTACTAAAGGCCCAGGTCCGACGCCAAGCGGAAATAAGGTGATCACCAACACAAAAAACATCAATGGTTGCAATAACTCGGAGCGCTGCCGAAATGCCAATAACATATCTCGCTTAAATACTGCGTACAACTGACCGGCTACCATTGATACTCCATCAATTGAGTTTCGACGTGTTGTTGCTGTTTTAAGACTTGATGCGAGGTGAGGATCACCGCTCCGTTCTGGCTAACATGGGACTGCATTTTTTGCTCAATCAACTCTATTGCCTCAATATCTAACGCGGTGAAAGGTTCATCCAATACCCACAGCAGAGCTGATTTTAACCATAATTTTGCTAATGCCACACGACGCTGTTGACCAGCGGATAAATGTGCAACAGGAATATCTTCCAAGCCAACCAAGCCTAAAGTTTGTAAGATGGAATACAAATCAGGTAATGGATTTATGCCTTGTAACTTGGTCCAGAATTGCAAGTTTTCCAGGGCACTAAGGTTCTGATTTAAACCAGTTTTATGCCCAATATAAAGTATTTTTGACTGAATATCCGGATGCGCTGGAAGTGGCATTTGTTCAAATAACACCTGTCCGTTTTGAGCCTGACTTAAACCGACCAAAATACGTAACAAACTGGTTTTTCCGGCACCGTTTGGACCCTGCAAATGCAGAATTTGGCCTGGCTGAACCGTTAGATTGAGCTGACTAAATAACACCCGATCGCTTTTAACACAGGTTAGTTGTTCCGCTACCAACAATGCCAAGTCAAACCTCTGAATTGAATCCCAAAAAACGGCCGGAATAATAGCATAATGCAAGACGAAATCGCATTTTTCTGTATGCTAAGCTGAACAAATAAAAAACATTAAGTACATCACCACTTGGGCCGATAGATTAACATGCCAGATGCTCCTTCATTTTCATTACAACAACTCAGTAATGCGTTGCAACAACTCTTTCAGTCCCCTAGACAGTCGGCGGTCAATCAGCAAGCAATAGATGTGTTGGTTAAACATCTGAGCGGGGAACAACTATTATTAATCAGTGCTAATGGTCAGCAACAAGTCAGCAACGCTCAATTAAGCGGCGAATTGCAAAACGGCCAACAATATCAATTACAACTTGGTAAAAATAACCAGTTACTGCTCTTTTTCGCTACCGAAAAAGCCGCCCCCATACAGTTGGCCATTAAAGACACCTTGTTTCAGCAATTATTGCAAATTCCGCCATTACAATTAAAAAGCGCGGCAACCTCAGCTATCCAGCTTAATGCACTGATTACCAATATCAGTGCTCAGAGCATTGAATTAAGTCTTTTATCTGCAGATAACAAACAGCCAATTCAACAAGCGGTGTTGCAAAAGCTATTGCCCCTGCTAACCGCACAAGCGAAGTCTCCATTAACCACCAATATGGAGTTGGGCAACACTCAGCAACAACGTCACACGACGCCCCCTGCCTTTAACAACGCTAGCGCTAAACAAGATTTACAGATTGCATTACCGGTGGCTAACCCGCAAAAGCTTCAACTTGGCCAGCAAGTCACCTTGGAACTCAGGCCACAAGGCAAGGAATGGCAACTAGTCATCATTAACCAGCAAAACAAAGCCCAACGACCAATTGCGTTAATGCCTGAAAGTGCCCAACAATTATTAGGCGCCATCAGTGCCAGTAAAGGGTTGATGTTACCGAGTAATATAGTGGCCAAATTAGCCCCTTTACTGCCAAGCAATGTGCAAACGACATTAAACCAGTGGTTGGCAGCCGACGACAAGCCGCAACTCAGTGTCAAAATCAATTCGGCGAATCAACCCATATTGCAGATACAACCTAAAGATAAACCCCTGGCCAGTATCGAATTGACTAAGCAACAGGCCAAACAGATTGTTGAATTATTACCAGTCAAATCGGCGCAAAGTGTTAATGGAAGCTTGACTCCAACATTGACCGATTCGGCCACCTCACCAAGGCAAACAACGATCCCTCAAACCCTACAGACATTATTGCGCCAACTGCAGCCACAACAAGATTCGCCCACAAAATTAATGAATCAGTTAGAGCGTATCGTCAATGATCCACTCATTGCTAAATCCCCCGAACTCAAGCCCTTAATCGAGAAATTGTTCCAGCAAATTGAGCAAACCCAACCCCAGGGGAAAGAGCCCGAACATCAGCAACTAAAAGCACTGTTAACTAGCAGCGCCTTACCCATCACTCCTATTCAATTAGTTAGTCCTCCGCCTACACAAGGATTTGTTGCCGGAATAGTGGCGATGTTGCAATTATCATTGGCCGCCAGATTAGCGCGAAACCAACCCGCACAAAGCGATAAATTAGCCGATGCCATCAGCACCTTATTAGGCGATAAAACAGCCGGCACGACCAATAGTAATGTGACTGGCCGCAATTTGCGCGATATGTCACAACTTGAACAACAGCAACAACTAAGCAAAACGCTGTCACGTTTACTCGCCAATCACCAAGGCAATAAAATTGCCAGTGCCGAACAGCAACTGCAAGGTCAAGACAACCTGTTTTATAACTTTTCTACCGGGCAAGGGGCCGAACGCAAGGATGTTGAATTACTGATCCGCCGTGAACCTGAATCGTCGGATAAGAAAAAATCCGCCAAGAAAAGCGGTCAACGTTGGCATCTAACCATGAAGTTAGATATTGGTAGCTTAGGGGAGGTATTGACCAAAGCCGTATTACAAAAAAATCAATTGGAACTGGATTTTTATACCTCCAATCAAGATACCCTGCATCAATTGATGAATTTTTTACCACTGTTAAAAAAACGCTTTAAAGCCTTGCAAATTGAGGTATCAAGAAGTCAGTGCCAGCTTGGTAAAATTCCCGCTACTTTACAGCAACGCCCCTATCAATTATTCGAGACCAAAGTATGAAATCGGAAGATAATAAAACTAGAAAAGCGATCGGATTAAAATATCAGCCTGGAGATGCGCCCGAAGTCATTGCCAAAGGGTTTGGCGATTTAGCCGACGAAATAATTCAACTGGCCAAACAAAGTGGTGTATTGATACACGAAGATCAGCACCTGTCCGATTTTTTGGGACGTTTGGATTTAGGTCAGCAAATCCCCGAAGAGCTATATCATGTCATAGCTGAATTGATTGCGTTTTCTTATGTACTACAAGGAAAATTCCCGGAAGGCTGGCAACATGCTCCTGGTCAATTTAAAGCCACAACTTAATTGGCTACACCAACTGCATCCATACCTTTTTCGTGCCACATCCTGCGCCCCCTATTTTGAAGCGGCCAAAGGTAACTTTGCTATTCCGATTTCGCCCTAAGCATTATTCGGCTATTTTATGCCAGCACATTAAAGTATCAGGTGAGTGATGTTTATTTATGCCCGGAGAATTCCAAAGGGGAAGCGGCTTTTTCCCCTTTGGTTGCTGTCGCCAACGCGACGCCCAATTATCATTTTTTGATGTTGCTTAAATGGATTGCAGAATCTATTCAGCGCATTAGCTTTTTATGTTCTCGTAACTCGTAGCTCGTAGCTCGTAGCTCGTAGCTCGTAGCTCGTAGCTCGTAGCTCAAAAAGCTTACTTCTTGTGTAATTGAACCAACAGTTCAGCTTCGGCTTTAGGTAACTCGCACTCGTGCATAATCTCTTCGGCACTGGCTCCCTGCTGAGCCATTCGAGCCGCCTGGCCATAGAGTTTGCTTTCAGGATCCTGATCCTTGAGTTCATCTTGTCTGGCTTGTGTGACTTGTAACTGTTTTACCAAATCCTGAACTTTCTGCCCTACCCCTAATGAGCCCGTACGTAATTCATGAATTGATTCGCGCAAGAACTGCTGTTCAGTGGTTAATTCCAGTATAGTTTTACGTTGTTCCTGCCATTTTTGTTGGAGTTGATTGATTCGACGCTGCGAATGCAAGTGTACCCACAGCAGTAATATTATTATCACGGCCAACAACATGAGCCCATAATACCAATCTGTCATAGTATTTATCCGCGAGTCAGGGACTAAAAGGCATAAAAAAAGCCTGATAAACTGGACAGGCTTTAATCATTAATTACATCATTATATATTACTGATTTCGTTCCATTCTTCATCAGATAGTAATTTATTCAAATCGACCAAGATTAGTAGCTCACCATCTCGATTGCTGACTCCTTGAATAAACTTAGCGCTTTCTTCCGTTCCCACATTTGGCGCACTGGCAATTTCAGAAGAGCGTAAGTAAACCACTTCCGCCACACTGTCGACCAAAATACCTACCACCTGCTGTTCTGATTCAATGATGACAATACGTGAGTTATCCGTCACATCTGTAGAGGGCAATCCAAAGCGTGAGCGAGTATCAATAACGGTAACAACATTACCGCGCAGGTTAATAATGCCTAATACATAATCAGGTGCACCAGGAACCGGCGCTATCTCAGTATGACGTAACACTTCCTGAACTTGCATCACATTGATGCCATAGGTTTCTTCGCCTAAGCGATAGGTTACCCACTGCAAGACTTCATCGTTTACATCACCGCTTGTACTGTTAAAGTTTTTATTTTCACTCATAAGACTTGCTCCCTTGCAAGCTGCGTCTGTCACTATCATTCATTATATTAGCTTGATTAAGATATAACATACTGAATAATTAATGTTTATTATCTTTACTGCCAGAAATGCTGCCATGCTCAAGCAGGGCAATCATTTGTTGCACGTCAATCAATGCACACATTTTATCTTTAACCAACCCTGCCAACCAAGGTCGTTTACCGTCAACTTCACGCCACTTCACATCTTCCTGTTGCAGCGTAACCGTATTAATTAGCGATTCACAAGCCAATCCCCAATGACTTTCCCCTAACATTATAAGATATTGATATTTTAGCGATTCTGCCAGTTTATTATCCATTCTCTCTGGCATTACCCATTTAGCGGTATCAATAACACTTAACTGTTCTTCGCGGTGCAACATCATTCCCAAAAACCAATCGGGTTTGCCAAACAGTGGTTTAGGCTTTTCCAAATTATGAATGCCGCCTAACTCTGTTAAAGGCACGGCCAACGTTAACCCCGCCAGCTTAAAAAACAACGCTTGAAATGCCCCTTGTCGATAAGCTTTAACCGATGTCGCCTGACCATCGGGTGAGGTTTCCATATTTTCGACCAAGGTATCAGTCTTGTCGGCCGAATCTTCAATTACTTTAGCGACAGGGCGATTTTGAGCTAATTCAACCTGTTGATTTAGTTTGTCTTTTTCTTGTTCGGAGGCTACCTGTTCAAGTAAGTGCTGAACCGTCTTTTGTTCAACCAGCACATCTGCCGGAGCCGGTTCTTCGGTTAATAATGATGAGAGGTATTCTTCCATTACCTCTTCTTTCGCAAATGAACCTTTTGTCATTAACTGTCCAGATAATTTAATAAATTGTTATAACAGTATACGCCTCGTGACTTGGGACAGTGCACTGACGGCGGCATCTGAGCCTGGCTGGCTTCACGGAGGCGTGTATCCACCGGAATAACCGCAGACCAGACACTGTCACCATAACTGGCACGCAGCGATTGATATGCCTCTAGTGCCGCATTAGTCCGTTTATCATACATAGTCGGTACAATTGTATAGTCAAATTCACGAGCCAGTGTTTTGGCCATAATTTCGAGAGTATGCATCATTCGTTCTAACCCTTTAAGGGCCAAAAATTCAGTCTGTACCGGCACTAAAATACGGTCACACGCGGCCAAAGCATTCACCATTGACACCCCCAACGTGGGTGGACAATCAATAATGACATAATCAAAATCATCGACCAATGTTTGAATCGCTTTGCGTAGAATCAATCCCATGCCACTTTTACTACCAAGCTTCCGATCCAAAGTAGATAAATTCATGGTTGCAGGTAACAAAAATAAAGAGTCTAGTTTAGTGGGACAAAGACAATCCAACACGTTTTCTCGACTAGGGCTACTGCCCGCCATAAATACATCGTAGACACTGCTGGTCAATTGCTCCGAATCAATCCCGAAATAATAGCTCATAGATGCTTGTGGGTCGGTATCAATCAAAAGCACTCTTTTGTCTTGCTGCGCTAATAAACCGCCCAACGTCACGGTGGTGGTAGTTTTACCTACCCCTCCTTTCTGATTGGCAACCGTCCAGACTTTCAATATCAAGCTCGCTTCAATATGGTTTTATTGAGCTGCGTCAGGATCGCATTTCAGCGATAATATGCTGGGCAAACTCATCAATGGAATAAACTGCATCACTCAACCCCGCCGCTGCTACAGCTTGAGGCATTCCATAAACAACACAGCTATTTTCATCTTGAGACCAAATTCTGGCCCCGCGACTTTTCAACGCTTTACAACCTTCTCGTCCATCAGCACCCATGCCTGTTAAAATAACGCCTAATACATCACCGCCATAAACTCTAGCCACCGATGTGAACGTTAAATCCACACTGGGCTTATAAGGCATGCGTTGATCTTCTGCGGTATCGACAATTTTAATCCGAGCCGAATTCCCATGACCATCTAGGATCATTTGTCGCCCACCAGGAGCCAAATAAGCCGTTCCTGCTTGTAAACTTTCACCGCCCTTGGCCTCGATAACATTAATCTGACATAAGCGATTCAAACGCTCTGCAAAGGCACTAGTGAATGTGCCCGGCATATGTTGGACCAATAAAATAGGATAAGGAAAGCTGGCTGGAAATGTTGCCAATAATTTTTGTAATGCCGCCGGACCACCGGTTGATGTACCTACTGCCAATATTTTATAGACTTTATTCGAGCTACTTTTACGAACACTAGTGCTTAATGTGCTGACCGAGGGTTTTATTGTCTGACTAGCGGTAGTGTGTGCTCCCGTCTGAACGGATGTTGAGCGGCTAATGAAACTGCTGACTCGACTTTTGCGCCGTGCTAACGCTTTAACTCTTTGCTGCAATAAATCAATCGCTTCTTGACGATCTCGTGCAATATCTTCAAAACGCTTAGGCAAAAAATCCAGCGCCCCTGCATCCATTGCGTCTAATGTGGCTTGAGCCCCTTCATGAGTCAAAGAGGAGAACATCAAAATAGGCACAGGATGAGAAGCCATAATCTGCTTTACCGCAGTAATTCCATCCATCACCGGCATTTCAATATCCATGGTGACAACGTCTGGCTTTAATGCGATAACCTGCTCAATAGCTTCTTGACCGTTTTTGGCATCCCCGACCACTTCGAGGTCCGGATCTCTGGCCAGAATATCTTTAACTCTGCGCCTGAAAAACGTCGAATCATCGACCACCAGAACCTTATATGGCATGGCTGAAAAATACTCCTAAGCGTTTAACGCTTTTTTGACATATCGTTTAAGGAGACCAGGAATGTCCAATATTAATGCAATTCCACCATCACTAGTAATAGTCGCACCAGCCATACCGGGAGTGCCTTGTAACATAGCATCCAGTGGTTTAATGACTACCTCTTCCTGACCAATTAAAGAATCCACCACAAAACCCACTTGCTGTGTACCTAATTGCACCACAACAACATGTCCTTTGGTTTTATCTACTACATGCTTCTTGTTGCGGTTTAACCATTCGGCTAAGAAAAACAGCGGTATCGCTTTGGAACGGACAATCATGGTTAATTGACCATCTACAGTATTGGTTTTACCTGTATCAACATTGATAATTTCATTAACGGTTGCCAAAGGTAACGCGAAAGCTTGATCACAGACCATCACCATCAAGGTGGGCAGAATAGCTAAGGTCAGCGGTACTTTGATCGACAAGGTCGTGCCCACACCGAGTTCTGACTTAATCTGTACGGAGCCATTCAGTTGATTAATTTTAGTTTTAACCACATCCATACCGACACCGCGACCAGAAATGTCGGATATTTCGACCTTAGTAGAAAATCCCGGAGCAAAAATCAAATTAAAGGCTTCTTCATCGGTCATGCGTGCTGCGGCTTCTTCATCCAGCACCCCTTTACCAATGGCAATTTCCTTTAATTTATCAGGGTCCATTCCCTTACCATCATCCTCTATCATTAGCAGGATATGATCACCTTCTTGAGATGCCGATAATTTTACCGTACCCATTCTAGGTTTGCCGGCAGCCTGTCTGTCATCGGGCATTTCAATACCGTGATCGACCGAGTTTCGAACCAAATGCACTAACGGATCGGCCAAGGCTTCAACCAGATTTTTATCTAAATCCGTTTCTTCACCAATTAGTTGTAAAGTAATTTCTTTTTTTAAGCTTCGGGCTAAATCACGCACAACCCGCGGGAAACGACCAAATACCTTTTTGATTGGCTGCATGCGAGTTTTCATCACCGCGCCCTGCAAATCTCCCGTTACCACATCGAGATTAGCTATCGCTTTGGTCATCGCTTCATCGTTCACATTGATGCCAAGACTCAACAACCGATTACGCACTAATACTAATTCGCCTACCATATTCATAATCTGATCAAGGCGTTTAGTATCGACCCGTACAGTGGTTTCAGCTGCAGCTGCGGGGGCAGCTTTTTTATCATCCTTTTTGGCTGCAGAAGAAACCGCTGCGGGTGATGGAGATGCTTTAGCCGCTGCAGGGGGTTCAGCTTTAGCAGCAGGTGGTTCAACGGGTTTAGGAGGTGGTTCTACCTGACTTGTTTTGTCGGCACTGGGAGGAGCCACCGCACCGGGACCTTTACCACTGCCGTGTAATTCATCGAGTAATGATTCAAACTCATCATCACTGATCTCGTCGGTATCTGAACTACCACTCGCTGTTGATTGGGAAGAACTTGGCACCGGCGCAGAAGGTGCAGCGGGACTATCCACGGCAAACTGCCCTTTACCATGTAATTCATCGAGCAAAGACTCGAATTCATCATCGGTAATATCCCCATCACTTCCAGCACTGGGTGTGGTTTCAGGAGCGGAACTAGCAGGAGGCTTGCTGGTACCGTGCAATTCGTCTAATAATTTTTCAAATTCATCTTCGGTAATTTCGTCAATATCACCTGAAGAACTTTCACTTTCGCTTACACTCTCTTCTTCCACCACCGGAGGAGATTCCACAACGGGAGGAGCGGTGACCGCAGGCGTAAACTGATCTTCGGACTCAGGTTTACTCAGTCGATGTAATGCTTCAATAAGTTCAGGCGCGGCAGGGTCAAGTTCTTGACGCGCTTGCACTTTAGCAAACATGTCATTAATGCTATCCAAGGCCTGCAGAATAACATCCATTAATTCGGCATTGACCTTGCGCTTACCGGTACGCATGATGTCGAAGACATTTTCAGCGCCATGACAAGCTTCCACTAAAGGCGTTAACGACAAAAATCCAGCGCCACCTTTAACGGTATGGAATCCACGGAAAATAGCGTTGAGCAAATCGGCATTATCAGGATCATTTTCCAACTCAACAAGCTGCTCTTGCAACTGTTCCAGAATTTCTCCCGCCTCAACCAAAAAATCCTCGAGGATTTCCTCGTCAACTTCAAATCCCATGAATCATTCCTCTTAAAAGCCTAAGCTAGATAGTAGGTCATCCACATCATCTTGTCCTGAAACAACATCGTCTCGACTCTCAGCATCGATGATGGGCCCTTCCGCTTTCATCTTATCGGAATCTTTTGCTAACTCTTTATCCTTTTTCGCTGAAGTATCAATAGCTTCTGGCATACTGAACATGGTTAGCATATGTACCAAACTATCTTCGACTTCTTTAACCAGCTCCATTACACGGCGGATCACTTGCCCGGTAATATCCTGATACCCCTGTGCCATAAGGACTTCAGTCAACAAATTACTTAGTTTATCTGATTCCGCCAACGACTGTTCCAAGAAACCGTCCAAGTCATAACACAGCGTTTTAAACTCATTTAATTCTAGCTGACGGGTCATCAATTTTTTCCACTCGGGCATAATATTTTTAATACCAGAGTTGATTTGTTCGGCAATTGGCATACAGGTATCCACTGCATCCATGGTGCGATTGGCTGCCTGTTCAGTCGTTTCGATGACGTAGTTTAAGCGCGATTGCGCATCTGGAATATCTTCATTGGCCAGATCGGCAATACGTGATTCAAGTTGAAAATTATTAAGTGAATCATGTAGCTGTCGGGTCAATTTACCGACTTCAGAAAATAACTCTACTGAACCATTAATACTGACAGTTTCAAGTAATTGATTTGCTCCGTCCTGATCTCCGGCTTCTAACAAGCTGACCAGTTTTCTCGCATCGTCTAACGAGATTGACGTTTTTTGTAAATTAGCCATTCAGCTTCTCCTAAATTGGCAGGATAAGCCACCGGTTAACCCAGACGTTCAAATATTTTATCGAGTTTCTCTTTTAGCGTCGCTGCAGTGAAAGGTTTCACAACATAACCGTTAACACCGGCTTGCGCAGCGGCAACGATTTGTTCTTTCTTCGCTTCTGCGGTTACCATCAGTACCGGTAAATGCTTAAGATTGTCATCGGAACGGATCGCTCTTAGCAAATCAATTCCCTGCATTCCGGGCATATTCCAGTCCGTCACCACAAAATCAAAGTCTCCTTGTTGCAGCATCGGCAAGGCGGTACTTCCATCATCCGCTTCCTGCACACTGGTAAACCCAAGATCCTTTAACAAATTTTTGATGATACGTCTCATTGTTGAAAAGTCATCAACAACCAGAATTTTCATATTTTTATTCAAAACCGCCTCCGTTGAGGTATCAACTTGCCATTATTATTTATAAATTATTAAGCTGTTCGCCATGATTTCATTCGGTTTTTCAACCGCAGCATTGCCTGACTATGAATTTGACTCACTCGTGATTCACTGACCTCCAGTACTTCACCGATTTCGCGCAGATTCAACTCTTCATCATAGTAAAGAGATAATACTATCGCCTCTCTTTCTGGCAAAGTGGTAATAGCATGTGCCAGTGACTTCTGAAACGATCCTTGCAAAACATCATCAAAAGGTTCATCAATACTGTTATTTCTATCGTTAGAAATAACATCTTCAGTAACACCTAAATCTTCTATACCAATGATTCGTCCCGCATTTACTTCGTTAAGCATTTGATGATATTCATCAATACTCACTTGTAAATACTCCGCTACTTCTAAATCTCTGGCGTCTCGCCCTGTGTCTTTTTCAACTTGGGCAATCGCTTCTGAAATAGCACGGTTATTTTTATGTACTGAGCGGGGAGTCCAGTCACCTTTGCGAATATCATCCAGCATTGAACCACGAATTCGAATACCTGCATAGGTTTCAAAACTCGCGCCTTTGCTACCATCAAAGTTTTTGGCCGCTTCCAATAAACCAATCATGCCAGCCTGAATCAGATCATCCACTAATACACTCGCGGGTAACCGAACCATCAAATGATGTGCAATACGTTTTACCAGTGAAGCATGCTGCTCTACCAGTTTGGTTTTATCATCATGTTGTTGATAGGCTGTTGCTTTACTATTCACGCCTCGCCCTGCATTGATTGAACGTTTTGTTGACGTACCAGTTGTTCAAGGAAAAACTCCAAATGACCACCTGGCTGTCGTGGAATAGGCCAATTTAAGGCTTGTTTAGCTAAATTATTAATGGCGATCGCTGCCGGTGAAGAAGGATAAGCATCAACTATCGCCTTTTGCTTACGCACCGCTTTACGAATATTTTCATCGTGAGGGACTGTCGCGACAAGTTCCAGTGCCACATCTAAAAAACGGCCGGTGACTTTGGAAAGTTTGGCAAATAATTCCTGCCCTTCACGTAAATTACGCACCATGTTAGCCACAATTTTAAAGCGGAATACGCCATGATCGCGATTTAAAATTTTAATTAACGCGTAAGCATCGGTCAGTGACGTTGGTTCATCGCAAACCACCACCATGACATCTTGTGCCGCTCTGGAAAAGCTCAACACCATATCAGAGATGCCCGCCGCAGTATCGACAATTAACACATCAATATCTTGTTGAATTTCGCTAAATGCGCGAATAAGACCGGCATGTTCTATATGGGTTAATTCGGTCATCGACTGACTACCCGACGTCGCTGGCGCGATTTTAAGTCCATGCGGACCTTCCACTAACACCTCTTCGAGCAAACATTCACCGGATAAGACATGAGAAAGGTTTTTTTCAACTCGTAGCCCCAGCATGACATCCACATTAGCCAAACCAAGGTCGGCATCCAGTACCATGACTCGTTTGCCCATTTTGGCCATCGCAATAGCAGTATTCAAGGTGATGTTGGTTTTACCTACACCTCCTTTACCGCCTGTTACGGCAATTACTTTAATCAAACTGGATTGCTGCATACTTCTTAAGCTACTCGCTTGATCCTCTATCATACGGCTACTGACGCTTGTTCAACATGACGAGAGGTCATAGGGGTTAATCCATATTTTTTATACATACGTGCCGCAGTTGAAATCATATATTTTACCTCTGCGTTACGAATATCTTCCGGTACTTTCTGCCCATCCGTCAAGTAGCTGATCGGCAGATTATTCTCTATCGCTACACTGACCATTTCACCCAGACTGTAACACTCATCTAATTTTGTGAAAATACATCCTTGCAAAGAAATATCATCATACAACTTAATTGTTTGTTGCATAACCTGCCTTTGCGCGTTGGCCTGCAATACTAAATAGCTTTTAATAGTAGCACAGGAAGTTTGCTTAAAGGTATCTAACTGTTTGATTAACCTGATATCTCTTTGCCCAAATCCGGCTGTATCCAATAATATTAACTGTCTATTGCGAAATTGGTATAAAACTTCGTCAAGTTGTTCTGCATTAATGGCTTTTTTTACCGGGCAACCAATGATTTTTCCATAGGTCGCAAGCTGCTCATAAGCCGCAATTCGGTAACCATCAGTGGTAATCAACGCCACTTTATCACTGCCGTGTTGTTGTGCATAACGAGCTGCCAGCTTAGCAATAGTAGTCGTTTTACCGGTACCCGTGGGGCCCATTAATGCCACTACACCAGCTTGAGTCAAGATATCATTCTGATTGGTTTTGAGGCGATTAGCCAATAATTTCAGTAAAAATACCCACGCTTCCCGTTCACTGCAGTCCGCAGGGGTAAAAGAGACCACCTGGCGTGCCAGCTCAGGAGAAATTCCCATTCCTTCTAAACTGTCCGTCAAATAGGATTGCATAGGGTGCGCATTACGCTGTTGCTGCTTTAACAAACCATTGACCTGAAATTGCAGTACATTGCGCAACGAAGCTAGCTCTGCCTTGATCTCGCCCATATCATGATGACTAGCAATTGAACTGGTTTGTGAGGTGTTACTTTCATCTTTCGATGACGAAACTGGTGATGACTCTTGTGCTGATTTAGCCTGTTTTTCTAACAACGCTTTTAAACTATCAGGACCAGAATCACCAATGATTTCACTTAAACTGGGGGAAGATTTAGGTTTATTGTCCTGTTGGGGAGACGCAGAACGTGCAGCAGTCGTACCAATAACCGATTTTTTAACTGGCTCTTTATCGTAAGCTGCGACTATTTCGACCCCATCAGCCAGTTTTTTGTTTGACATAATAACGGCATCGCTACCTAGCTCTTCTTTTACCTGGTTTAATGCGTCACGCATATCTTTACCAAAAAAACGTCTGATTTTCACTTTCGATCCCCTATTGACCTATAGCACTGACAATTTTAATTTGTTTGTCATCCGGAATTTCCTGATACGACAGAACATGTAGTCCTGAAATAGCATTCTTGGTAAATCTTGACAGTACTGGCCTTAACATTCCTGAGGTCAGCAATACCGAAGGCTCCCCTGCTAATTCCTGCTGTTGAACCGCTTCACTTAATGACTGCTGTAATTTCTCTGCCAAGCCGGGCTCAATACCTGCACCATCTTCGCCACCCGCCTGAAGAGACTTATGCAACATCTGTTCCAGCTCTGGTGCCAAGGTGATGACTGGTACTTCAGCTGCGCCATTAGTGATTTCCTGAACAATTAAGCGTTTCAAGGCAATACGCACCGCTGACACCAATACATCCGGATCCTGTGTTTTAGGTCCATATTCGGACAAGGTTTGGACAATAGTGCGTAAATCACGAATGGAAATACCTTCATAAAGCAGTGTTTGTAATACTTTAACCACGGTACTAAGAGGCAATACTTCTGGCACCAGCCCTTCGACCAGCTTAGGATTGTTTTTAGCCAGCAAGTCCAGTAACTGCTGTACTTCTTCATGGCCTAATAGCTGGTAGGCGTTAGTGGTTAATAGCTGGCTTAAATGCGTCGCCACCACTGTCGCCGCATCTACCACGGTATAACCTAATGTTTGCGCATGTTCACGTTGGCTAGGTTTAATCCAGACCGCGTCCAACCCAAAGGCAGGATCCGTAGTTGCTGTACCATCTAATTTACCGAACACTTGTCCTGGATTAATCGCCAGTTCACTGTCATGGCTGATATCGGCTTCACCAATAGAGACACCTAACATGGCAATCGTATATGTATTGGGGCTTAAATCCAGATTGTCGCGGATATGCACAGGAGGTACCAAAAAACCGAGTTCTTGGGATAATTTTTTTCTGACGCCTTTAATACGCGTCAATAATTCGCCACCCTGGCTTTTATCTACCAAAGGAATTAGTCGATATCCCACTTCCAAACCAATAGTATCGACATGTTGCACATCATCCCAACCAAGCTCACGGATTTCAGTGGGCGCATTGTTTCTTTCAACCAATTCACCGGATTTTTTGGTGGCATCGGACTCATCTTTCGTCAGTTTCCAGCGGTAATATGCTGTTCCCCCGACGATAGCGGAAAAACCTAAAAAGGCTAAGTGCGGCATTCCCGGAACGATCCCCATCACAAACAATATTATTGCAGTGACCACCATGGCCTGCTGATTACCCAACTGACGTTTTAATTCGGTGCCCATTTCCTGACTGTCATTTTCACGAGTAACAATAATCGCGGTTGCGACAGAAAGTAACAATGAAGGAATTTGCGCGACTAACCCATCACCGATAGTTAGTAGGGTATAAATTTCGATTGCATCGCTGAAGCTCAAATCATGTTGGATTATGCCAATGAATAAACCACCCACAATATTAATCATCATGATGAACAAACCTGCGACCGCATCTCCTTTAACAAACTTGGATGCACCATCCATCGAGCCGTAAAAGTCAGCCTCTGCGGTAATTTCTTCGCGGCGTTCACGCGCTTGATCCTGATCGATAAAACCAGCATTCAAATCAGCATCGATGGCCATTTGCTTACCCGGCATGGCGTCCAAGGTAAAACGAGCACTCACTTCAGAAATACGTCCGGCACCGGCAGTAACCACTTTAAAATTGATAATCAGTAATATTGCAAATACCACTATCCCCACCGCAAAATTACCGCCAATCACCACTTCACCAAAAGCTTGAATCACTTTACCAGCTGCATCACCACCTTCATGACCTTCCAGTAAAACAATTCGAGTGGAGGCCACATTCAATGCCAGCCGCAATACTGTTGCGATTAATAGAACCAGGGGAAAAGAACCAAAATCCACCGGTTTATTGGTAAATACTGAAACCAGAATCACTACTAGGGATAAGGCAATATTAAAACTGAACAATGCATCGAGTAGAAAAGCCGGCATAGGCAAAATAACCATGCCCATAATTGCCAATAAGATGATCGGAGCGCCCAATCCGGAAGTAATCTGTTTAACCTGAGTTTTATCAATACGATTGAAATATGAAGCTAATTCCATAGGGAGAACAACGAAAAATTGACATTGCTATCGGAATTGCAACAACCAGGCCAATAATACCAAACCTTAATCGTTACCTTATTTGAACGCCATTTAAGCGATATGACGCACAGATAGCTCGTAGCTCGTCAATGACCCTATCGACGTAACTCTGGCGGTATAGGCAAGTTTCTGGATAACGGAGAAGGACGCTGACCTTTGCCTTTTTTGTAAGCCTTAAGTTGATACACATAAGCTAGCACCTGGGCAACCGCCATAAACAATTTGGCAGGGATCTCGTGATCTACCTCGGTAGAATAAAAGATCGCGCGCGCCAACATAGGTGAGGCAACCAGTGGTACTTCATGGGCGGTGGCAATAGTTCGGATATGCATTGCCAATTCATCTTGCCCTTTGGCAATCATAATTGGCGCTCTGTTACCATTCTGGTCATACTTCAGTGCCACCGAATAATGCGTCGGGTTGGTTACGACCACATCCGCAGTCGGCACCGCTTGCATCATCCGCTTCGCTGCTGCTTGGTATTGTAATTTACGAATTCGACTTTTTACCTGAGGATTACCTTCTGAGTTTTTACGTTCATCTTTAACCTCTTGTTTGGTCATTTTCATCGCTTTGGAATGCTTATACTTTTGATAAGGCACATCAAAAATGGCAATGGGGATCATCGAACAGCAAATAATTAAAAATACCCAGGATAATAATTCCAGTGCATGAATCATATTGCGAGGATAGAGTTCCATATCCAGATGCAAGGCTTCATCCTGAAATAATCTGAGCGACATATAAGTAGTTAATGCCACCACAATAAACTTGGTTAAGGCTTTCAATAACTCAACAATACCGTTCATGCCAAACATGCGCTTCAGGCCCCGAATCGGATTAAGTTTACCGAATTTTGGGGATGCCGACTGAAGGGTAAAGTTATAACCTCCCAAGGCAATATTGCCGTACATCCCGGCAGCAAAGACCACCGCCATATAAAACAATACCGGAACGGTGATTTCGCTGATTGTCGCGCCCATAATCTGAAACATATGATTGAAATCGTAAGTTTCATCGCGGGACAAGGTAAATGAGCGTTTCATCACATGATATAACGCTTGACCAATATTCTTGCCTAAAAATAACAACGCGACAGCGCTGGCAATCAATACGAGTGTGGTAGCAAACTCTTTGGATCGAGCAATCTGCCCCTTTTTTCGGGCCTGCGATTTTCGTTTGGCGGTAGGTTCTTCGGTTTTTTCGTGTGCACCAGCCATCGTTTATAACTCTACTGACAGACAACCAGTAGGTCGCACATCAGTTGCTGTGCCCGACCCCACTGTTGTTCAAAATGAAAGGTGAAGTTATCCATGGTCAACCAGATAATGATCAAGCCAGTTATCTGTGCGATAGAAAAACCAATAGTAAAAACATTGAGCTGTGGTGCCGCTTTGGTCATCACTCCAAACGCCAGATTAATAATAAGCAGTGAGACTATCGGCGTGAGAGATAAAGTCACTGCACCGATAAACATCCAGCGTCCCCACAATGCGATTTTCTGAAAGTTCTCCGCGTCCCACCATTCAGCTCCTACCGGAAAGGCTTCAAAGCTAAGGATAATCATTTTGATCATGGCTAAATGCCCATCAAATGCCCAAAACATCAAGGTAGCCAAAATCAGATAAAATTGGCCTACTGCCGGTACATTAATGCCATTGACGGGATCCACAATTGACGCAAATCCCAAGCCGGTTTGCATCGCTACAATCTGTCCCGACAGCACGAAAGTATTGAGCATCATCATCGAAATAAAGCCAATCGCAACACCAATAATTAATTGCTGAATAACCAACAAAAAAGTACCTACTGACAGCACTTCATCTACTGGTACCGGTTTAATCATCGGCATAATAAGAACTGTTAAAAATAATGTCAGCAACGCCCTGACCGGTGGAGGAATGGATTTGGCACTGAGTCCTACCATCGCGGCAAATAACCCCGATATCCGCATAAACGGCAACAATAAATCGGCCAGATATTGGGTGATGGTATCGGCAACAACAACCATGTAACTTACCCAACTACCTGAGGAATACGGGCAACCATCTCGAACGTGAAATCCATTAATTGCCCTACCAGCCAATGGCCCCCCCAACTCAATGCCAATAACGTGACGATCAAGCGGGGCAAAAAGTTAATAGTTTGTTCATTAATTGATGTGGCCGCCTGGAAAACCGATACGGCCAGTCCTACAAACAAACTGGGTAAAATAATCGCAGATACCAGCAATATCACCATGGATAATGCCTCTCGCAGTACATCGACAAAGATTTCTGGGCTCATCTGACTCCCCTACATCCCGAAACTGTTGGCCAAGGTACCGAACACCAGATTCCAGCCATCTACCATGACAAATAGCATCAACTTAAATGGCAGCGAAACAATCATCGGCGACAACATCATCATCCCCATTGCCATCAATACCGATGCCACCACCAAATCCAGAATAAGAAAGGGAATAAACAACATAAAACCAATCTGGAAAGCCGTTTTCAGCTCACTTATTACAAATGCAGGGATTAAAATATTCATGGTGACATCGGCCGGATCCTGAAATTGATCCTGATACCCACCAATTTCCACAAATGTTTCCAAATCTTTTACCCGGGTTTGCGCCAGCATAAACGCCTTGAGCGGCGCTTTGGCGAGCTCATAAGCCTGAATAGAGGTTATTTGTTCGTCCAGATAGGGTTGTAGTGCTTGTTCGTTTATCTTTTCGAACACTGGGCTCATGATGAAAATACTTAAAAACAGACTTACGCCAATAAGTATCTGATTAGAGGGCGACTGCTGTAAACCAATCGCCTGACGTAAAATTGACAACACCACAATAATGCGGGTAAACGAGGTCATCATAATCAAAAATGCCGGCAACAAGCTGAGCGCCGTCATAATGGCGACAACTTGTAAGGTCATGGTGTAATCTTCGCCCCCGTTTGGATTAGGGGTGACGGTCAAGGCAGGAATGCCCTGTGCCAAGACATCAGTTGGCAGCAAGCCAAACAGGATGAATCCAATCAACAGCCACTTATTCATCGCGCGTACCTCGGCTATGCTTCATAAATTGATTTAGTTTATCTTTAAATCCTTCACCGCCAGATTCCGGGCTAACCGGATTCTCCATTTTACTTAGATGATTGATATTCTGAGTGGTAACGCCTAATAAATGCTGTTCATCGCCTATCTGGATCAACATAATGCGTTCTCTATTGCCTAATGCCATCGAGGAGACAATTTTCATTTGGGCACTGCCGGTTTGAGTGACATTAAACCGACGCATCACATAACCCAAACCGAAAATCAGCGCCAAAACCACGATCATTGATAGTAAAATTGACACATAGGTGGAAGCATCAGTGGGTGAGGCTGATTGGGCAAATACGTTTTGGGAATGGAGGAAAAGCCCGCCCAGCAAGGGGCGAGCAAGTATTTTAGCGGAGCTTTTTGATTCTTTCGATTTGACTAATAACATCAGTTAAGCGGATACCAAATTTATCGTTGACGACTACTACTTCTCCATGAGCAATCAACGTGCCATTTATTAAAACATCTAATGGCTCACCCGCAACTCGATCCAATTCAACCACCGATCCCTGGTTTAATTGCAACAAATTACGAATGCTAATATGGCTGCGCCCCACTTCCATCGAAATGGTCACTGGTATATCTAAAATAGAATCCAGCTTACGCTTTTCTTCTACCGAAATATTGGCATCTTCTTTTAACTCATCGTATTCCGCGACCTGAACATCATCTCCGCCTTCGGCTTCAGCCGCTTCAGCATCAGCCTGTTCTGCCATCGCAGCAGCCCAATCGTCCAAACCGTCTTCATTTTCGGTGCTCATCTGCTACCTCTTTATCTTCGTCTACAGATCTTCTTCAAGGATCTCAAGTTCAGCATCGCCATCAATACGACGCCCACCTTTGGTTAATAGTTGCAATTCGGATTTAACCGATACCGGCCGCTGAATTTTCTCGGTAATTTTTAATGCCACATTGTCACGAGAGCGACCTAGTTTGGTTCTGAATGTGGGTAACTCTTCAACCGACATCACGACATGTTCCGGCATCTCAATCGGGATAATATCACCCGCCTGTAAATCCATTACTTCTTGTAAGGATAATTCAAAATCGAGTAAGTCAGCGGACACCTCGACCTTAACATCCATAATTTCGTCCCGTAATGCCTTGGACCAGCGTAAATCCGTATCTTCTTTATCACTTTGGACACCGGCATCAAGTAATTCACGAATAGGTTCGAGCATGGAATAAGGTAATGCCACATGGAAATCACCACCACCGCCATCCAATTCAATATGGAAAGAACTAATGACCACAACTTCGGTGGGATTAACAATATTTGCCATCGCCGGATTCACTTCCGAATCCAGATATTCAAACGATACATCCATTACCGGCGACCAGGCTTCTTTGTAATCCTCAAACACCAGTTTTAGCAGCATTTGAATAATACGGCGTTCGGTTGGAGTAAATTCCCGCCCTTCAATTTTGGCGTGAAAACGTCCATCTCCCCCAAAAAAGTTATCTACCAGAATAAACACCAAACGCGCTTCCATGGTAATGAGTCCGGTCCCTTTCAGTGGACGGAAACGCACCATATTTAAGCTGGTTGGAACAAACAGGGTATGAATGTATTCACCAAACTTAATCATCTGGATACCGTTAATCGATACTTCAGCACTGCGACGCATCATATTAAACAAGCTAACCCGCATATGCCGGGCAAATCGCTCATTAACAATTTCCAACGTCGGCATGCGACCACGCACAATACGATCCTGCGAAGAGAAGTCATATTCAATCGCCGAACCATCATCGATGGACGTATCAATTTCTTCTTCTTCGACATCGTCTACCCCGTGTAATAGGGCATCAATTTCGTCTTGTGATAATAAATCGCTCACTTTACCTTCCTGCTTTAAATGTTGTCTTATTCCAAAGGCTATTGCTGTTTCATATTCATCACCGCTGACAAAAATGAAAGATCACATTCCTTCACAACAACAAAGGTTTTTCACTATTGCATTACAAAACCAGTAAACAAAACTTGCTCAACAACTTCATGGCCGGTGATATTTTTCATGGTTGCTCTCACTTCCCGCAACGCTTTTTCCTTAATTGCCACTTTACCGGCTTCAGTCACTAAATCATCTGCATTGGAACTGCTAAATACCTTTAACAATGCCCCTTCAACCAGCGGAATATGCTTTTTAATTTCTTCTTCGTTTTCAAAGCCACGGATCATAAGCTGGACTTTGATTTCCACTAATCGATCACGACCAACACCGGGCACATTAAAAGTAAAAGGCCTTGGCATCGCCACATATAAGGCTGTTCCACTGGATGGCGCTGCTTGTGGTTCTCCGGGATCAACCACTTCACCTAATTCCGGCATATCGTCATCACTGCCGAGTAAGAAATAAGCGGCCGCACCACCACCAATCAATAACACCGCTGCGGCGATGATAATGATCATCTTTTTCTTCTTGCCACCGTCTTCAATTTTTAACTCTTCATCGGCCATCGAGCGATCCTTAATAAGATAAATGTATTGCCATTATCCAGAAACATGAGGCCTGTTGGCAATGGCAAATCTGCTAACGGACTTTTATCTGTTGTATTTTGCGCTAAACAAAATAGTCAATGCCACCTAACGCCCCGTTAGTAACGTGCATTTCATGGGTTGTTTGCTGTTCCGGTGACTCTGAATTGCTATCGTCTTGGGCAAATTGGCCGCCCTTAGCGGATCCTTGCTGATCGGCACCATCGTTAGCTTGATCTTTTTCCTGACGCACCGAAGATTGTCCAAGTTCAATCCCCTTCTCGGCCAACATTTCTTTTAGTCGAGGAGTACTTTGTTCCAACATATCTCGGGCTTGCTGGTTTTGTACCACAAAACTGACACTGGCTTGATCACCCCCCAAGTGCAAACGAATTTGCATACTGCCTAAATCCGGTGGATCAATGCGAATATCAGCCACTAGATTTTTTTGGTTAACCATTAGCTGTACTTTATCTACCAGCGTCTTAATACCTTCCATTTTTTGCAGATTAGTACTGTTTTTATCCACGCCATTATTATGCTGAAGTACTTTTCCGGCCTCACCAAGTCGCACGGCAGAATCATCTACGATATGCTCACCGGCTTGATTGCTTACCATTGGCTGGGCATTGTTATCGGCCATACGAGCAAAATCCAGTACTTGTGCCACTGATTGACGGGACAAGGCCCCAGCCGAATCAGGATTGGTTTTAGTTAACTCTGCCATGGCTTTGCCCACCATCGCTTGTAAATCCAAACCGGGTTCGCGCCCTTGCTCTAATTGATTGCGTATTTCGTTAATCCCCGCTTGTAATGAAGCGATAAAAGTTTGTTTGGTTTCCGTTGGCGTATCCGGCAACATTTGTGTGGTTAACTTATCCAGCATTTTATTCAACTGCTCTTTAGGTAACGACAATATGTTTTTCATGTCATCGGCGAGCTTGGCAATATCCTGCTTAACTTCAGGCAATTGCTGTTTTGCTGATAATTGAGAGCCCTCATGCTGTTGAGCGGTTAAAAAGGCCAGTACCCGATCTACGCTGTCAAATAACTGACTGGCTTGTTGCTCACCTGATTGGCCATCTGTTGTTGCGGTCAGTTGCGCCATAATCTGATCGATTGAATTATCTTTGTCTAACTGCTCTGTTCCGCTTTGCAGAGATTGGTCCTCGTTACTGCCATTGAGTTGCAATGATTTAATTAACTCTGCCAAAATATTAATGATGTCGGTATTATCTGAAGATTCATTGAGTGGATCAGTTTGCTCACCGGCCACACCCTGCTCATTTATCATAGCTAACAATGAATCAAGATCGGTTGGTTGCTCCTGTTGATCAGTAGAATCGGCAAGCTGGTCAATTGAGTTATCAAACTTTTCTTTATCCACCTGCTTATCGGATTCTGACGAAAATAACTTTTCAAATAATTGACTCAAGACAGATGATGATTCCTCTTCCGATTCTTTAGACTGGCTTTTATCACTCCCCTGAGTAACCGCTTTAATTTTATCTAACAGATCCAGCCAGGTCGTATGTAACTGCTCACTTTCTTTTTCAGAGTCCTTGGCTAATTTCAATTCATCATCCGTTGCTGAAACAACATTATCTGTTTTTTCGTCAGCCACTGTTGTTTCGTCACCGGTTTTAGAGGCCGGTTTATTCGCTGTTGTTGCCGTTGTTTCCACTTGCGTAGCATCTTCTGCTTTTGTCTGGCTATCGGATTGCTCAGCTGAATCAGGATGAGTCCTCTCCTGATTACCTTTAGTTTGATTGGTCTGTTTATGCTCTGATGAGGACGTATGTGTCCCCGTATTTGAGGTGTTAGATTTTTTCTGCTGATGCTGCTCAAACATCGCCACAAACTCACTAGCAGGTTTATCCGTATCCTGACTATGGGAAGCCTGTTTACTTGATGTGGCAAGCTCTGTTGATGAAGCGGCAAGTTGTTGCATCATATGCTAACTATCCTAATAAACACATTTAACCATCTGTTTTTTATCGTTATTTTAGCGTAAACAGTCGTGTTAAATTCATTATAATGGCAGATTATAAACCGTGCTTTATGGCTCTTTCGGTCTATATCCAGGTTGTAATGACAAATAGAGCAAGTTCTATTCCAACCTGTTATTTTTAATTAACAACTATGCTCTGGCTCGAATAAATTTTTGAATGGAGATTTCATCCAGCAATTTCTGTTCTTCTTTATTAGCTTGTATTTCCCGCTGTAGGGCTTTTTTATCCAGCAACATATCCACCGCTTTACGTTTACGCTGCTGTTTTAACCACAGATCGCGACGCTGATCGGCCACCAATTTGGCTTTAGCGATCAATTTACTTTGTTCTTCACACGCCTTGTCTAATTTACCGATGAACGATTGATGTTGACCATAGGAAAGCGAGCGAACCCCATTAACGCCCTTTTGCTGTAGTTGACGCAAATAGTCTAAACGATAGTTTTCCAAGCCGGTCAGCTTGCTTTTATTAGTTAACCAATGCTGCTGCGCTTGTTGAAAATCGCGAGCCAGTTTGTCTTCTTTTTCTTTTTCCCACTGTGCGACCATCAATAATTGTTTATCTGCCATCCGCTTTATCCTTGACCCAGGGCTTGAGCCAATTTACTCATATCTTCCAAACTTTCGTCATAAGGGGTAATTTGCTTCATACCTTGCTGGAATAATTGATTAATCGCGGGTTCGGCATTAATGGCTAAGTCAATTCTGGGATCGGTGCCTTTGGTGTAAGCCCCAATACTAATTAAGTCACGATTTTGTTGATAGTTGGAATAGACTTGCCGGATCCGGCGCGAGGCGGCCAAATGCTCTTCGCTAACCACCATAGGCATCACTCGACTCACCGAGGCTTCTACATCAATAGCAGGATAATGACCGGCATCTGACAAACGTCGGGCTAGCACAATATGCCCATCTAAAATCGCACGGGCTGCATCCGCAATAGGATCTTGCAAGTCGTCACCTTCAACCAGTACCGTGTAAAAAGCGGTAATAGAACCTTGATTAGTATTTCCATTTCCAGCTCGTTCGACCAATGCCGGTAAACGTGCAAACACCGAGGGTGGATAACCTTTAGTCGCGGGCGGCTCACCCACTGCTAATGCGATTTCCCGCTGAGCCATCGCGTAACGGGTAAGGGAATCCACTAGCAGCAAGACATTCATGCCCTGATCACGAAAATATTCGGCAATGCTGACTGCCGTTTCACACCCTTTAAGACGCATTAAAGGAGAAGTATCTGCCGGAGCGGCAACTACCACCGATTTTTGACGCTCTTCTTCTCCCAAAATATCGTGGATAAATTCTTTTACTTCTCGTCCCCGTTCACCAATTAATCCTACTACCACCACATCAGCCTGTGTACCGCGGGTCATCATGCCGAGTAAAACACTCTTACCCACACCACTACCTGCAAACAATCCCATCCGCTGACCTTGACCAACAGTTAACATCGCATTAATGGCTCGAACACCAACATCCAGTGGCTGCTCTATTGGTTTACGTAATAAAGGATTCATGGGTGGGCGGGAAAGTGGCACCCGCTTATCGGTTTTAATCGCGCCTAAGCCATCAAGTGGTTGACCATTTCCATCTACCACTCGACCCAGTAATTCCATCCCCACCGGTATGCCTTGTTCACGACTTAAGGGTTGTACTCGGGAGCCGGGAACAATGCCTTTTACAGCTTCAGTGGGCATTAAATACGTAATATTTTCGGCAAAACCGACCACTTCGGCCTCAATATCACCATCAATGGTTTGCACTAAACACTGACTACCGACTGGCAGTTGGCAACCAACCGCTTCAAGGGTTAAACCAATACCACGCACCAATTTGCCTTCTGCTACGGTTTGCGGATGAGGCACCTGATCCTGATATTTTTTGATCCGCTCAAGTAAATTATTCATTGATAATCCAGACCTTGCTGCAATAAGAATTTATCCAGCACATCACGAGTGCGCCTTTCCACTGATAAATCTACCGCATTACTATCAGTAACAATGTCACAACCGCCACGGGTCATATCCGGTGACTCCATTAAACGCCAATGATGCCGTTCAATATCTTCTTCACTAAAATGCTGTTTGATTAACTGCATGTCATCAGGGTGTAAACGAATTTGATATTGCTTATCAGCAATGGGTAATACTTTTAACCCTTCACTTAGGGCTTGGAAAATAATGTCGCTATTAGTGGTAACTTCACAGCGAATAACGGCTTTGGCCAACGAAGTCGCTAGCAAAACTAATTCGTTTTCTAATTGTTTATCTACTTTATCAACAGGATTCACCAATTGCTCAACTAGGCTTTTCCATTGTTCAACGTGCTGAGTGAGTTCTTCGCTACCAACCGCTAACCCTTCGGTTTTACCTAATTCAAAACCTTCATCATAACCTTGCTGATGACCTTCCTCGCTGCCTTGCTCTATGCCTTTTTGCAGACCTTCCTGCTTTCCTTCTGCAAAACCTTCCTGATAGGCGGCCTGGCGGATGGCTTCAATTTCATCCGCCGTTGGCAAGGTGAGTTCCTCTTGCTCTTCCTCCTCCGGAGGCTCATAAACCCACTGGGGAGATTTATTAATGGCGTTGGTTTTACCCGATTCACGGGCACGTTTGTCTTCATCTTCAACCAGCGGTAATTCCCATGCTTTTATCGCTTCGGATAATTCATCATCCCGATCAGACATAACAATATCCAAGCTGATGAATCACTGGGATACAGCGAAGTGACTTAGAGGAATTCATCCCCACCTCCACCACCGAGCATGATTTCACCCGCATCAGCCAAACGACGAGCCACAGACAGGATCTCTTTCTGGGCGGCTTCTACTTCGCTAACCCGCACCGGTCCTAATGCCTCCAAATCATCCAGTAACATTTCAGCGGCACGTTTGGACATATTGCTGGTGATTTTTTGTTTAAGATTATCATCTGCACCTTTAATGGCTTTAAGTAGCGCCTCTTGTTGCACTTCACGCAGAATAGTTTGAATCGCCCGGTCATCGGCATCCACCAGATTATCGAAGACAAACATCAAGTCTTGAATTTGCTGACTCATTTCCTCGTCCTGTTCACGGATGGCATCCATCAACTGACCTTCGATATTGGTATCCAGATAGTTCATGATGTCAGCAGCAGATTTCAAGCCGCCCATTTTGGCTGCTTGAGCTCCAGCTTGACCAGCAAACTGTTTCTCCATAATTTCATTCAATTCTTGTAGTGCCGCTGGTTGTACTTCTTCTAAATTGGCAATCCGCATCATTAAATCAAGACGTACTTTTTCCGGGAATTGCGCCATAATTTCGGCAGATTGCTCTGCATCCAGATAAGACAACACAATCGTTTGAATTTGCGGGTGCTCGTTACGAATAATGCCCGCAACCTGTTTGGAATCCATCCACTTGAGAGAATCCAAGCCTTTGGCGCCACCACCAGCCAGAATCTGGTCGATCAAGTTAGCCGCTTTATCTTCGCCTAACGCTGCTGTCAGAGCTTTTTTAACAAAGTCCTGACTCTGGAAGCCAATGGTACTGTAGTTCTGGATCTCTTCGATAAAATGCTTATGTACCGCCGTGATCTTGTTTTGGGTCATATCCTCAATGCTAGCCATCGCCGTACCTAACTTCTGTACTTGCTTAGGCTCCAGATGTTTAAGGATCTGGGCGGCATCATCCTCAGATAGACTTAATAACAGTATCGAGGCTTTCTCAACACCTTCTAATTTACCGACGTCATATCCGGTTGATTGTTGTTCTGCTAATTCTTCAGCCATCAGTTTTGCCTATTAGTCATCTTGCATTAACCAGCCTTTGACCACCTGAGCGGACAATTCCGGTTCATTGGCAACCAGTGCTCGGACTGCTTTAAGTACATCTTCATCTTTATGTAGATCAGGCATGTGTAACGAGCCATCCGGTGAGAAACCAACCTGACCTGCATCGAATTCTTGCGATAGCATACTGATCGTATCGTCGCCCAGATCCAATCCGGTATCCGCATCAAAGTCATCGCTATCCTGTGCCACATCGGGATTAATCAGTTTACGCAGCATCGGTCTGACAACAGCAAGGATCAACACGATAATCACCAATCCGCCTACTACTAATCTTAGTACACGCATAAACCAGAGTTGTTCCCAAATAGGCGTTTCTGGAATTGCACCGTCATCGGCACGGCTAAAGGGTATTGACACCACTTCAAGGGTATCGCCACGAGTAATATCAAAACCAATGCCACCTTGCAGTAATCGACGTAAACTCAATAATTCAGCCTGATCACGAGGCACGCTGGTGGTTGTGCCATCAGCTGCGGTAGCATAGGTATGATCAACCGCAACCGATACACTTAACCGCCGTATCTGGCCGGTTTGTTGTTTGGTGTGACTAATGGTGGTATCTAACTCAAAATTTCGAGTGGCTTCTTTATGGGTCCGCCCTGGTGTGGTGGTTTGCGAATTAGAGCCGCTGGCCTGTTCAGGAATGTTCGAATCCAGTGGCGGCTGATTGGTTAACGCGCCAGGAATACCGGCAATTACCGAGCCAATACTATTATCTTCTACCGTCATCTCACTTCTGACTGAGGGTAAATCGGGATTATAGCGCTTTTGGGTTTGCTCGACGGCGGTAAAATCCATACTCACATCTACCTGAGCAGTGTAATTTCCTAACCCTAAAACCGGAATTAAAATGGAATCAATTTTCGCCAGATATTCAGCTTCACGTTTTTTTTCTAATTCGTATTCTTTGCGCGCCCGTGATGACGTTGCATCCTGAGATCCAGAGTTAAGTAAGCGTCCAGTACTATCAGTAACGGTGACTCTGGATGGTTCCATTCCTTGCACTGAGGACGCCACAATATCGACAACCGCATCCACTTCTTCACCAGATAAGACGGCACCACGACTTAAGGTTAGTACCACTGTCGCACCGGCTTTTTTCTCGCGACGGGCAAAAACATTTTCTTTGGGTAATGCAAGTAATACTTTGGCTTTAGCAACGGAGGAAAGATCTTCAATAGTGTGACTGATTTGCTGTTCTCTGGCATGTTTCAGGCGTTCCATTTCAACCCGCTGGCTGACCCCAAACCCCATATCCTGCATGATAATATCGCTGCCAGAAGAAGAGGGTTCATTCATGCCCTGACGAGCCATCCCCATTTTAATACTTTCGTAGTCAGCTTCATTGACGTAAATCGTGTTACCTTTAAGTTGATATTCGATTTGATTGGCATCCAGGTAGTCCAGACGCTCAATTAATTCTGCGGTAGGCATTTTCGCCAATGGGCGTAAATCCGGTTCTTGCGCCCAAATCACGATGAAGATTGCGATTGCAATACTAATAACCAGCGCAACCACTAACGTGATTTGACGCAAAACATCAACACTATTGAGATTTTCAATAAAGCTGGGAGAGGATTCTTTATCACCACTCATTCGGTCATCGGTGTTACTAATGGCCAATTCTGTGCCTGTTGCTTCTGCCACGCTAAAATCCTCTTATTTACACCGGCATATTCATAATTTGCTTGTAAGCTTCCAGCACTTTATTACGTACCTGCACTGTTGCTTCAAAAGCCAGACCGGCTTTCTCTTTGGCAATCATGACATCGGCTAGACTAAGCGATGGGTCGCCCATTTCAAACTTAACGGCTTTGTCCTTACCGTCCAGCTGCATACTATTTACGGTATTCAACGCCTGACTGAGCATGTCACCAAAATTTTGTGACGAAGGATTAATTTGAGTGGGTTGCATATCTCCCAACCCCATCTGGGCCTGGGCACTGAGCGATTGTAATTCGCTGTATAAGCTTTGTGCTTTTATATCCATCGTTGAACCTAGTGACGTAATCTAACTATAAAAAATACATAGCAACTCTAGTGCCATATTAATATTTTATATATATTTCAATATGTTATGCCGTTAATTATGGGTGTTAAATACAGTGGCAACTTTTTGACACTAGATAAAAATAGTGGCGACTTGCGAACGACGAGCGAGCCAATGATAAACGCCAGGATAGATTCCCCCTTCGACAGTTCATGCCCCACGCTCAGGACGAACGGGTAAATTCGTCATCTCAGTGGTCTTAAACTCCGTCACCTCGGTCGTATTTTGAACTGGGGTCCAGTAGCAGGTATATGAAACGTTTAAATGTGGCCTCCCGCCCCAAACACCGCAAGGATGACGAGCAAAGCCATTGGACACGTGGAGGTGCAGGAACAGCAAAGCACAAGATAAGTCATTTCTGGCCTTACTTAACGGCTTGACGAATCTTGTGTTTTTAGGTTTTCAGCTCGCTGCTGATTTTTCCCTTAAGCCGGTAGCTGTATCCCGACATCACGCATACGAGCTAATTTATAGCGTAATGTTCGAGGACTTATTCCGAGCTTCTCGGCGACTTCTTTGCGACGTCCATTACAGGCATTGAGTGTTTCTAGAATAATTTGATGCTCTTGGTAACGCAGTTCAGTTCCCAGCTTTGCCTCTTCCTGCTCTTGAGCCGGAACCTCATCAAGTTGCTCAGTGGTGTTGATGTTATCGATCATCAGATCCTGACAATCAATTTGTCCACTATTTGACAGGATAAGTGCACGTTGAATTACATTTTCCAATTCACGTACGTTACCGGGCCAATTGTATTGCATTAACTTAGTACGCGCGGCCGCTGTAAACTTTGGCGCTGGATTGGTTTGGCTATGCCGCTCAATCAAATGTTCTGCCAAAGGTAAAATATCGCCACTACGCTTAGCTAATGCATGCCAGGTAAGCGGAAAAACATTAAGGCGATAATAGAGATCTTCTCTAAACTCACCTTTTTCTACTGCGTCCAGTAAATTGCGGTTGCTGGTGGCTAAAACTCTAACATCGAGGGTAATAGTTTTACGTCCACCTAGGCGTTCCACTTCTTTTTCTTGCAGTACACGTAGGATTTTTGCCTGTAGAGCCAGATCCATTTCGGTGATTTCATCAAGTAGCAAAGTGCCGCCCTGAGCCTGTTCAAACTTTCCGGGACAGGCCTGCAATGCCCCCGTAAACGCACCTTTTTCATAACCAAACAAGGTAGCTTCGAGCATATTCTCCGGGATTGCAGCACAGTTAATGGCGACAAAATCCTGTTCCGCACGGGCCGATTTATCATGAATATAACGCGCCAGCACTTCTTTACCAGAACCACTGGGCCCCAAAATCATCACTGTTGCATCTGAACTAGCCACTCTTTCGGCCAGTTTTACCAGTTGCAAACTGACTGGATCTGCGACGATAGGCTGACGTGACTCTATTTTGTGTGCCGGAGCATAACGTTCAACCAAATTAAGCAACACTTGGGGAGCAAAAGGCTTAGCTAAATAATCGGTAGCGCCATCTCGCATGGCTTGCACTGCATCATTAATAGTGGCGTAAGCGGTCATTAATAATACTGGCATGGCAGGGAATTTATTTTTGATACTTTTTAATAATGCCAAGCCGCTCATATCGCCCATCTGAATATCACTGACGACCAGATCCACTTTTTGTCGCCCCAATTGAACCATGGCTGATTCAGCGCTATCGGCTTCAACCACTTCATATCCACCGAGCATTAAGGTATCAACCAAGGCTTCACGTAAGCCAAGATCGTCTTCAACAATCATGATTTTAGTGGTATTCATGCCGTTAACTCCTGCTTAAAAGGATTTTTAATCGGTTGGGTTGGAATAAAAATGGGTAATTTCAACGTAAAACATGCGCCACCGGTTTCCGGTGAGACCGCTGAAACCGTTCCTTTGTGGGATTGTGCAACCGCTTTAACCACCGCTAAGCCCAATCCGGTGCCCTGTGAACGGGTGGTATAAAAAGGTTCAAATAACTGTTCAATGTACTGCGGTTCAATACCTGGACCATTATCTTTAACAGATAACAATACATGGCCCGGATCCTGACTATCACGTTTAGCACTAAGAATAATGTGGGCGCCTTGAGGTTTAATCTGCAAACTATTATGAATTAAATTTTGTAACGCTCCGGCCAGTGCAGTTCGATTGCCTAAAATAATAATATCCGGGTCAGGTAACTGTACGTCCATACTCGCCTGATGTTGACTAAGCATGGCTTCTCCACCGGCTTCTACCTCAGCTAATAAAGATTGCATCGATAATTCGGTTACCACCTGCTCTGAACCGCTCTTGGCAAATAACAACATATCATTCACCTGATGTTCCAGATCATGCAAACGCGATAACAACTTATCACTGAATTTTTGCCGTGAGGTTTGATCTAAACGGCTATTGGCAATATTGGCGGCATATAGCATGGCTGCAGATAACGGTGTACGAATTTGATGTGCCAATGACGCTACCATATTCCCCAATGAGGATAAGCGTTGCATATGACTCACCCGCTGCTGTAATTGACGGGTTTCGGTCAAGTCGGTAAGAACAATTAATTGGCCTGGCTCTTTTTCCAGAGGACAGATTGATAGCTTAACTTTGCGGCCATCATACAGTGACACTTCATGACCATCATCCGCTTGAGGACGAAATGAACGCTGGATTATCATCCGCCATGACTGACCTTCCAGCGGCTCTCCGAGTAAATCAATAGCGACCTGATTAGCTTGACGAACATTACCCTGACCATCAATGACCACTACACCAGCAGGCATCACCTCAAGTAAATGGGCTAAACGATCACTTTGCTGCTGAAGACTTAAAATGTCTTGCGCACTATATGTTTTGCTATCGGACTGCGGTGCCGGAGTAGGATTTACTCTAAGTTGTGCAACGGCCATATCTACCTCATGTCAAAATCCAGACAGATTAGACAAAGCAGTTACCATGCCAATTTTATAGTTGTTTTATTTCAATAAGTTAGCGTGAAAAAGTCGCGTCAGAAAGACGACATCAACAAGCAAGACAACCAGATAATAGGTTATGAATCATCCCGGGAGAGATCATATTTACGCATTTTTTCAACTAAGGTGGTTCGGCGCATTCCCAATAATTCAGCGGAGCGCGCCACGACCCACTCCTGTTGTTCCAGCGCCTGTTTAATCAAAGAGATTTCCAGCTCTGAAATATATTCTTTTAAGTTAACACCTTCGGGAGGCAACTGACCATTAAGACTACCATTGAGGGAAGAATCATCATCTTCTTCATCATCAACATCAGGATCATCACCAAACATGGCATTGATCGCGTCGCGTTCGAGCATTTCCTCCGGGTAATCGGGCTGATAATCATCCACGTCCAAATGCTGATACTTGCGGGGCAGTTGTGCCACATCAACAATTTGATTGGGATACATTATCGTTAAACGTTCAACAAGATTAGATAACTCCCGGACGTTACCGGCCCAGTGATGCTCCATCAGTGAAATTAGCGCATTTTCGGTAAATTTAATATTCGCGCTATTTTCTTTTTCGACTCGCGACACCAACTCCTGTAATAACAGGGGAATATCTTCTTTGCGATCTCTTAATGCAGGGGTTTCAATGGGGAACACGTTGAGCCGATAGAATAAATCTTCGCGGAATTTTTCCTGTTCGACCATTTGTTCCAGATCACGGTGGGTTGCCGCGATTACCCGAACATCACATTTAACCGGCTTAATACCACCCACACGTTCAAAAGTGCGCTCTTGCAGTACTCGTAACATTTTTACTTGCATCTGTAATGGCATATCGCCAATTTCATCCAGAAACAACGTACCACCTTCAGCTAGCTCAAATCGGCCTTTACGGGCACTCACTGCGCCAGTAAACGCCCCTTTTTCATGCCCAAAAAGCTCACTCTCTAATAATTCCGCAGGAATGGCGCCGCAGTTAACCGGTATAAAAGGCCCCGATTTTCGTGCCGATAAAAAATGTAAATTACGCGCCACCACCTCTTTACCGGTGCCGGATTCGCCCAATACCAATACGTTAGCTTCGGTGGGAGCAACTTGTTCTATCATCTGGCGCACATGCTGAATTTCAGCACTTTTACCAATTAGGCTGCGAAATAGTTTGGTTTTATTAATAACTGAAGTATTTTTTTGCGGACGCTGGCTAATATACTCTTGGCATCGGTGTAACATGCGCGTCAATTCAGGATAAGTTAACGGCTCTGCTAATACACCCACCACATTCGCAGGTTTATTATCCAAAGGTCTGCCCACAACCACGAAAGGTTGCAGAGGAAAAGATTCGATCAGCTCGATGGCCTGTTGAGGTTGGTCGGAATCGATCAATACCGCTTTATATTGCACCGAACTGTTTAATCGCGATACAGCCTGAGCAAATTCGGCCGTACAACAGGATTCCGCCATAAAGGTAAGTACGGTTTCCAAACTTGCTCGTCGGGTTTCCTGCCCACTGATCACCAGAATATCATTCATTCCCAATCCAAATGCACCTAACTGATTATTATTGGAGCGCCCAATTTTTAACCAACATAATTGATGCGCCCACTTTTATTAAATCGATTTTAACTGTTCATGGAGTGATAGCAACCAGTTTACTGACTTGGAATATAAATATTTAATCGGTACCATCCGAAGTATTAAACCTTATCGATTAATAATCAGCATGGATTTACTCAATACTGCTCGTGATGTGTTCAAAATAGAAGCACAAGCCATCTTGCATTTGGCCGAAAAACTGGATAGCGACTATAACAAAGCCATCAATGCGATCCTCAAAGCGAAAGGCCGGGTGGTGGTGTGTGGCATGGGGAAATCCGGTTTAATTGGCAAAAAAATTGCGGCTACTCTAGCTAGTACCGGTACACCCAGTTTCTTTATGCATCCCAGTGAGGCATTTCACGGCGATTTGGGGATGGTGACTTCTGATGATATTTTTATGGCAATTTCGAATTCGGGTGAAACCGAAGAGTTACTGAAATTAATGCCTTTTTTAACGGACAATCAAAATTATGTCATTGCCCTGACAGGTAATAAAACGTCTAGTTTAGGCCGGGTCGCCAATGCAATACTGGATATCAGTGTGGAACAGGAAGCCTGTCCGTTGCAGTTAGCTCCCACCGCATCCACAACAGCAACCTTAGCCATGGGCGATGCCATTGCCGTCACGCTAATGCATGCTAAGGATTTTCAACCGGAGCATTTCGCTCGCTTCCATCCTGGCGGTAATTTGGGACGCAGGTTATTAGCCACTGTTAAAGACGAAATGATCCGCGATAACTTACCAATGATAAAAGCGTCTGCCAGCTTTGCTGAATTGGTCGATTGTATTTCCAGTGGTCAGCTAGGGTTAGCGGTAGTCCAGTCCGAAGAGGGCATCGGTATCACGACCGATGGGGATATTCGCCGGGCTTTTACCCGTTACAATAAAGAAGTGTTTGATTTGACGGCTGCCGATCTGATGTCGGCATCACCGAAAACCATCAGTGCCGACGCTCGAATGAGTGATGCTTTCGCCCTGATGGAAAAAAATCAGATTACTGCATTAATCGTGTTAGAACAGGACAATATTGTCGGCATATTGAAAAAATAATTATCACATTCGATGTATTACAATACAGAGACTAAAAGGCCGTTATACTCATCGTATAACGGCCTTCTGTTTATTTGACTTAAAACTCAATTAGCCAAGTAAAGCAAGTACCTGACCTTTTTGCTGATTCGATTGAGCTTGCACCGCTGTACTGGCTTGACTCAATATATCGTTGGCCACTTTATCAGACGTTGCCTGTGCATAATCGGTGTCCTGTATCCGACTTTGTGCCGCGGCTACATTGACTTCAGTTTGAGTTAAGTTACGGGCGGCACTTTCAAACTGATTCTGGGTAGCCCCTAAATCAGCCCGAGCAGAGCCTACATATTCAACAGCGTTATCAGCTGCTTTTAGTGCATCTTCAGCACCTTTGGCTGTGCTTAAATCCACGTTCAAAATATCACCTAAGCCACCAGCAACATCTTTAGTGCCCACGCCAATCTTTTGACCCGCATTGGCACCCACCTGAAAGTCGATATTACCGTCACTGCTCAATAATTTTTTACCCGCAAATTCGGTTTGATCAATGGTTTGTTTAATATTGTCTTGTAACTGGCTGACTTCTTTTTGCAGCGCCTTGCGGTCACCGGCAGACAAAATACCGTTGCCAGCCTGAATCGATAGTTCGCGGATCCTGTTTACATCGCTCGAAATACCAGACAACCCGCCCTCTGCAACCTGAGACAAGGAAATACCATCATAAGCATTGGTTACAGATTGACGATAACCGGACACCTGGGACGTAAGTCGATCAATAATTTGCAAACCAGCCGCATCGTCAGCCGCACTATTAACCCGCTTGCCCGAAGATAACTTTTCAAAAATGGATTTCTGCTTTTCCTGCAACTGCTGCAATATAGATGTATTGCTTTCACTGTTGGGACTAAAATTAATCATTTTCACCTCCTCTGCCAGCTACCACACCGACACAAAACCTCTTGGTAAGGATAGCAAAGGGTTGGGCAGAAAGTAAGCAAATAACAGGCTTAATAATATACCGCCGTATGAATTGACATACATCTCTACGTGACAACTCCTTTAGCTTAGATAAACAACTAGTTAATCGGTTTAGTGACAACAATGTATATTTGTTTTTCTGCACGAAAAGTATAAATTTTTCTGTAATATTTAAAGTTTACAAAAAAACGTAAATATAATTTAATTAAATAAAGATTTTGCATTAATTGAGGGAGTCGAAGCCTATGCTTTTCAAACAATCTTTTTTTATAAAGCCTAGAAAGATCAATAACTTTTAATGAAGAATATCTTGCAAGAGAGCTTTCTATACTCTCTGCAGTTGTCCAATTCAAAGTCCAAAGAATATCTAATGGTTTACCCAGTATTTTTAAATAAATAGCTGCAAGTTTCTTATTCATTTTGGGTAGGAACGGAACACAATAATGAGGTTCATAAAAACTATTATAATCGGGAGCTCGTATTATAATTTTCCCACCTGGTTTTAAAACACGCACCATTTCATCGATACATAAATCTACATCATTAACATGCTCTAACGTTTGGTAAGTTGAAATAAAATCGAATGTTTCATCGGGATACGGTAACTTCTCACCTACCCCTTCTACAATTCGATGTAATTCATCCAGCTTCCCTAACTCGCCCAGCCTCAACTTAATGTATTCTAATTTCCAGGGTTCTGGTTCAATACCATAAACGTCATATCCCTTAAGTAATCCGATAAAAAAAAATGTCCCGACACCGCATGCCATATCTAATATTTTACCGGTGTGATCTTCAAATTTTTCAACTTCCTTCCAACGCCACGACTCTGGATCAAGTTTATACCATTCTTTAATAACATGTTCGATATAGTCTGGGGCGGCAATGCCTTTACTGCATTCATGAAGTTTTTGACTCAAAAACTGTAAAGAACTCGTCATTTTTTCACCTTAAGTAACATTTACACTTCACCGATAAAAGGTTTAATCATTGAAAGTCTTAACTCTTCCCCAAAACCACAACCTATGTATAACATTCGTTTACTTTCAATATCAAAATGATCAAACAATCTGAAATAACGGAAATCCTGCTACCCCTTATCCCAACCTAACGTTTGAGGGGGCATCTAAACCTTTTGTAACGAGAATCATAACGTCGGACGACATTATTTTTGTTTTCAATAGGCATTTCCTCTCACTTCAGGCAATAGTAAATAAATTCCGAAGACATTAAACCATAGCGATATAACTCGTCCTCACTAAAGGTTTTAACAAAATCATCTTCTTTAACATTAAACCCATTTGATGAAAGCTTTTGGGGATAATCTTTACCATACCATCTAACATGATCATATTGACCAAACGCTTCAGTTCGACCTTCATCAGTAGTTATCGACCAATCTTCAAACGTACTTTCTAGCGAATAATCAATTGGCACTTGCAATATTGTCCAGCCATCCTTTGCTTTAACTATAATATTGATTAATACATATATTCTTATTAATCATTAAATAAAGTTTGTATTATTTTTACAATAGCCACAAGTTGTAACAATCATCGTTAACGAAGCGAATATAATCTCCTTCCATGCTATTAAGTTATAAGCAACGTTCGTACAAGTTCAGCAGAAAAAGCTTGTCTGCACAGGCTATGCACATATATCGACTGATGGCTAGATTTCATCAATCAAAGAGTGACAATAATGACACCATTTGTTAAAAATCAGTATAAGGCTTCAACTCTGAGGTATCCCCACAAATCGGTCCTAACAGGGTTCCATGCCACGCCCCTTTTACATTTTCACTGAACCACATTAGCGAACGTTGCCATTGACTGTAAATAAACCGTATTCAGGCATGATTGCGTAAAGTAACGTCAAACAATAGATGATGTTGGCCTATCAAGCTGAGGAAATCCAAATCAAGGCATATCATTTATTAAAGATATTAGACAAACAGACGAAATAGTAAGTACTGATGCAACAATGTAATACGGCTTTGTTATATATTGAACATGCTTTGAAGATAGGGCTACTCTAATGGATAGAAAAACACTAAACACACACGCAATGAAGGTTCTATTACTGAATAATATAAGCAATTGTTAATTACCTACACGAGCTTTCCATACTTAGCAATTTAGAGTCAACTACTGCAGCTATGCTATATACCTATGTAACAATGAACAGAATTCACTCCCAAACTCTAGTAAGTTATTTGTGAGTACTCATTTTGACAATGGATTTATTTATACAGTGATAGATCTGAAATATTGAACGGATATATTACATTTTAGAAACAAGAAAATAGAAGCAATACCATATAACATCATGTGATAAATGTTTAAAAACGAACAACACTTAGAGTAAATTAATATGCCTGGTATATATGGTTATACTAAAAATGAGCCCGATGAAAACTTAATACCGTTAATGACTTCTTCTCTTAGAGAAATAACACAGCTAACTACGGGAATTGTAATAAGCGACGAACACCTGCAAATGTCACAGGTACATCTAATTAAACCAAACAAAAAAAAATCCCATCGCGCAGACATATTCATCTCAATTGAAGGTGAGAAGTATAATTATACCAAGGAAGATTTCGAAGAATTACTGGTTAAATCCTATTTAAATGGGCAGCTCAAAAACACGCTTGCTGAAATTGATGGAATATTTAATGCGGTCATATATGACAGTGTAGAAAAAAAGATTCATATAATAAGTGATAGGTATGGCATGAAGTTCCTATACTACTCACTTGATAATAGCAGGTTCTCCTGGTCGCCAGAAGTAAAAGGCTTATTAGCTTTACCATTTATAAGTAAATCAATTGACCCCAAGGCAGTAGAGTCTTTTATTGAACTTGGTTATGTATTAGAAGATCGCTCACTATTCACTAATGTAAAGCTCCTCAACCCCGCAACTATAATGACATTCGATCTCAAATCAAAAAAATTAAAACAAGAGTATTACTGGAAATGGTCAGCAATCAAGACGCAATCTATTACATTTAAACAGGCTACAGAGAAACTGGGTTGGTTATTTTTAGATGCAATTAAAAAACGTTTTGACCCAAGCAAAAAAATGGGAATAGCATTAAGCGGAGGATTGGATAGTCGTGCCATCGTAGCAGCTGTGACTCGACTCTATCCGGATTATAAAGGAACATTATTTACTTTTGGTATAGACGGCTGTGATGATATAGAAATAGCTAAAATGGTCGCGAATAAAACGAACTGGAATCATAAAATATACCATTTCACTGCTCAAAATTGGTTTGAGCCGAGATTTGATTCCATATGGCGAACCGACGGCATGCTAAGTATGCAGCATATGCACGGTTCAGAGTTTTTAGATGACATATCAATAGATATTGAAATCAACCTAAATGGGTATGCAGGCGATGTTGTATGCGGCGGCGGATGGTTCAAATCATTACCATTAGATACAAAAGCAAATATATATAACATGCAAAATTTCTATAAAGGCCAAACACAGCAACTATCTTTTGATACTGAGTTCTACGACATAAATAAAAGTGAACCTCACCTTCTCATGAATAGAGTCAGACGCTTTACAAATATGGGAACGGTCAATAGTTTAGATAAAATAGAACAGAGAAAACCTTTTTTCGATAATGGCCTGATGGAATTTGTTTTATCTCTTCCCGACGAATATAGAAAAGATCATAAGTTATATAGCACTATGCTGCTGAAGTTTTTTCCTGAATTTTTCAATGATATACCTTGGCAAAAGACTCGAAAAACCATTTCAGGGAAAGAGTCTAATAACTTGAAAAAAGACAATATCATTCGTGGTTATATTAATTATGCAAGAGAAATAAGAGATGAATCTGTACTAGCCAGAATTAATGAGTTATTGCATGTAAATGGCTCAAAGTATAGTCATTTTGTTGATATTGACGTTATTGAGAAGTATTTAACACCGCACTTATCCTCTACAAAATACAATTACACTACAGAAATTTTTATATTTCTAACATTGGAATATTATTTACGTAGAGTTTCAAACTTTTCTTAATTTGCATATCGACCAATGACTATATCTCATTGTCAAAATATTACAATAACTATGCAGTTTGTTAAAAATCAACATAAAGCTCCGGCACACTTTTATTAAAAAGGTAAAAAAATGCTTAAGGTATATTTATATGGTGCTTCCAAAAAGGGATTTGATAACTTATTTCCGTTAAGCCTAAATTTCCAAGTTTTAGGATTTATCGATAGCAATAAGGATAAGCGCAATAGCGAATTTTCTGGATTACCCGTTTATCATTACACCGATCTCAAGTCGTTAGAATTCGACAAAATAATTATTACATCAAGCTATGCAAATGAAATAGAAAGTATTTTAGATAAAATAAATATTCATGAATATATTAATGTTGACGATCTTAACCAGGTCAAAAAAATCCAAGAAAAAATAAAAACACAACATCAACTATATAAGAGAGAAAATTTAAATAAAATCCCTAAAGTCCCTTTAAATTCTAATTTAATCAAAAATACAAGGCTATTGACAAATAGGCGAGAGCTGTTAAATGAATTACCCAAGAATGGTGTTGTGGCTGAGTTGGGTGTCGCGAATGGCGACTTTACACAGGAAATTTTAGAATATTCCACCCCCGAAAAATTACATTTAGTCGATATTTGGGGTTCTTCCCGATATGGAGAAAATTTATTTAAAAATGTTAATGATAAGTTCTTAAAAGAAATAAATAGTAATACGGTCGAGATCCATCGAAAATTATCAATAGAGGCGGTAAATCAATTCCCAGATCAATATTTTGATTGGGTATATATAGATACCGATCATTCATATACAACTACCATTAAAGAGTTAGAGCTATATCAGTATAAAATTAAATCAGGTGGCTTTTTGACTGGTCACGATTATACGCAAGGAAACTGGGAAGCTGATTATAAATATGGAGTGATTGAGGCAGTTCATGAATTTTGTAGTAAACATAACTTCCAATTACGTTACCTGACAATGGATATTGCAGAAGCCCAAAGCTTTGCCATTCAGAAGTTGTAAATATGAAATATCTGCACATTATGATTTCAGAAAAGTTTATGCCGCCCTATATAGACTTTATTAATAAACATTTTAATATTAATGAACACCAATTTTTTTATATTACGAGTGAAAAATATGATTTTGGGTTAACACCATCTCACGGGGTAAAATTTTGTCACACAACACAAGACTTCGATGAGTTACTGGCACCACTATATCAAGCAGACAAAATATTTTTACATGGACTCTGGCGCGATAAAATCAATCAACTCCTATTAAAACATTCTGATTTATTAAAAAAAACCTATTGGATATTGTGGGGTGGGGATTTTTATTCCCCCGAATTAAAAAACCAAGCCCATCATGAAGTGATTAAAAATGTCGGCCATTACATTTCCCTTGTGGAAGGTGACGTTGCATTTATCAAAAAATGGTATAAAGCACAAGGTGAACAAGTTCGTTGTTTTGCCTATACCAGTAATCTGTATAAAGCATATCCACTTCGAGTCAGTAAGCGTAAAAAAAAGAATGTTTTAGTGGGTAATTCAGCTGCACTAAATAACAATCATATTCAGATTTTAGACAGGCTGATAGAGCATCGTTCAAACTTGGGTAAAATTATAGTTCCTTTGTCATATGCTAATCTCAGCGTTAAAGGCTATGCAGAACATGTGGTAGAACATGGTAAATCATTATTTGGTGAACGATTTGTTCCCTTGATGAACTTTTTATCCTTTGATGAATATTTAACGTATCTACAGGAAATCGATATTGCAATTTTTGATCATAATAGACAACAAGGCGTAGGGACATTGATTACACTTCTCAGTCTTGGTGTAAAGGTATTCATGCGCCCATCTATCAGCATGTGGGATACTTTTACCAGCCAAAATTTAAAAGTTTTTGATATTAACCAGTTATCTATCGAATCTATGACAGAAGCCGATATAATGCATAATATCGAGAGTCTGAACCAACATTACTCCGAAGATACTCTAGTAGCACAGTGGAAAACGATTTTGAATTAATTCTAGATATTGTTATGCCAATGATAACCACACCATGCATTATTTATCCTAAATGGAAATGAACTATAAATATTCATAACACCATAATTCAATGCAGAAACAACGGTAGTTATACTTTTACAACAATTAGTCTGAGCTAACAAAAAAGCTTCCTGCCATAACATTAGTGCCAGCATAGAATATTGGCTAGAAACACCCGTTAAAATCCATTCAACATGATCAGAATGTTTTAATTCTGCATGAAAGCCTATGGGAGCACCTTTATATTTGGCCAAATAAAAGCTATAGGGTTCTTTAAGTAGAAGGTCAATCCAGCGCCCGGTTCTTGCCCTGGAAAATGATTGGATAATCCGTGGATCTTCCAATAATCGACCAAACTTGAAATCTTCGTACGCCATTTTTTTTGCAAAATCTAATTCCGATTCCGAGTAATCTGTGCACAACTCTATCCCGGTAGGCATTCTCCAGTTGACCGCTTGCCGTAACGGCTGATTAAACTTAAGTTCATAACTAATATCAATAAATCGAAATCCGAGCTTTTCCAATACAACCCTTCTTTCAAGGCAATAATCTGTTCTGACTTGAGCAAACACGACCCCTGACATATTCAAATCAAGCAATGTGGATTCAAGTTGAGCTGATAATACTTCTGAATTCTGTTCATCAAAAAACAGTTCGACTGTTTTTCCTCCCAAAACAGGATCGTTCCATGGTGTAGCTTTAATTGTCACCATTACCAAGCCTTAGAAATTTGATAGTGATACATTCCACTATTTTTAATCACCAAATACAGCCCAAGCGCAATGAGGTTGGAGTTCACTTCTCTTTAACCTTAAATTATTCAGTCCCATCACCTCATCAACAGCTCTGGTTTCTCCCGGGAAAAAAGAACAATTCAATTCATCAAAAACCAAAATACTCCCCTTCGTTAACCTTGGAATTATTTTGCTAAGAACATCTTTGGTAGGCTGATACAAATCCATATCAAAGATAGCCATGGAGATAATGGCATGCGGATTATCGTCCAACCATGTATCAATGGTCTTAGAAGCATCTCCCTTTATCAAACTGTGCTTTTTGATTTGAGGTAATGGAGCAAAACTCTCGTGCAAACTAAGGATTTCTTCAAGCTTAATCTCAAAACCTAAAGCAGATGCATAATCTCCTAAACTTGCGTGTTTCCCATCACGATCATCTACTGCAATAAAACCTTCAAAAGTATCAAATCCATATACCACTCGGCTATGATTAAAAGGCTCATATATGCTTCTCAGGTTTGTCAAAACAGATAATGACGCACCCCACTGAACTCCAAATTCACAAACAACACCTGGGACATCAATAATTTTTTTATATAAGTCAGAAAAATACAAAACCCTTGCTAAAGAATCAACAGTAAGAGAATTCAAATTATGACGCCTCCAACCATCTCCATACTCATGAATCAATTCAGAACTTAACTCCTTCAATCTTTTACTATTAATTGTTCTTGGTCCCGAATCATTAGTAATCTCTCCGCTTTTTTTAGTTGGGTCACTCATTAAGACACCTTATTTACTTTAATAAAACCACGAGTCAAGCCAAAACAAGCAAGCTTGTTCCATTAGATTTGGCCTAGGAATAATATACACTACAGCAATTTTAAATATTACTTCGACTATTAGCTATTGACCGCCGAAACACAATCATGAAGGTTCATTTGAAAATATTGATTAATACATTGAGTAATGAATGCTATTTGTTCGTTTTTCAGTCCAAAATACAAAGGTAAGCGCATTATTCGTTGCGACTCTTTATTAGTGATAGCAAGGTTGAAAGGATTGTGTCCCACCTTTTTTCCCATTGGAGAACTGTGCAATGGAACATAATGAAATACACTTATAATCCCTTTAGCTTTAAGATAATCAATAAGCTTGGCGCGGCTTTCAATATCCTTTACACGGATATGAAATATATGTCCATTATGCTGGCACGTTGAGGGTATTGATGGGAGCTGTAAATGGCCTAATAATTCTAATTTCGACAAGCTTTCAAAATAGTTATTCCAGCAAGCCATTCTAGCATCCTGAATTTGCTGCAAATTTAATAGTTGGGCGTATAAATAAGCAGCGCTAAGCTCACCTAACAAATAACTACTGCCAATATCTACCCATGTATATTTATCTACTTTCCCTTCAGCAAACTGACGCCGATTGGTACCTTTTTCACGCAATATTTCCGCTCTATCTAGTAATGTAGGATCGTTAATTACCAACATTCCACCTTCACCACCCGCGGTTATATTCTTGGTTTCATGAAAGCTAAACGTGGCAAGATGACCATATACCCCAACAGGCCGGTTTTTATAACGGCTATCAATACACTGGGCAGCATCTTCTACCACTTTAATGCCATATTTATTGGCGATATTCATAATGTCATGCATATCGCAACTGACACCGGCATAATGCACAGGAACAATGGCTTTAGTTTTGGAAGTAACTAATTTTTCTAGTTGCCCTGCATCAATATTTAATGTCGTAGGATCAACTTCAGCAAAGATAATTTTTGCACCACGTAATACAAAAGCATTGGCTGAACTTACAAATGTGTATGATGGAACAATGACTTCATCGCCATCTTGTATATCCAGTAAAATAGCCGCCATTTCCAACGCATGCGTACAAGATGTTACCAATAATGCACGTTTACAAGACAAATGCCGCTCAAACCACGATTCACAAAGTTTGGTATATTTATTATTACCCGACATAGCAGAAGCGTTGATTGCATCCATAACAAACTGATCTTCATGCCCGGTTCTGGCTGGCATATTAAAAGGAATCATACTTTGTCACCTTGTATCTGTATTGGATTTGGTATCATTTAAAATAAATTATCAGAGCAGATTAGACGGCTACACCATTAAATTAAAACTGCTTTATTTACTTTATGGTACAAAAAATCGGAAGCTATTATCCTTTTATCGACCAACCTAATATTTACTTTACAATGTACCGCTTGACGACAACTGCGATATTGAAGCATAAATAGCTGAATATCCAGATTATCCTTAGTTTGGGTGAGATAGGGTAAGATGATTACTAAAAATTAATTATTTTATTCAATAAATTCCCGTCTTTCTTTTCCAAATCGTTTTTCATTGAGATGTGATGATTATCGGTAACAAATACGATAGCCTGCACTGAACTTAGACAACGCTCCTCTATGTTATCAATAGATCGAAGAGGGATCCCACAATATGACTGCTGTTTTGATTGTGTCTTTTTATCAATAATAGCAATCACATCAATATTTTGTGGAACCTTCTTAAGTATTTCACTGGTATAACTGTTCAGTCCCCATAAGATAATATTGCAAATATTGTAACGATGGCAATATTGAAATAAAGCATCTATTCGCTGTGATAAATAATATTTGCTTATTAGCTGTTTTTTTATGAAGGATATTATTGATGGCTTAATCAACAATGCGTACCAAAAAAGTCGATATGAGGCGAGCGAAAGCAGCTTTTCCGCATTTATTGCCTTCGTCACAACCACTTTTTGCATATAACAGGCAAGTGATTCTGGTTCAAAAAATACTTTGTATGCGATTAAGAACTGTAATGAAAATCTCCAATCCAGATTCATTACCACACTATCTTCACTATCCAAATGCCGCAACGTTAAAGTCTGTTCAATAAAAACAAAATTATCACACTCAGCCCCAACTCTTATGGCAAAATCCCAATCTTGATGACCTTTTAGTTTTTCATTAAACCTGATAGTTTTAGCCAGGTGCGATGAAACACATATCGTACTGGACTGGATTCCTCCACCATGATTTTTCACAAAAGAATAATGTGCAACAGATTCACCAGACTGCTTAGCTTGAATTGGATAAGGTTGTCCCCTATTTCCATCCTTCACATTAGCATATTGATGATGAACTAAAATGCTGCTCTTTTTATGAGCATTAGCATCAATCATCTTTTTAACTTCGGTTAATTTGGAATCTAACCACTCATCATCGGAATCAAGAAAACAAATATAATCTCCCGTCGCAGCCTCAATACCTGTATTTCTAGCAGCAGCACCATTTAAATTATGCGGGTGGACTAATAATTGAATACGAGAATCGCTAAATTGCTGCACAATAGCGGAAATCTGTGCAGCATAGGCCGAAGAAGAACCATCATCCACTACCAATATTTCAAAGTCTTGCACTTGCTGTGCAAACACTGAACTTATCGCTCGATACAACGTTTCTGAACGATTAAAAACCGGAATAATGACTGAAAAATGCATATTTACTTTATAGCGACAGCAACAGTAAAGAAACCATCATCACCTGACTCCACAACACCAGAAACAACGTCCCGTTGTGTAAATAGCTCTACTTCCTGAAAACCGGCAGATTTTAACAAATTTGTTAGTTCATCATTTGAATAATGCTTAATATGATAAGGGAATTTTTCCTGCGAAAAGGGCAATGTATCTTGATTCGGGGTAGAGCAAATTAGCTGGCCTCCTGGTTTAAGCCACTGATGAAAAGACTTGATCAACTCCTGATCAAAAGGTACATGTTCTATGGTTTCAAATGAAATAATGGCATCGTAAACTTCATCCTTAAAATCCAATAATCTGGCATCTTGACAAAGAAATTCAGTATTCTGATTACAATAATACTGAAGTGCATAATTAATGGCGCCCTCATCAATATCAACTCCGGTTACTTTTGCCTTCGTCGCATTACTGAGCATTAGAGTTCCATAACCAATACCACAAGCGCAATCGAGTATTTTTTGCGGCGTCGATGGTGCAACTACTTCGCATGCAAAATGATATCTGTTTTTATGATCGCCTCGAATTTTTGCATAATCAGTGGCAATTTGTCTCTCACCGATATTCATCGATTTGATTGCTGTCGCGGTTAGAACACCATGTCCATCTGACGCGATATTAATATCAACAAACCCCACTCGCTCAAGTAAAAAGCGTAGGCGTTTTGCGTTATATGCGGCCTTATTCACATCTGGGTAATTAGTAGAATAATTGGCAAACTTTGGATTACCCGCCTTTTGCTCACCAAACAACGCGGTAAAAGAAGTTCTAGCCGGCGATGATTCATCGCTTAACGTCGCTTCATTCCAATCTGCATCTATCCACATTTGAGCAAAATAGTTACTATCAGGTACACTAATGGTCAACTGACCACCTACTTTTAATACTTTAAACCAATCAATTAAAGTTGCATCAGCTTCCATAGTGGTCAGCAGCGTTAAACCCTGCATACATTCAATGTTAGCAAGCGCCTTGTAAGCTTTACTCAACTTCCATGCAGTGCAACTATCATTAAGCCCATCGTTTCCGCTGAAAAAAACTTTACCTTGGCTAATTTTATCAATCGTTAAACTATGCATAAGAACCTTTTTTGTTTTTATCTTATTTTGAGTATTAATCAAATGGTTTCACCTTACATACCCCTCAATAGAATAGCCATGCACAAAATAGAGTCACACAACAATTGGCCTGATAGCTTTGTATCGGCCTATTTTGTGTTAATTAAACACTTATTTACATGACAGTCTTTTAGTCTTCACTGTAAAGTACATGAATATGCTGAGTATAAGGCTGAAGTTGAGGGATAATCTCTTCTGCATATTTAAACGCTGTAATAATCACTTCATCTTCCGTTGTAAGATCATGGGGCTGCAAAATATTGATGTTCACGTCAATTGCAGTTGAAAGCGACTCGTCAATGATGCCTTTAACATTTTTACCGAGAAAAGGAGCAATCAATTTACCTACGGTACCATACCCATACAACACATATTGTTTGTCTTTATCAAGCTCATTAAGGAATTGATATATTTGTGTAATCCCCTTATATACAATCTGTTTTTTGGGTTTCACACGGGCATTCAATACTTCACTGATAAAAGGTTCATAAGCGTACGCTGCATTAAATCTTGCCCTTAAAAAATTATCGCAGTGCAGATAGCTCACTCCCGCAATAGGGTTATCACACTTTAATAATGCAGCCCAAAAATCGCTACTGAAGAAGGCATCCTGAACAGTAATAAATCCTTGAACAAACAAGTTACGAAATAAGTAATGCACTTGTTTACCAAAATAGACCGCTTCACTCAAAACCGACGATGAAAGGGCAATAACCGCGCTAATCTCTGGGCATGCCAACAACTTATACACATTTCCTTGTCGTAAATAAACTAGATTAGATATGGATGACAAACTTTGTCGAATAAGTGAAAAATCATGGTCCGACATGAAAGGATGCTTAAGTAAATAGAGCATTGAATACTGCTTAGCAAGTGTCTGTATTTCATCCAGATAATCCTGCAAGGTAATAAACTTATCGCCTTTCATAACCGCTTTATCCTGCAACATTTGGCCAATTAATAAAGCGCTATTCGGTGATAATTTCATCTCTGTTGGTAAAAATTGCTGACAATGTTCGGACAACTTTCTCGCTTGTTGATAAAACACCTGCTCATCAATATTAAATAGCGATAATTTTTGCTGCACTTCAGGGTTGGATGCGCGTAGGGTAAACATGTTGTCGGCACAAAAGCGAATAGGTGAAAACCAAATATCAATAACGTCTATATTCAATTGCTGAAAAAGCTTGAAACTTTCATCGCTTAACTCATAACAAATAACAATATCAAAATGCTGAATATGTTCGAGCAATAAACGACTCTCAACGCTGTTTTTATCAACCCCGGTTACTGTCCGCAGATAGCCACTGTGACTGTCCTCACAGATAGTGTCAAAAGGAAAATATTGCTCTCTGTTAGTTTCTAAAACCACATCAAAACCCAATCGTTCCAAAATGGTTTGAACAAAGTCAAAACGCGATACCATCTGACGACCCATAGATGGCTTTACTGTAAGCAGATCGTAGCTTATCAATACTTTTCTAGTCACTTGTCACGACCTTGAGATTGAATAATTTGTTGATAATAGTCAGTATATCTTTTGAGCATCTGCTCTTGATTAAAATAGGTTAAGGCCGACTGACGAGCGTTTTTACTCCAATTTTTATATTCCTCGTTTTTGGTCAATTGTTTAATCTTCAAGATGAGAGCATCGGTGTCATATTTTTCCACTAAATAGCCGTTATAATTCTGTTGAATCATTTCCGGGATCCCCCCCGTATTAAAGCCTATCACCGGCACACCCGCTGCCAATGATTCCAACACAACCAAAGGAAAGTTATCGGCCAAACTACAATTTAGAAAAATATCGGCCGCATTGTAATAACGGTTTAAGTCTGCATTACTGTCTAAATGCCCTGCATAAACATGTTTGAATTCAGCAAAAGGATTCGTTTGATGCTTGTGTATGCGACCAATAACTAAAATAGTTGGATTTAGGTGCCGAACACCATTAATAACCTTTTTAGCATATTCAAGTCCTTTAAATTGATCATACAAAGATTTAGCCACAAATAAGATGGTAAAATCATGCTCACCCAAGCCTAACTGACGCTTTGATTCTGCTTTCTCTAAAGGATAAAATTGGGTCGTATCAACGCTATTATTAATCACATGAATTGGATTTATCACCACTCCACTAGCAAGCGCTTTGGCTGCTAACCATTTGGAGGGAGAAACTAAGTTTATCGGTTTTTTATGTAGCCATTTTTTAACTTTTAAATAATAAGAGGCTAAATCAAAGCGTCCTTTAAGTGGCCATAAACCATGTTGAGGACAATGATGGCATCCGCTGTGATAGTGATCACATCCTTTAGGCTGAATACATCCACCTGTAAAAGATGAGCAATCGTGCATTGTCCATACTACGGGAGCGTGTGTGGTTAACAGCCCAAGTGTCACTGGCGAGACGGCAGTAGTAATATCGTGAAAATGAATTAAATCAAATTGGTGACGTTTTATTTCTTCACGTAAATGCCAGTATTCCCACGGGATAATCTCTTGCAAACCCAGTTTTTTAAGTTTGTAAAAAGACTTTTTGGCGAGCTTCTCATACTTACCATACACAGATGTTGATTGCTGGCTATAACCAGCTTCCAAATCACGACGATAATGGTGGACGATATGGCCGGAGTTATTCAATAGCTCAGTCAATTGTTGCGCAACCTTACTGGCACCGCCTCCTTTGGCTGTCGCTTTTGATACTACGGCTATTTTCATTTCAAACTGCACTTCTTTTTACTAATATGAATTATGGGACTGAATAGCTAGATTAATGTCTAGAGCTCATCCAAACTACAGTAGTTAATTAGAAACCGTCATAATTTCAAATGGATAAGCTATTTCCAAGTTTCGTGCGCTAACAGTAATATTATCGACAATTTCATCAATAAAAGCGTTAGAACAAACAACTACACGGGGTATTCCGGAATTTAGCGCATCATTAATAGTTAGCACTTTTTCCCCATTCACCTGTAATGAATCATTAAATTCTGCTTTTCTATCAATCAAACAGTTGATTTTATAATTATGCTGCTCAAAAAGTGGTTTCATTGTTTCATAAAACATCCCTACACCATAAATAGCAAACTCATCCCAACCTTTATCATTAATTTTATCGATTAAGGTTAAAGCATGACTAAAATTATCGTTGTTAATACCCAATTCATTAAATAAGTAATGTTTGTCTAGTGTGCTCACAACCGCCTGAGGCCAATTTATCCGTCGATACCCCCAACGACGCTTCTGATTAAACTTAGACAACATTTCTACAATGCCTAGTTTTTTCACTTCTGCTATTTGCTTATCACACACTATTGGAAATAGCGTATCTGCACCAAAGTTATCTTGATGATAAATTGACTGGAATAACGAACTTTCAGCACCTGTAGGCTGTTTAATATAACGAGCCAATATGCTAATGCAGTCATCATCACTAATTTTCGATAATTGAAACTTAACTTGGTATTCGATGAACTTGAGAACTCCCGCCAGAAAGTTATCACATATAGCTTTGTTTTCAGGAATGGATCTGCCTACAACAGGTAAGACAACGCCATTATCATCTTGCCGGTAACTTAATGTAGATCCTTCATCCCCTAGCATTAAGGCTTCTATGCACTCCGGTGAACGCCCCAAGGTATTTCTGATTTGCCAACGATTGTTAGTCGCACCAATAAAGCTACTGTATACCGTTTTTTGTAAGTAGCGATAAATTCTTCCAGCCGAATAAAATAACAAATTTTGTTTGGCCGATTGTACAAAAATACTCTCCATCGCGCCTTGTGCTGTACCTCCACAACCAAAATCGACGGTAACACATTCCCTAAAATTACAGTCCACCATTTGATGAAAATATTGATGAATCATTTTCTTCTGCTGACGAATATAACTTTCCAACTCCCCCTGTTTTTTTCTGGCCTCAGACGTTAAACAACGTAAAACAGTAGTTTCATTCAGATAGATACCCTGACTATCCTTTAGATCATAGTCATAATATTTTTCGTAGCGCTCAGGATCTTGGATTTTGAAATCTCTCACAAAATTAACGACTGTATATCCTCTGGTTTGAACCCAAATTTCAACTAATTTATCAAACCAATCCTGTCGTTCTAAATCAACGGAAGGCCAGAATGCTGCTCTACGTGAAATATAAAATTTTATAACTTGAATATTTTCAATACCACGATGTTTAAGTTTGGCGGTTAACAGTGGTTGTAATAAATGCCCTTCACGCATCAAACATAAAATAACCCTGCTATTAGCAGCTATGGTTTTATCAATAATCCAATCGGCAAAATTCGAAAATAATGGCCCCCAAACAAACGCACCCAGTTCATGAGCGATTCTATGCTCTCCCGCTTCTTTATCGCTAAAATCGCTGGCTGCCAACATTCTAGCTGCCATGGCTGAGTTGCTTACTGCATAAAACTCACTTTCCGCTTTGCCAATCATTTTATTATCGAGCAATATCCCAAAGTGAATGGCCTGTATTCCCAAGCGTCTCGGCGAATCAAAATCCGAAATTTTATTATCACCCACATGCAACCAGTCGCTATATTCAATCTCGCATGATTGTTTGACATAAGGGAATATTTTGCCGCTGGATTTGGTTAATCGAATTTGTGAAGAAACGAATAAAGGAATTGTTGTTAAATCAGGAAAGTCATTAAAAAAGGTTTCCCTTATCTGCGTTACCGACAAATACATATCGGAAATAAAACACACAGATATGCCTTGGGCGCTAATTTCGCTTAGCAGTTGTGCTAATTCCGGCAGGATAAAACTGGATTGTTGCTCAGCGGCCAATTCACACGCTAGCAAAACATTGGATTGCTCCTTAGAAAAAGGCATTTCGGCATATATTTCTTCAAGGGTAATATCTTCACTCTGTGTTTTTTCTCTGGCGGCTTTTTCCGCATGCACTCTTAATTCTTGATATTCTTTTTGTTCTATGGGTAAAGAGATGTGTTGAATCGCCAAACTATAGGATATTGAAAAAATATCTTGAGGTCGGTTAACTTTCCTAAAAATAAGTGTATCGAACAGATCCAATGACAACAGTTTGATACCATTACTATCAATAGAGGAACGAATTCTGTCGGTTATGTGCATGCTATTCCTATCTGTTGTTTACTCAACCAATGTACTCATTGCCCACTCTGTTATCGGCAACAACCATGATTAGTCAAATTTTCACAATCGTTGAAAATATTAACTATGAAGTAACTCAATCGCTTCATCATAAATAACTGCGGAGCTATGACCAATATTTCGTTGCTCATATAATCGTTCCGTCAACGTAGCTCTATCCTGTTTAAACTCGTCTCGCTGTAATGAAGTCAAAATAGCTTGTTGTAAACTCGGCATATCGGTCGGTTTAAGCCCCGGTGTATAGGCGTCAAAATCCAGCATGAAATCGCCTTGCCGTTTCACATAATCATCCTTGTCGTAAATGAAAAACAAGATGGGCTTATCCAGCAACAAGTAATCAAAGTAAATCGACGAATAATCTGTAATTAACATCGATGACATAGCTAACAGGGGATAAATATCATTAATACTGGGATAAAAAACCACATTCTGTTGATACCCGGAAGTAAATTGATAGTCATCAGTTTCCATCGTGTCGAAAAATGATTCGGGCCTAATAAAAGGATGCATTTTCATTAAAATAATCAAATCATGCTGCTTAGCAAAAAGATTCAATTGCTCCAAGTTGATTGGATTATTTTCAAAGGAATCACCTCGCCAAGTTGGCATGTAGATAATCAACTTTTTATTCGAATTTTGTATCCACTGATAAATATCATGCTCCACCATCGCCAGACTTTTTTCATCGGTTCGCTGTTGAATCAATATGTCGTTTCGAGGATAACCGGAATGAGTCACTTTTTTATAATCAAACACCTTTGAAAAGGCATATTCAGTGACAAAGTCGGAGGTAGAAATCATCAAATCATATTTAGCGATATTGTAGTTGGCCAAGTGACCTATTTTTTTAAGCGGAATACCATGCCAAATCTGAATAGTCTTTGAACCTAGAATGGCGTAACGCAGATCTTTAGTTAATGGTGTATGGTCGAGTATTTTTAGTTTGGCGCGCAAACTGTAATAAATAAACTGTAAGGATTTAATCGGAATGACCTTAAATCCCACCTTGCGCAATTGCTCAATCTGCTGTTGATTATCCGTTGCTATCGCAGCACGAACATTAGGTTGAGCAGAGAAGTACAGATAAAGCTCTTTAATATTTAAATCAATAAAGCCCTGGCACAGAAAAAGTGCCCGATCATCACGTTGCAAAGCTTTTTGTACATAGCGCTGCAAGAATAAATGTATGCGCGGTAACGCATCATCTTTAGTTTTTTGCCACCAAAGCTTAAGTGCCGAAATACGGCTAAATACACCACTATAAATCACCAATTGCAGTTTGGATTTAGCAATTCCGGATTGATGCAACCCTTTAAAAATTTCCAGTCCATAGTTAGGTGAAATGATTAAGACGTTGTCAAACTGTTCAGTAACCAGCTGATCCGGGTGAATAATATCCTCACCTTGTTTGCTTTTATCCACAAATCCTAACACCGTCACATCAGAATGCTGAACAAGATGCCGTTTCAGTTTTTCCGACATCGGCGTAAAAGGAGTAATATAAACAGCTTGCCCGGCTTTAAGATCCAGCTTGTCTTTAACTAATGACATAGTATTTCCATCAACATATACGGTTTGACAGGGGTTTTATTCCAGCGCCTTGACAATATTCAGCACCCCATCCAAACCCTGTTTAATTTGCCTAATGGCTTCCGGATCAATCTGGGACAACGAACGTTTTAACTGCGTAGTTGAGATAGTGGGTGTCCGTTCTAAATACACGACTTCACATGGCAAGTGATCAAATTTTCCTTGCCAGTCATTACCAATGCCAAAAATATCTACTTGATAAGCTTTCACATCCTGCTCTTTTTGCTGCCAATTATGTTCCGGGATCACCTTATCCACACAGGCTAATGCCCCAACTAATCTGGCTCGCTCCTCGTAGGAAAACAGGCTATGTTTGCCTTTGACTTGATTAAACTCATCCGTCGAGACGGCCACAATCAGTTCATCACCCATAGCGGCTAACCGTTCCAATAGGTTCAGATGGCCAATATGCATTAAATCAAATGTTCCGTAGGTGATTACTGTTGTCATAACAAAGCCCTATCGTTTATATGCCACGCTTACAATTTAACCAATTAAAACAAAGTGGTATTTTGCAAATCACTTAAATTCCAGTCTTTCTTGGGAGTGCGCCAGTCACCATAATGACGCGCTAAATAGTCTTCCACCTGAGCGGGAATTGCCAATTGTTGCCCAGCAAATATGACCTTTTCAGTATATTCAAAATGCAGTGCCGGCATTCGAAAACCACGTGAGGACAAACAATAATCCATCCATTGCCCGTCGATATATTTAATAAAAAAATCCATCATCGGCAATTTACTATCTGGTTGATTTGAAGATAATTTCATTGCCCGTATCGCACCTTTGGGGACGGCACCAAACACTTTAATGTTTGTTTGTTCAGTGCATTGCCAGCTTTCACCGGTCAGTGTTGCCAATTGTTGAAGCAACGGTTGCATACTTTGCCTAGTTTGCTCTAAATCTTCTGCATGAATGGCAATATCCAAATCATCATCCCACGGGATTAATGCGTTATCCCTGATAATCCCCAATAAAGTCCCTGCATCTACATAATAACGAACAGACGTGCGCTGCAGGTGCGCACAAACCAGATGCAAAATGTTGATTGCTATCTGACTCACCTCGGGATCGTCCTGAAAGTGACTGAATTTAATTAATCTCGCTGGTAACGTTTGAATAGTGGCGTTCAATGATAGCTGTTGTAATTGATTTTCTATCGATTCAGCATACTCACTGGCAATCAGAATATAGTCCGTGGCTATCCGAGGGAGTTCATTAGGCGCCACTGTCATCACACCAGCTAAACGTTGACCTTGCTTATTCACATCATTATCGCAAAAGCCAATCACTGCATATTCATCCTTAAGGTGATGATAGGCAGCCAATCCCGCCTGACTGGCTCCAAAAATCACCGCCTTAGGACGTTGACTTTCGTTCATTTTATTATCCACTGATGACATGCAGATGTTATCTACCGCTGACTAAACAGATTATGATTACTATCAATCATTACTTATAATCCAACAACGAAAACACGCGACATAAGTCAATACCATCCCAGATAGGCTGAAACTCCAGTGCTTTTCCCTGGGTAATAATTCGTTTGTATTGAGCCATTGGTAATCGGTCCAGCTGCTTTTGCAAATCGGCTACCGATATTCCAAAACAGCTCACTGTTTGCAATTTATCGGCAAAGGGTAATTTATCTAAAGAAGCAAGCTGGTTAACCAGCAACAAACCGTGACCGGAATGCCAATCAAACAAGTCTGCTTCTATTTTATCTAACTCTAAAATTGTCAGTCCCTGACAAGGGTGCTGATGAATCAGTTGACTATCACCTAACATCAATAAACGTTGCTGATTAAGGTATTGTTCCACTTGATCAGCCATTTCAAACCGCTGTTTTCGCTGCACCAATTGAGTTTGCAGTTGCTGATAAAATTGCTGTTGCAGTGGCTTGGCCGTTTGCCACCAAAACAATGCTTTAGGGGAAGAACAGGCTTGTTGAGCAAAAGGCAACATATCGCTTAGTAAGCGATCTACAACGAGACCAATCTGTTCTTCACTATCGAGTTGCATGATGGCCAGTGAAAACCGATCCGGAAAACAACATTGCTGTGTATCAGGTTCAATACCACTAATCGCTTGAATCGCTTGGTCTCCACCCCAGATCACTCGTAGGTCACACCAACGACTTAAGCTCGCTGTTGCGACTCTGTTTTGTGCGTCATATTCCACTATCGCCAACAAATAACGTAATACAGAATCAGTATGCGTTTGCAAAAATGATTGCAACAGGCTAACTAATTGACGAGTAATATCACCGCTGCGGGTACTTAGTCGCACTATATTTCGGTTCCCTGCCAATAGAGATAACACGGTAGAATAAAAAAACACCGTATCCACATTGGCGGGGGCAATATGCAATATATTACCGGCTTTCGAATCACTCTTTACCAATGCAGATGCATCCTGACGTATTGGCTCAAGATTAGTGGCCCGACACCAAAAACCTAAAGCCGTTATTTCCGGCATATCACGGGCTTGGGGGTGATTAAGAATAAATTGTGCTAACTGATTTACTTCTGCCAGCAACCTCTTGGACCAGGGAGAAAAAGGTTGAGTAGTCTGACAGAATTCAGGATACACCAGTGGCCAACTTAATGGCTCTAATGAACTTAACTCATCAGGCAAAGGTATCACTACAGCCTCTCACTTCAGCTTTAGGTACTCGTCCATGCACTTTGAAATATTTACCCTTTCTGCCACAGACACAATCATCTTCGCCTAAAATTTCCCCTAAATCTTCAGTTAACAGACAATGTCCCGGATAGCTTCGCGCCAACACCGAATTCACCTGAATTAAACCCACTTGATGAGGCTCGCATAGGCTCATATCGCCCGGATTACGAATTAGAACATCTGACCAAACCGGGCAATGTAAATGCCCCTGTTCACATTCCATATAAATTGTGCCGGTTTGCTCCACCATACCGTAATAATCATGCACTGAAACATTGCCCAGCTGTTGTTTTACCGACTGTTTAAAATCACTATT
>NZ_JBLWWF010000016.1:0-122592 GCF_048268085.1 Neptunicella sp. | reverse complement strand
GCTCTGGCCGTCATTGCACTGCCAGCTTTGACGGTATTTGGCGAATCGATTAACAACATGGGGCGGCGAGATTTACCTAGCCATGATTGCAGGATTTTTACCAAAACCTGACTTTGCAGTTTAGCATTAATTGAATCAAGGTATATGCGCGATGGTGCGCCAGTGGTACCAGAGGAATTAAGCTGTTTAAAGACCTGATCATCACTAACACTTTTAAGATTTAATTCTTTAAACAAACGCACGCTGAGGGGGGGGATTTGCTCGATATGCTCAATATCATTGATGCCTAATTGGTGTAAATAGTGTTTGTATAATGAACAATGGTTACAGTGATATTCCGTAAGTGCCAATAATTCGTCACGCATATAAGTTTGTTTAATATCATCACACCAATCATACACTGGTAACGATATTCGCTGATCATCAGTTAATTCAGTTAATAATGTGTGCAACATATTCATTAGCCAGCCTAGAAAAGTGTACTCAAGTCTTTTACCAGTCGATCGCCCCGCTCTTTAGTTAAAATCGGCTGGAACAAGCTCGCTAGCTCAAGTTTTCCTGCAACATAACGTCCTCGATGACCTAATGTATTTGTTAAACAATTAGGCCATGACTCTGGATCCCTTGGTATGGCTAAATAACTAGGGAATTCAATATAACCTGTAACATCTGCAAATACGCTAGTAAGTGTATTCCCATAAAACTGTCGCACTTCAGTAATATTCTTCGTGAATACTAGCTTGGGTATAATATATGCGATATTTTTTCTATCTAAAAAATATTGTGCGTAGTAACGTATCATTTGTGGTTTAGTTTGCAACGGGACCTTGCCCGCAGCAAAATCATCTAAATGGTATTTATTTTCAATCAAGTCAATTTGGTACACAAACGTTATTCGGCACAGCCCCTTAGCTTGTTGATGAAGTACATCAACAATATGCCTATCTCTTCCTACCACAAAAACTTCGCATTCCCCATCGCTTGGCATCGTACTCAATAACAGTATAACTTTAGCGACCGCATTGCTTTCATCACTATCAAGCAATATGGCTGATGGACATTGTTGACAGTCAGATAATAGTACCCAATCAGGCTGATGCTCTGTATTAGGGAACCAGGCGATAAGCCCCTGATATATTACATCCGTAACTCCACATGCTACGGAATAATCTGAAATATAGTAATCAATAAGGGCGCGTTCTCTTTGTAACGCAAATGAAGATGATGAGTCATAAGTCTCCATCACCGATTTACAATCACTAGCGATGTTATTTAACGTGGAAATCCAAGCTTGACGAGCTTGTTCAAATGCGGTTATTTTATTTGAATGTTGGTCTGTGATTGTACTAGTCAATTTACTAAAAACAGCATTCGCATAATTGACCGTGCCGTATAGCAAATAAAATAGTAAGGACTTACCTTCCTGATAGGAAGCAAATAACATGGTTTTTTGGCTTTCAATCAAGCCTTCGGCTTCCTCGACATTATTTACCTCCATTTTCACCCGTTCAATAACTTTACTTAATTCAAAATTTAATCTTTTAGGACTGAACTTGGTTAAGAATCGCTGTAAATAGTCATGTTCCTGATTGGCTTTAACAAAAGCCTGTTGTTTGATTGAAATTAACGCGAATTTTTTTTGTTCCGTGGTGGTTGTCACCAGAATATTATCGAACCTTAATGGAATACTACCGACTATCTTTGCACCATCACTACAGTTAAAACACTCCGCCTTGGCAGATGCCAGGGACTGCTCAATAATGGTTTTGGATACCTTGAATTCATGCTTGGTAAAGACGGTTTTTCTGAAGTTTCCAGGCACCACCAAGGCAGTATTATTTTTGGCGGCATAATCATACATCTCATCGCCGTTTTGGTCGTAATAACCGGAATGTTTTGAATGATGTTGTTTGTTATCGGCAAACCCCAAATCAATGCCAATAAGATAGATTTGGTGAAAACCCATGCGGGTAAACAGGTTCATCACAAAATTGGACACGGTAGGAAAAGCAAATTTCAGTTTTTCAAACTTATCCTCACCTAATATTTTTAATGCAGAAACTGTTGACGATTCCCCCTCTTTAAAAGCGACATAAACATCTTTAAATAAACCGCAGGTTTCGGGATGGATCCCATTACACGAAACAAGACTGATTTGTTTTAAATATTTAAGATCGCCAATCCGGCAAGACCAATCAAAAGTCGCTCTATTTTGTTCTATTTCGGCATGAAAATCCGGCACAATTCCATTTTTATGCAGCACTTGTAATGACGTTCCACAAGACACGACAATAACGCGATCTTGCCACTCTTTAATTGCCTCAATCGCAGAGTCCAGTGAAGGCCCATTCCCTATCATAAAGATAGGAACACTTTTATTTTCAAATGTTAATTTATGAGCCGGTTTACTGACTAAAAGTGGGTAATTTTGGTTAATCACTGCAGTTGTATGAGCAATACCATAACGCGCATGGTCGTAATACTCGCCCATTGAAATCACCACCTGAAGTTGCTCCCTTAATTGAGCAATGGCGTGAACTAAATTGGAGTTAAAATAACTCTGATAAAAATAAGTATTGGTCAAAATATAAGGACCAATAGAGTAGAACTGATTTAACAAGTCACGAAAAAGATTAGTACCATCATCACCGATATTGATATAGATGCGCGCGCCAGTTTCATCCACCGTTTTTAAAATGCTTGCCCAATCAATCGCATATAAGGATGCATAAAAAAAGTCTCGATTTGGCTCACATAAAAACAGTTTTTCAACCTTGTACTGGGAAAACAAATGCTCAATCTGATACCCAGCACCAATCCCAAACATAATTAAGGCTTTTAATGTGTCAGGCAACAACCCTTGCTCTTCTTCAACTTCGTTTAATAACTCTTCAGTTTGGGCAACAAAACGGTAATGAGTATAATGCCTTAGCTTGGTCCCTTTATAACCTAACACCAGACCATCTTTATTAGGTTGCTCACTAAAATTATCAAAATTCAAAATGCATTCATGTTGAGGATTATCACCATACCAGGTTTGCAAAGAGTCCATCTTTACAATATTTACCATCCCATTCGGGCTTTTCATTGGCCGCCAGGCTTTTGGCTGATAGTCGCTAAACTCCTTATAAATACGAGGAAAGTAACTTTCAAATGCCTGCATATTTTGTTTAAACAGGGCGTCATCAGCTGGATCTACATCTTGATATTGTGTCAACTCCACAGCAGGAGTCCAAATAGGTAAATAGTCCTGATATTGATGGCCTAATGTGTAACTGATCCCATCCTTTTGAATACTAGCCCAGGATTTTAGTTGTAACTCTTTTGTAATCGAGCTAAAAACAGGATGATTGTAATGCTGATAATAGTAGAAACCTTTAGCCGAAAAATGCTCTGCCAGTTCTTGCATATCCTCAACTAAATTACGCCCATCTTTTTCTAATTGTAGATAGATTGCGGTGCCTTTAGCTTGAGCATCAGACAGTATTTTCTCCCAATCGGTGGCAAGAGCCGAGCATTGAAAATATTGTAATTCAGGCTCATAAATCACTAAATGTTTAATATGGTGTTGTTCGATCAACAATTGAATGTGTTTACCCAATGCCAAACCAAAAACGACCAACACATCAACATTTGCAGGTAAAGGCTGACTTTGTTGTCTGGCATGATAAACATTCGAATTTTTGAGCGCAGATAAAGATTGCTTATCCAAGGTTAAAACCGGTGTCGATTGCATTAAATCCATATAAGGGCAATGTTCAGTGATATGGTTAAACTGTTGAACAATTTCCGCATCCGGCTCCAATCCGTAAAAAGTTCGCCCGACACCATAATCGACGATATTAGTTTGCCCATATTTATTACAAAACAATGCGACATTTTTAGTTCGAATTTCTTTTATATAAGGCAATAGTGAAGGAATATATTGACGAAAGGCACGTAAATTAGCCTGATAGGTCGGTTGAATACGTTCAGACAAACGTAATTCCAGTTCAGACTGGTGCTCTTCATTTTTATCAAGGTGCAGGCGTATATTTTTTAACATCTATTTATTCTGTCCATTTTCACTGTTCAGCAAACCACTGTTGTAACGTTGCATAATCCCGTTTGCCGGATGCGGTCAAGGGTAACATATCAAATTCAGCGATCTGTATAACCGATGGATGCAGGCTCAATTGTTGACTCAACATTTGCTGAATGGCTGGAATATCGTTAGGTTGCTGAGTACTTTTTTGTAAACCAACTTGCAGCTTATAGTCATTACCCACAACCGCCGCAGTCCATTGGTTATCGGCCAATAGCACTTCGACTTCATCTAAATTCAGTCGCACTCCAAAAGGTTTAATAAAACGTTTTAGACGGCCACTAATAAAATAATCTCCGTTAGTATCGCGATAGGCCAGATCTCCGGTCAACAAATAATCCAACTGACTAAATGTAGCTAAATCGGATTTGCCCTCGGTATAACCCAACATAATATTTGCGCCTCGGTAAACCAGCTCTCCGGCTTGTCCATCTGTGCACAGAGCGATCCCCTGCTCATCATGTAATAAAAATTCACCACCGGGAATCGCTTGTCCAATAGAGTCAGGCTTCGATAGCGGGTCGGCATTAAACGCCATTCTCGCAGTAGCTTCGGTTTGCCCATACATGACAAAAAATTGCTTATTTTGCTGTTGGGCATACTGGGCTAATGCCGTTACTTTTTCTGGACTCAACTTGCCACCGGCCTGGGTAAAATAACGTAAATGTGGCAATGCTTTTTGAGTAAAGCGTAACCTTAACAACATTTCATAACTGTATGGAACACCGGCAAAACTATTAATTTGTTGCTGTTCAAACAGATCCCAAAATTCACGACTAATCAGGCTGTGTTCGGTCAACACAATAGTCGCCCCCATTAATAGATGACTATTAATCACCGACAACCCATAGGAATAAAACGGCGCTAATGTCGTTATGGTTTTATCGCTGCCAAGAATGGGAAGAGTTTGACAAATGGCACTGGCGTTACTGTGCAAATTGGTTGCTGATAATGCCACTTGCTTGGGTGAACCCGTTGATCCTGAAGTAGACAGCAACAATGCCAGCTTATCGTCAAAATGGTGCTGATTATGACTGATATGTTGAATATGACTGCCGTTCATTAACCAGTTAGGTGAATAACGCTGGATAAGGTGTTGGAGATGCGTATCGCTAATTTGTTTATTCACCAGCAATAACGGATGACGGGCCTGCAAACAGGCCAGATAAACCAGCATGGTGGCAATGGTATTGTCTGCCTGCAGTAATATTAGCTGTCGGTTTGACGGTAATTGCTGTTTAAATTGATCTATTTCCTGCTGTAACGCAGCATAGGACAGATGTCTAATTCCGTTGTTTAAGTCACCTGAAACAGTATCACCACTTTCACCGTTTTCAATAAAGGCAATCTTATCGCCAAACTGGCACAAGTCGGAAAAAAACAAAGGACTCTATCCTTTAGTCGAAACGAATAGCATGTTTAGTTAAGATCTCTTTTGCTTTCGTCACCGAGCTCATATCGATAATGTCATCGGTATCCAGCATCACCTCAAACTGGTTTTCCAATTCAGCGATCAAAATCATATGCGCGGTAGAGTCCCATTGAGGAATGCTATTGTAGGCTAATTCATCGCTAACACTGCTGAGTTCAATACCTAATCCGTTGGCAAACGCCTGATATAACTGTTCGGTGGTTGTCATGTTTTTACCTTGATAAAAGATTCTTTAACTTATGGCTCGCTTGCTGATAATCCCCTGCTGTCAGGGTAATTTCCACCAATTCGGCCTGTTTTTGTATTTTATAACCCAATTTTTGATTGTAATTAAGCGCCGCTTGATTAGTTTGCTTAACCACCGCATGCAGTTGTTTCACCTTTAATTGGTCAAAACAATAATCGTTAATCAGTAAGGTGGGAGCAAAGGCGAGTAAATTACCTCGATAACGCTCATCGGCTATATATAATCCTGGTTCTATGGTCGTGGCATTATGCAACGTTTGCCCCTGATAGATCGCTTTGATGTTAGCGCTACCAATAGGCTGATTTTTATAATAAATCATCCAGTGATACTGCGAATCATCCCGTTGTATTTTTTTAAACCAGGCAAGCTGTTGTTCGGCACTAATCAATTCCTGCGACAACATAAATTGACTCACTTGTGGATCATTACGCCAGTTCCTGAGTAATTCCAAATCCTGCTGTTTTATCGCTTTAAGCTCAACGTTATAGCCAACTAAATCAATCATCCACCAGCATCCGCTCAATAGCATCCAGCAAGTTGTCAGCCCCCTCATCGCGACTAGACAGTTGTTGGGCGTGCTTATGCATGGATTGCAAACGATTACCGTCATGCCATAAATCAACCATTTGGTTGACAATAGCATCAGTCTCAATTTGCCCCGCGCAATCGACTATTTCACACCAACCTTGCTGCGCAGCCAATTCCGTTGCGCTTCGCTGATTTTCAGCCACTATCAATAAAATAGCAGGCGTATGACAGGCTAATAGTTCAAATTGACTGCCGCCTGCAGCTGATACCACCAAGCGTGAATAGCTCATCATTTCCGCCATCTGCTGACAGTTGTGAATATGTTGTATTGACTGAGTGGAACGACGTATATACGTCTGCAAGGACTCTAGATAAGGATAGGCGGCCCCGGTAATCACCCGAACTGGAATATCCTTTGCTTTGACCTGTAACCCTTGCAAAATAGGCAACGTCAAATTAAGGGTGTCACTACCGCCCAACATAATAGTTAAAGAGTGTCGCTGCGACCATGTCACAGGAGGCTGAAGATAAAATTCCTGGCGCAAAATCCGGTAACCACTACCTAAACAATGAATTGCCTGTGCCGCCGTTTCGGCATAATTTAACTGGCTTGCATGATCAGCGCTATTTATAACCATGTCTGCGTACAATTGACCTGAGTTATTATTGTCATCAAATAGCACTAATTTATTCACACTTTGGTGCAGTTTTTGCCGATAATCGTTGCTAAATTGATAGCCATCCAACACCACAAAATCCCATTCTGATAAACCACAATGTTGAGCTAACCAATCAATTTCAGTATCACTACTGATGTCATCAGGAATGAGTATTATTTGTCCAATCCAGTCATGTCGATCACGAGCAATGGCAATCGCCTGTTGGCGCAAGCTAAACACCGTATCAATTTGTTGCGAACCAAGCAGTTGCGCCAACGCCTGACAACGCATTAAGTGGCCAATCCCCATGTGACTATCGGCATCAACCCGAAACAATACCTTCATAGAACGGACAACCTACTCAATTCCGGCCGACTCAATTAACGACCAGTCAAGTGGCGTACCTTTAGCTAAATCCTGTTTAGCTACGCAGTTTTGTACACTGTGCCAATGTTTGGGGGCTAGCCCAAAAGCAGGCCGAACAATACGTAAATTATGCGGTCCTAAAGCGTCACCGGCTTTAATATTGTCGCTGACATAAATTGAACGACGATATTGTTTGGACTTTTCTTCTGCCACTGTGCCGCCGTACACAACGCTTCCCATCGCTTGCCAAGCTCGTTCGGTTTCGCTGACTAACAGTGCCAATTCATTCGGCTCTAGAGAAAACTCGGCATCCACCCCACCGGCATGACGATCCAGTACAAAGTGTTTTTCAATGACCGTCGCTCCTAACGCAACAGCAGCGACTGACACTCCCACACCAGCAGTGTGATCAGATAACCCGACCTGACAACCAAAAGCATCGCGCATATTGGCGATGGTATGCAGATTGGTATTAGTAGCTTGCGCAGGATAAGTGCTAGTACACTTTAATAAAATGATCTCTTCACAACCGGCCTGTTTAGCCGTTGCTACCGCCTGTTCTATTTCACTCACACTGGCCATGCCGGTAGACATAATTAAAGGCTTCCCCTGACTAGCGGCTTTGGCAATTAATGGTAAGTCGGTTAATTCGAATGACGCTATCTTGTAACAGGGCACATCCAGCTCGGCCAGAAAATCCACTGCTTGTTCATCAAAAGGCGAGCTAAAGGCCAACATACCTAATTCGCGTGCTTTGTTAAACAATATGGGGTGCCATTCATAAGGCGTAGCCGCTTTTTGATATAAGGCATGTAAGGACTCACCGTGCCATAAGCTATCTTGCTCTTCAATTACAAAACCTTTGCTTTGTACATCCAAGGTCATGCTATCGGCAGTATAGGTTTGCAATTTAATCGCATCGGCTCCAGCAACAGCAGCAGCTTCAACCATTTTAACTGCTAGATCCAGTTGCTGGCTGTGGTTACCACTGAGTTCGGCAATGATAAAAGGTTTATGTTCACGACCAATTAACCGGCCAGCAATATTAATGTTCTTCATTGGCCTGCTCGGCAAAAATTGATTCAATACTTTCTAACATAGCCTCTGGAGCGATGGCTGTAGTGGTTTGATCAGTAGCGTAATCTGGCATTAAGGTTCTAGGATCCACATCCCCACAAATGACCAAGCTTGGACATCCTACCGTTGCGGCCAACCATTGCGGTGCCGAAGGAGCCGTTACTAACAAATGACTGGACTTTAGCTGTGCCAATGTTTGACGCATGGAAACACGACCATCAAAGCCCGTCCAAACATGAAACCCTGCTTGTTCAAGCAACGTTTTAAGTTTATCTCCATGGGGATAATGCCGCTCGGCAGTGCGTGCATGGGGCGCCAATGCAATGACCTTTTTCTTTTTGGCTATTTTTTTAAGCTGATGATCGGCTTTAACGTCAATCTGCCAATTCATCTCTAATTGATCAAAGCTACAACAGCTACGTAAATAAAATTCAGGATATCCATTATCTGGCAAGAAAGCACTTTCCCACCACGGAGTATGCCAGCGAGACATGCCCATAAAGCTGCTATCCATATAAGCCGCTGGATCATTAACGTATTCGGGTTTTAAGGTTTGATTCTGAAATTGTTCAATTAAATCCTGTACCGAGATATTCATGACATTACCGAGCACCGGTTCACCGGCATCTTTAAGGAAGCGACTCATAAAACAGGGCATAAACCAGGTATCTAAGTTAACAATCTGATCATATCCCACCCCCACAATATCTTCGGCTAAACCGAGAAAAGCTTCCATGGCAGGAACAATATTTTCTGGCCACTGTTCTAAGGCCAGAACCTCAACATCAGGTTCGGCTAAACGAATAATGTCCTGCCCGGCCGCAAAAGTAAGGAAACTAATTTTGGCGTCGGGAAAACGCTGTTTAAAATAACGAATCGCGGGAATGCCGATACAGGTGACATCACCCAACCCTAACATCCTGATCAGCAGTATTTGTTTAACTTGCATTAATTACGCTCTCGTATATAGGCTTGGTACATTAATTCGGCGCGTTGCCAATCTTCTTCGGTGTCAATATCCTGAACCAAGTGACGGGGTAACACAACTGGAATGCTGTACTCAGAGAATATCCGTTTAGAGGACAAATAATCCTCAGTCCGTCCCCAATAAAACTGGCCAGCATCGTGATATGCCTCTTCTAAATCTTGTGAACGCTTGGCGATATTATCCGGATAGATAGGTTCGACTCCGTGATTTTTTAGCCGCAACGAACGCTGGATAGGAAAAGCATAGCTGGTAACAGCAAAGGCAAAGGCTTTATCTGTTTGTTGCTGAAGTTGCTCAAATCCCTGAATCAAATAATCGCTGTGTAAAAAAGGCGCAGTCGCGTAAATACAACAACAGAAGCTGGGATCAAAAAAGTGCTCTCGACAATATTCGATGCCATGATTTGTCACCGGCCGCGTTCCGGTCTGATCATCAGATAAATCAGACGGTCTAAAAAAGGGTACCTCGGCACCATATTGTAGAGCCACTTCTGCAATCTTTTGACTGTCGGTAGACACTATAATTTTATCAAACAAACCGCTTTGCTGAGCAGCCTGAATCGAATACGCAATTAGCGGTTTACCGGCAAACTGACGAATATTTTTAAACGGAATACGTTTGCTACCGCCACGAGCCGGAATAATAGCCAAATTCAATGGATGATTTCCTTTAATAGATGACTTTGTTTAACTCAAAATTGTGATGAGTGTATTAATTACCCTATCTTGATCATCGACACTTAACGTAGGGAATAACGGCAAAGTTAATGCATTTTTATAAAAATGCTCGGCAACGGGAAAATCTCCCGCTTTAAAGCCCAAGCGTTGATAATAAGGTTGCAAATGAATTGGAATATAATGCACATTGACTCCAACGCCCTGTTGCTGAAGCTGCTGGTACACAGCACTTCTGTCATGTTTCCGCAATTCAATACTATACAGATGCCAGGCACTTTGTGATGCTTCTGACTGGGTTGGCAATATGACGGGTAAATCATTCAGTTTGTGGTTATACCGATTAACCCTTTGTTGACGTTTACTCACAAACTCGTCCAGCTTTGCTAACTGACTAATACCCAATACTGCATGCAAATCACTTAAACGATAATTAAAACCCAGTTCAATTTGTTCGTAGTACCAATTACCGGGAGACGGGTTTTCCATTAACTCAGGATCACGGGTAATACCGTGTTTGGCAAATAAAACCAAGCGTTGATGAAGTTCAGCGTTATTAGTGGTAACCGCACCACCTTCGGCGGTCGTTATCGACTTAACCGGATGAAAGCTCAGTACCGTCATATCGGAATATTGGCAACTACCAATGGGCCGGCCCTGATAAGTTCCTCCCAGCGCATGGCTGGCATCTTCAATGATGGCAAAACCATATTGGACTGAAAGTTGTTTTATTGCCTGCATATCACAGCTGATACCAGCATAATGTACCACGATAACCGCTTTAGGGATGATAGATGCTTGGGCCAGTTTATCGGCTAATTTTTGTGGACATAGATTACGGCTAACCGCCTCAATATCAACAAAATCAATACTTGCACCGCAGTACAGCGCGCAGTTGGCTGAGGCCACAAAAGATAAAGGCGACGTCCAAACGTGGTCACCTTTCGTAACACCTAATGCTAAACACGCGATGTGTAACGCAGAGGTACCGCTATTAACCGCAACGCAATATTGGCTGGCACAATAGTGATTCAATGCCTGTTCAAAACGAGGAACTTGTTGTCCCTGGGTCAAGAATTGATGCTGTAATACATCAACAACTGCATCAATATCATCTTGGCCAATAACATGCCTACCGTAAGGGATCATAGCGAGCCGGCATTCAACTGTTTAAGTTCTTCAACGGTCAGAAAGTGAGGATTAGTACCCGAGTGATACTCAAACTTATCAGCTACAGCACGCCCTTCTTCGCCCAACTTGTTTTTGTTGTATTTAATATTTTTGTCAAAAAAGATGATCGCTGGGGCAATAACAAAATGATCATCAAACTCAAAGGAGTGATGGGCCACTTCTTCCGGAACCATGATTTCATGGATTTTTTCACCGGGACGAATCCCAATAATTTCATATTCACGATGACCGGACATCGATTCAACCAAATCAATAATTTGTACCGACGGGATCTTGGGAACAAAAATTTCACCGCCATACATACGCTGAAAGTTTTTGATAACGAACTCAACACCTTTATCTAACGTAATCCAGAAGCGTGTCATATCTTTATGGGTAACGGGCAGTTTTCGCGTCCCTGCGGCAAGTAGTTCCTCGAAATAAGGCACCACAGACCCTCGCGAGCCGACCACATTGCCATAACGTACCACTGCAAATCGGGTGCCTTTTGCACCAGAAATGTTATTCGCGGCCACAAACAATTTGTCCGAAGCCAATTTAGTGGCTCCGTATAAATTAACCGGGTTGGCGGCTTTGTCGGTTGATAGGGCAATGACTCGACTAACGTTCGATTCAATACAAGCCTCAATCACGTTTTGAGCGCCCATGATATTAGTCTTAATGCACTCCATGGGATTATATTCAGCCGCAGGCACTTGTTTAAGCGCAGCCGCATGAATGACATAGTCCACATCACGCATGGCTGTTTTTAAACGATGTTTGTCCCGCACATCCCCTAAAAAATAACGCATGCAGGGTGCATTAAACTTCTTTTGCATATCGAACTGTTTTAGTTCATCACGGGAATAAACAATGAGTTTTTTGGGTTTGTAATCTTTAAGCACACGGGCAATAAATTTTTGCCCAAAAGAACCTGTTCCGCCGGTGATTAATATTGTTTTAGAATCAAACATACTTTTGATCTTCTTATAATTAACAGTTAGGCAATTGCTTAGTTTAATTTTGTACCATGAATATAGCGTCAATAAAACATCACGACACAGTTCCTGACAGAATAAGGCATAAACTATGCCAATATCTATTACTAATATGCTTGCTCAATCAGATTGATTGCTCAGAAAGGTGCTATTAAACCATCTTTTTACTGGTTACACAGGTTAACTATTTATATTTTTTAATAGCTTTACGATGACGCATCAGTTTGGATAATTGGTCTTCAGTTTGATCAAAAAGAGAACTGATGTGAGATTGGAGCCATTCATTATTGACTAACTCGGATTGGCTGAACAGTTGTTTTTGTTCGGGGTTAAGCTTATCTAATTGATCAAGGATAAGCTTATCCCGGACAGTCACCAACTCGAATAATTCCGTATGCTTAAGTACTTCGTCTTTAAGCAAGGTTTTGATTTGCTGAAAGTTATCATCAATTTCAGGTGTCGAAAAATCAGCTTCTAAATGACTCACACAATCGCTTGTTGGTTTTGACGTTGTAACACGTAGGCTTCCTGTTTTGCTGCTTCTGGAATTTGTGCCCAAGCCGTCTTAATGGGTAACATCAGATTAATCACTTCATCCATAATCTTCAAGCTATTCTGTACGTTGGCATCAGTGACTCGCTGAAGCATATAGTCATAGAGGGAGAATAGATTATCAGAAATTTCTCCTCCTGCTTTCATATCAAGGCTATCACGCAGACTCACCAGAATAGAGGTTACACGAGACAAGTTATCCGCTTTGGCAGCATAATCCTTGCGTTCCATATTGCCTTTTGCATAAGCCAATCTATCCAATACACCCTGCATCAACATCAGTGTAATCTTATGTGGATCGGCATTGGCAATTTCCTGTTTAATATTGCCTTTTTTATATGCGTTGATCCCCTTTAATGCCATGACAATTACCTCTTAAATGATTATCGATGAATTAATTATTACCCAGAGCAGCCATTAAAGCTGAACCTGTACTATTGAGTTGTGCCACTGTTTTATCAAGATTTTGATACTTGCTACGCAATAAGTCTTCATAATTGGTCATTTGTAATTCCAGACGCTCACGTTCATCTAAAATTGACTCTTTTTGATCTTTATATGCCTGCTCTCTGGTGCGCAATAATCCACCGAAAGTCGTGTATTCATAAGTGAAATCATACAACTTGGATGCGACACCATTATCACCGGTAAACAGATTAGAAATTTCATCGAAATTATCTTCCAGTGCTGCGGCTAATTTGTCTTCACCACTTTCCTGTCCATACTCATCTATATCACTAATTTTCAGCTTGTTTTTGTCATCAAAAGAAATACCGAGCTGGAACAGCGATCCTAATCCTGATTCAGGCACAAAAGACGAAACAATATTGGCTAAACTGGATTGAATGTTGCGTGCCATAAAGTCCCCAGCTAACGCACCATCGTCTTCCAGTTCAGATTGACCGTACTTGGTTAGAGTATTAATTTCAGACATTAAAGAGTTGTAATTATCCACAAAATCACGAATTTTTTTCTCTACCCCTTTGGTATCATAACCAATCTCGAGAGAAGACGTCATAGGATCACCTAGTACGTCCAACGTCGATAATTCACTGACTTCAAATGAAACATTTTCCAGCACATTTTCAAATTCATTAGTGGAACTTTCAGCGACAATGCCATCGATTGTCACTTGAGCATTTTGTGCCGATTTGACAGGTGTCAGGTGACTTGTCAATCCATCCGAACTTTCCGTAGAGACTCGGTTTAAATCAGCCAAATCATTATCGTTAACAATTTTTAAATCATTTCCGGTACCGGTTATTGTTGAAGAAAAAACCAGTTTTGCCCCGCCATCAGCCGTGCCGGTATTAATAATACTGGCATTCACCCCAAAATTATTTTCGTTGCTGTTTATTTTGGCGCGTAACTGTTCCAGCGTCATTCCAGCCTTAACATTAATGCTAAAAGAATCACCCGTTCCATCTATTTTAAAGGTTAGTGAGCCGCTACCGGAGTTTAATACGGTCGATTTTGAGCTGGCAAAGCCTGCCGTTGGATCATTTGGATCAAGTAAGTTTGGGTTTCCCGTTTCAACCCGACTGCCACTGGCCAATTTGGTAACCGCAATTTTATATTCACCTGCAGGGGCGGAATTTGAAGCTTCTGCAGTAAAAGGTTCTAGCGTGTCGCTAGGATGAGATGCCAAGGCTTCACGACCACGAAGTTCATAGTCAAAACGCAAATCATCAACAGATTTTTTAAAATCATCCATTTTCGATTTCAGCTTACCAATTCCGGATAACTGTGTTTCGACTGTTTTCTCACGTGCATCTAAGCGAGCTGTTTTAGGCTTACGTTCGGCATCCAGTAACTGGGTCACCAGATCATCGAGCGCTAGCCCTGAACCCACACCTAATGATTGAATAGCCATGATAAACCTCTTACGTAATGCCTTGACATTCTCTTATTTAAGTTAGTGTACCAAAACACAAGCATACGCATTAATTACGCTTGCTTGTTGAATAATACACCGACAGCAGCACCCACATCAGATTGTAGATCTTTGATTTTTGCTGCTAATTTCAGCACTTCATCGGACGGTAACTGGCGGATCACATCGCCGGTATCCGAATCTGTTACTTTAACCACCGAACGGTTACTTTTTTCATCAATAGAAAAATTTAACTGCCTGCTTTGCGACTGAACGAAATCATTCACTTCAGCGACAGCAGTTTCAACTTCCTTTACTGACGATTTATCGGCTGTTTGTTCGACAACTTTACCTTTTTCACTATCAATTGCAGGTTGAGTTGACGTGCTTTCTGCCTGAGCAGATTGCTGCTCCGATGTAACCGGCGGTTGTTTGAGTTGTTGGGCAATATTGCTGTTAGCAAATGATTGCCCTACTTGTGAAAAATCAATATCCATCTTCCACCTCTTATAACAATCAAAAAAGCGCGGCTACTTAATAGTCAATAATAGTAAATGTAACTATCTCATTCACGCATCATTTTAGTGACTATAGTAGCCCACCTTGTATTAACCTAACAACGTTAACGCGGCTTGTGGTCGCTGATTAGCCTGACTCAGTACTGAAATACTGGCCTGTTGGATAATCTGGTTACGTGTTAGTTCAGCCGTTTCGGTGGCAAAATCCGTATCACGAATTCGTGAACGAGCACCGGAAATATTCTCTGAAATGTTACTCAGGTTACGAATAGTCGAAGCAAAACGGTTTTGTAATGCCCCCAAATCAGCACGAGCACCACCAATAGTCGATAATGCATTATCGATACTGGTTAAGGCCGCCGACGCTTCTGCCACAGTTTTAACAGATACATCACCAACACTTAATCCTGATGTACCGTAGCCACCAGCACGAGATAGATTGACTGAAATGGTTTGTCCGGCATTGGCACCAACCAAAAATGCTGCAGAGAATGTTCCTTTAAGTAAATCAACACCACCAAATTGGGTATTTTGGCCAATTCGACTGATTTCACTTTTCAATGCAGACACTTCTTTTTGCAGAGCAGTCCGATCCGCAGAGGTATTAATACCATTTTGTGCCTGTACCGCCAATTGGCGAATACGTTGCAACGAACTGGTAATTTCTCCCATCGCACCTTCTGCGGTTTGCACCACAGAGATACCGTCATTGGCATTACGAGCTGCTTGATCCAAGCCCATAATTTGTGACGTCATTCGATCGGAAATTTGCAAACCAGCAGCATCATCTGCCGCCCGATTGATACGAAAGCCTGAAGATAGTCGTTCAAACGACGTCGACAATGCTTGTCCAGAATTAAACAGCTGACGCTGTGCATTCAATGAAGATATATTTGTATTAACATATAAACCCATAGTTATTACCTCCTGAAAACATTTCTGAGTACCCTCATACCCAGAACTGTTCGCCTAATTTCAACTCTTGCGAGTTGCCTCAAAAACGGGTTTTAGTACCTCTACCAAAACCCCAAAATCCTATAAATAGAATTTCCCTCAGCTATAGTTATCGGCAGTATCATTAAAGACTTTAGTTTTATTTTTAATTTATTTTAAATAATAATTACTTTAAAAACATAAGGTTAGGTCATACACAAAAAAATAAATAAAAAATAATTAATTATTTTTTTAGAACGAAACATCCTACCTAACAGATAAATTCATCGCTTTTTGTCAGGCCATACTGATGGTAAAATTCGCTGCATAATCTATCCGCGTATATCAATCAGCGTTTTTACAGGATCAAAGCACATGTCCCAGTACGTCTATACCATGTCCCGAGTGGGCAAAATTGTTCCACCTAAAACTCAAATACTAAAAGATATTTCCTTGTGCTTTTTCCCAGGTGCCAAAATTGGCGTTTTGGGGCTAAATGGCTCAGGTAAATCAACGTTACTGCGTATCATGGCAGGCATTGATACCGACATAGAAGGTGAAGCAAGAGCCCAACCCGGTTTAAAAATTGGTTACTTACCTCAAGAACCTCAGTTGGATCACGATAAAGATGTACGTGGCAATATTGAAATGGCGGTAGCCGATGTCGCCCATGCCTTAAAACGTTTAGACGAAATTTATGCGGCTTATGCCGAACCCGATGCTGATTTTGACGCGTTGGCAAAAGAACAAGGTGAAATGGAAGGGATCATTCAAGCCAAAGATGGTCACAACCTGGAAAATGCCTTGGAGCGTGCAGCTGATGCATTGCGTTTACCACCGTGGGATGCCGATGTCAGCACCTTATCAGGGGGAGAACGTCGTCGTGTTGCTTTATGCCGGTTATTATTGGAAAAACCGGACATGCTACTTTTGGATGAACCCACCAACCATTTAGATGCAGAATCAGTTGCCTGGTTGGAACGCTTTTTACACGATTATGAAGGCACCGTAGTAGCGATTACCCACGATAGATATTTCCTCGACAACGTCGCGGGCTGGATCCTGGAACTGGATCGTGGTCATGGAATTCCATGGGAAGGTAACTATTCTTCATGGCTAGAACAAAAAGATCAGCGCTTAAAGCAAGAAGAAAGGACCGAAAGTGCCCGCCAAAAATCGATTCAACAAGAGTTAGATTGGGTACGCAGCAATCCTAAAGGCCGTCAAGCTAAAAGCAAAGCCCGTATGGCACGCTTTGAAGAGCTCAACAGCAATGACTTCCAGCGCCGCAACGAAACCAACGAGCTTTACATACCCGTCGGTGAACGATTGGGCGAGCAAGTAATTGAAGTGAAAAACTTGCGTAAGTCCTATGGTGACAGATTACTGATTGACGACTTATCGTTTGCCATGCCCAAAGGCGCCATAGTCGGCATTATCGGCCCGAACGGGGCAGGTAAATCAACCTTGTTTAGAATGTTATCAGAGATAGAACAACCGGATAGTGGTGAAATTATCATTGGGGATACGGTGCAATTAGCCAGTGTCGATCAATTCCGTGATGATATGAACGAAAACAATACTGTCTGGCAAGAGGTATCAGACGGACTCGATTTAATCCGTATCGGCAATACTGAATTAAATAGTCGCGCCTATTTAAGTCGTTTTAACTTTCGTGGCAACGATCAGCAAAAGTTTATTAAAGATCTTTCTGGTGGCGAACGTAACCGGGTTCACCTGGCCAAATTACTCAAAGCCGGCGGCAATGTATTGTTGCTCGATGAACCAACCAACGATCTGGATGTTGAAACCCTGCGTGCCCTGGAAAATGCGTTACTTGCCTTCCCTGGTTGCGCCATGGTTATTTCACATGACCGGTGGTTCCTCGACCGCGTTGCCACACACATTCTAGATTATCGTGATGAAGGGAAAATTAATTTCTATGAAGGTAACTACAATGAATACGAAACGTGGCTGAAACAGAACTTTGGACAGGATGTAGTTGAACCTCACCGTCTTAAATATAAAAAAATGAGCAAGTAGCCATCAATACCATGGGAATGTTTAAACTTGATGAAATAAACATTCCCTTGTTGATGGATTCTTTAACCAACAACGCTATGCTTAGTGCTAGAAACACAATGAAATCTAGTCATATATAAGTCTGTTTGCCCATTTTGTTTGTAACAAAAGAGACTGAAACAAAAATAAAATTAAACAGATCGGTATTCAACCTAAGGCATAAATGAATGGATAATAGACGATTTACGCGTATTGCTTTTTCAGCCCCGGTACTACTACGTCAAGGAAGTCACTCATGGCAAAGTGAGTTAATAGATTTATCCTTGCATGGGGTACTCCTTTCTCGGCCTATCGAGTTTGAAGCCAATCTAGATAAGGATTTTACGATTTCATTTGAACTGGAAGGACTACCTAACGCAATTATATTGATTGGCAAAATCAGCCACATCAATGATGACGCAATAGGTATCCAAGCTGAATTGATTGATATTGACAGCATCAGTGAGTTGCGACGTTTGGTTGAACTGAATATGGGCGACGATGCATTATTAAATCGTAATTTTAATAATCTGTGTCACATATCCACCTCTAACTAAATTGCTTCGAGAGCCTCACTCAAACGTTTTACACCAATAACCTGCATACCCGCGACGGCCTGCTTGGGTTTATTCGCAAACGGTACAATAGCTTTTTTAAACCCATGTTTCGCGGCTTCGGTTAAACGTTCGGTCCCATTGGGCACCGGGCGTATTTCACCCGCCAACCCAACTTCACCAAATACAATTAATTCCTGCGCTAACACCTGGTTTTTAAAGCTGGATATCATCGCTAATAGTAACGCCAGGTCTGCACCGGTTTCAGATACTTTGACCCCGCCCACTACGTTAGCAAAGACATCCTGATCATTCATTTGAACATTACCATGACGATGCATAATGGCTAATAACATTGACAAGCGATTCTGTTCCAACCCCACAGCGATTCGACGAGGATTGGCCATCTGGGAATAATCCACCAATGCCTGTATTTCGACTAGTAGTGGTCGAGTACCTTCCCATGTGACCATCACCACGGAACCGGGAGATGGTTGTTCATCCCGACTCAAAAATATCGCCGATGGATTTTTAACTTCTTTTAAACCACCACCGGTCATGGCGAAAACACCTAACTCATTGACCGCTCCAAATCGATTTTTCTGGCCGCGTAAAGTGCGATAACGACTATCACTCTCTCCTTCGAGCATCATCGAACAATCAATACAATGCTCTAAAACTTTTGGCCCGGCCAAGCTTCCGTCTTTTGTCACATGCCCCACCAAGAACATGGCAATATGATTTTGCTTGGCAAAACGTGTCAGGTAAGCGGCACTCTCACGTACCTGCGACACACTGCCTGGAGCCGATTGCACATCGGCTACGTGCATCACTTGAATGGAGTCAATCACCATAATTTTGGGCTTAACTTGTAAAGCAATATCACAAATTGTTTCGATATTAGTTTCTGCCAGCAATTGTAACTGATCAGTGGGTAAACCTAACCGGCTGGCACGCAATGCAACCTGTTGCAGTGATTCTTCCCCGGTCACGTACAAGGCAGCCTGCTCAGTCGCCAGAAAGCACATCGTTTGCAGCAGTAAGGTACTTTTCCCCGCCCCCGGTGATCCACCGATCAACATTGCGGCTCCAGGAACGATACCTCCACCTAAAACCCGATCAAGCTCTTTAAACCCCGAACTAAAACGAGGTAATGCTTGTAAATCAATCTTATTCAGCGTTTGGACTTCGGCCTTTGTCTGCCCGGCATAGCCCATACGTGGGCCTGTCGCTTTAGCGCTGGCAGGACTGACCACAAACTCAGTGATCGTATTCCATGCATTACAATCACCACATTGCCCCTGCCAACGGGGATATTCTGCGCCGCAGTCTGAACAAACATAGGCGGTTTTACGTTTTGCCATAAAATGATACTTGTGTTGAGAGTCTGTTACGTTATTACAAGGATTCTACCTTAAAAAAGGAATAGAATTATTCAATTAAGTCGATAATAGTAAATAACCTCTGCGAAGGGTAAAGTGTTCATTTATCGTTAATTTTCTGCAAACGCTGGATTTTACCAAACTAATATGACTCAGGAATTTGAACAATATCAGGAATTGATCGAGCAATTAAAACCGGTTGTTAACGAACCCGATTTTAATCAAACCTTATCGACTATCGCCAGTCATGTTTCCAAACCCAAACGTTTTCTAATCAAAATGGAATTAAAGCGACAGGCCAAACCTTGTGTGCAAATCATTGATTTACGAGGATTAGTTGATGGTCGTTGTTCCCCCTATGAATACAGCGGGCTGACTCATTTTCTTGACCAAATCGCAATTGATGTATTCGAGCGCCAGGTTCGAGCATTTGGAGAATATACGGTAGGCGTCTACGAGGCTGTTAATAATACTGAAAATAATTTCCGGGTTATGCATCAACAAGAACTGCTAGCTCGTTCAAAGTCGCCCACGTCAAGCGACACGGAGCCAGAATCAGATAGTTTATATCCAGCACGCCTAATTAACTTTGCCAACTATCGGCAACGACACGAAGAACGAATGAACTTTGTCGTTAATATTGAAATATTTAACCAGCTCAATGAGGCGATTCCCGCCAACACTATTGATATATCGATCAATGGTTTAAAGGTTAAGCTACGCAAAGATCGACTGTTTAAACCCCATGAACCATTAACGATCCAATTCCGTGGATTAGGTACTGATAACACCTTGGATAAAAATGAGGGGGTATCATACGAAGTGATCAATGTTGAGCAAGGGAGTGAAGAGCAACGCTTAACATTATGTCGAACCCATCAACGAGAAACCCCCAAATTTGATGCTTTTTTAGAACGTTTTATTCAAGGCAATAAACGCCGCTATAAAGTCAATATGGACAATACCATTGATGCGATTCAAGCCAAAGGCTATGAACAATATTACATACCGCAATTTAATTCCTTACCGATGTTCATCGAGGAAAATCAAGGACAATTACAGCCACGTTATGTATTAACCAATGACTTTAATAAAGATAGTCTTCACTACTGGACGGACGAAACAGGCCAACTTCGCATTGAGCATTTAGTTACTTCTCAACGTTTGCAACAATTGGCTGAACGTGAGCAAAAAGAGACCTATCTGTACGTTTTTAGTCGACTCAACAATCAGAAAACGTTTTTTTATTCTGCCACTCCGGAGCAATTAGAAAACCACCCTCAACTCAAACCGGTATTTTTAGGATATGGCAGTCGCAAAGCAAGTTGGCGAGTCTTTAAACTGCAGCTTCTCGATATGCTGCCAGAACAAGCCCACATTCCTTTATCGCTGCCAGATAGTCTTAGCAACAACGTAAAAAAACAGAACAATCAGCCTTCTGCTCGGCTAATGTCCAGACTTATCAAGCTAAAATATATTGCTCTGCTAACCGATTTAACCGATGACTGGAACACTATTCCCTATCAAAAAAACAAATTGAACAAGACCGCATTGCCCGGCATTAAACCTTTCGCTCATTCTCGTGCAGCAGTTGCTGAGCCTGTGACGTTACACCGTTTTAAGTATCAAAACTTACGGACCCAAGAACGTTTCCAACTGCGTAGCAAAGTCATAATTAACTTCAGAGATCTTCAATTAGAAGGGCTCACTGAAGACATTTCTTGTAATGGCATAAAAGTAGAGCTGAATAAAGCTTTTCCAGGTCGCATCTTCGATGACGTCACAATAAGCCTTCCACAATTGCAAAAAATGAGCCCCAAATTTGTTCTTAAAGGCTTACTCTATGAAGTCAAAAATATTAGCAGTGACGGCAATGTACTGAATTTAAATGTGGTGGATAACAGTCTTCCTCACAATGCCCAATTATTCTTCGACCAACTTATTAAAGCCAATAAAAATAAACTCAAAACTTATCGTGATGATGAAGTCATACCTGGCATAGGTGAAGCACTGCGTAATATTTATTCTGCCAATATTCCCAATATTGCCTTTTATATGCGTAAAGAAGGTGTGAATTACACCCCGGACGCTATTGCAAAGCCGCCAGCAGAACACCCTTTATTACCGTTGTTAGACTATCAGGCCGAATTAGGAACACTGAATCTGTATCCACTGTTTGCCACCAATATTCCTAATTTTATCCCGCAAACGCTTAAAAAGCTTAGTAATCACAGCAAGCCGGTAATGCGCGAATTGTTTATCGCTTTTAATCCATTAGCAACCGATCACAAACAGGCGATAAAGGTAAAGTTTGTGGATCAGTTTGAGCAAGATGCATTACGCAGGGAATTTATTGCCAAAGCGATTGGTGGTGGACAATTCTTTGCGGTAAAAGTGTTTATCGCTCGGACTGGACGACCCGACACGGAAATGATCAGAACTGAGATGAATTATGTCGGTATCTACGCCATGCATAAAGCAAAACAGCTCGAAGAACAATTATGGAATGTAACCGGAGTCGGAAACCTAATCGATATTACTGAAGAAGTGTTGCTTCGCTATGGCTTCGTTGAAACCGTAATGAATAAATACACCGCCACCGAAAAACAGGTGGAGGAAAAAATGGTGCAGCACAGCGCTGTATAGGAATGGATATGTTAACTATTAGCAATAGCATCATCTTACTGATTGCAGTATTACATGGGTACTTTCTCATTTTGGAAATGTTTTTATGGGATAAACCCATCGGCATGCGGGTATTTGGCAATAGCCTCGAAAAAGCGCAACACACTAAAATACTCGCGGCCAATCAAGGACTTTACAATGGTTTCTTAGCCGCTGGACTGCTGTGGAGCCTGACAATTGACACCAATCAAACCGAAACAAAAATATTTTTTCTGACATGTGTGATAATTGCAGGGCTATTTGGCGCTTACACCGCAAACCTTAAAATCTTATGGATACAGGCGCTTCCGGCCTTTATCGGGCTGGGTTTTACCGTTGCCGCCAGCTACTAATTACATATCCATATGAAAAGATAAGATTATATTGATTGACCACAAGCCAGAGCTGTATATAATACATTCAGCTTGAAAGTACGTTTTATATTTATGTGCACCATTTTAGTGTCCGTGTTGGTTTTTGTCCTGCATTTCATAAGTAATAGTAACACTTCCAGCAAACCCGCCTTTTAAAGGCACAAAATACTCTTGAATATATAGGATTAAAAATTATGTCTAACACAACTACCGGTACCGTAAAATGGTTCAACGAATCTAAAGGTTTTGGCTTCATCGAGCAAGAATCTGGTCCAGACGTTTTCGCTCACTTCAGCGCTATCTCTGGTTCTGGTTTCAAAACTCTTGTTGAAGGTCAAAAAGTACAGTTTACTGTTACTCAAGGCCAAAAAGGTCCTCAAGCCGAGAACATCGTAGCTCTTTAATTTTTAAAGAACTTGCTGCACCGGCCAGATTAAGCCGGTATTAGATAAAGCCCGCAATTGCGGGTTTTTTAGTGCCTAAATTTTATACCATCCCGTTATCATCTAACTTAACTACTATTCATTTAAACCAGTCCTATTCATATTCTTTGATACAAGCATTAATCTTAAATTTAATTGATAATCATTATCATTTGCATTATCTTTATTTGAAACAAGGAGAATTTATGCTTTATCCATTTATATGCCCCACTCACCGTCAATGGCTGACATTGAATATTCATGCCGCCACAAGTCACTATGCACATTGTATTGATACCGCCCAATACCATATTGAAGCCGGTTGTTGGCAAAGTGCTCTGCCCTTTTGCGGGAGCGCATATGAAACATCAGAAATCATTATGACCGCCGAAACACAGGACGCGATTTCTGCCGTTATTAACTTTACCCATGCCGCCATATTGCTAGCGAATGGTTTTAGACAACTGAATATGTTGACGGAGAGACAACAGGTTTTTGCGTCGTCACGCGAACGACTTCGTCTGGAGCTGCGGAAAAGCTCTATGGATTCGGCTGCTCATACCGCTTTACTGGAATGCTACGCATCGCTGGATTTAGGCTATCAAAGTGGATTGATACACAATAACACTCGAGGTGATACTGATGTCTCTATGCAAAACAGAACTAGTTCCCACCACTTTCACTAGCAATGGCGAACCGCAACCTTTTCAGTCATATTGGTCAACGGACAACTACGTGCAGCTAGAAATCAAATGCAGTGTTCTGCAACAGTTATTTTCCGGACATCATTTACTGGCTACAGATATCTGCTGCCAATCCAGCAAAGATAATTCGACAATCCGGCAAATGCTGCTCAATTGCCTGTTATGTAAACATTGTACACAAACGGGAATGTAGACGCGTTGTTTTACAGTGGGTGCTAATTTTTGTGTTGATATTGATATGTGGTTCGAGGCTATTTGTGCCTCAATTGAGCAATTTTCATTGCTCAATTGAGGCGAATATAAAAGATACACAGCCTCTAATCTGCAGGTAGGCTCATTATCCTTGCATATCTTCCAGCTCAGTCCCTTTAGTCTCGTAAACAAACTTAATTACAAATACAGCAGATATTGCGGCACTAATGGCATATAATCCGTATGCACCTGCCAAGCCAATTCCAGCCAGTAACATCGGGAATGTCCAGGTTATCAGGAAGTTAGTCACCCACTGTGCTAAACCGGCAATAGCCAAACCTGAACCTCTGATCTGATTTGGGAACATTTCGCCCAACATCACCCACATAACCGGTCCCCAAGACATATTAAAGCAGAACACATAAGCCAGTGCAGATCCGAGTGCTAGTGCCCCGTTATCGCCTAATACAAGATTGCCGTTAGCATCCGTACCGGCTTGTAGAAAACAATACACCATAATCCCCAAGGTGACGGCCATACCGATAGAACCCCATTTTAATAAGGGCTTACGACCTATTTTATCGACCAAGCCTAATGTCACAATACAGGCGGCAATACTCACCGCACCACTAATGACATTAGTTAATAACGCTTCGGATTCTGTATAACCAACCGCTTGCCATAAAACTGCGCCATAATAAAAAACCACATTAATACCGACTAGCTGTTGAAAAACGGCTAATCCAATACCGATCCAGGCAATTTTCCGGACTTTACCTGTTACTTTGTCGATTAAATCAGATAAACGTGGCTGATGATGATCTCCAGCCAGAGATTTTTCAATTTCTTCGGATTTTCTATTCCCCGCATCATTACCATACAAACGAATTAACACCGCTTTCGCATCCGCTTTACGGCCACTGACGACCAAAAAACGCGGACTTTCAGGAATAAAGAGTAGCGCCACTAAAAAAAGTACCGCTGGGAATAACTCAATCCAAAACATCCAGCGCCAGGCTTCGAAGCCCATCCATAATTCGGCAGTTGATAACCCGGCCATATTCGCTAATGCATAGTTGCTTACAAACGCCATAAACAAACCGGTAATAATTGCCACCTGCTGGACTGTGGTTAGCATACCGCGATAACGCGCCGGGGCGACTTCACTAATATAAGCAGGTGCCATCACCGATGCGGCCCCCACAGCTAAACCACCTAAAATACGGTAAAATACAAATTCAGCAGAGCCGGTAGAGATACCTGATCCCCATGCACTGATAATAAAGAACACTGCAGCGACTAATAATAGCGCTCGTCGACCATATTTATCGGCTAGACGTCCAGCAAAGAAGGCTCCGACCGCACAACCAAGTAACATACTGGAAACATTAAACCCGGTGCCAATACTTTCGGAGTTAAAAGCCGTTTGTAAACCGTCAACCGTGCCATTTATGACCCCGCTGTCAAATCCAAACAGAAAGCCCCCAATGGTCGCTACAATACTAATAAAAGCAATAAATAAGGTGTTATCTTGCTCTGTCACATTATTCAAAATGAATTCCTCAAAATGATGTTGTTATACTTGTCTAGCGGGAAGCCAGATTGAGATCGTTAACCGTTTCACTATCAACCCCAAAACTGAAACAAAACATTAACATCTCTGGCAGCACCGGAGCATAACATCAAAATTTCAGCAGCGACAAATTCCTTTTGGGTCGGCTGGATTGTCCGTCAATGGCCTGGTAATTCTGGAAATAACAGCCAAGAATATCGCTATCATACCAGGCTGGAGACGTTAATTAATCGAAGTTTCAGCAAGTTATATCAATCATCATAAACAACATATATAAATAATAACTTGAACTTATCGGGTCATTCGCTGAAGGTAGTAAACAGACAATTTACCTAATTTCATAACCCCTTTGCTGGAAAATAATAATATCCGCGGAGATAGCCTTTTGGCTGAGCGGTTAAATTTTAAGCAAGCACAACAAGGCAGCCACATAAAATAATAAAAATAACTAAAATCACAATATCTATACAACTGAAAATATCTAAAGTAAGCCTCACTAAAAATAATGGAACAAAAATATAACAATGACGACAATTCCTTCACATAAATTATCCGTTACCGAAAAAATAGGCTACAGCCTAGGTGATCTGGCAGCGAACTTGGTGTTTCAAACTCTCGTCACTTTCATTGCCTTTTTTTACACCGATGTGTACCGGATTCCAGCTAGTTCAGCCACCACAATTATTTTTACCTGTGGGATTTTAGGTGCGTTTGTATTTAATCCATTAATTGGGCTGTTAGCAGATCGCACCCGCACCCGTTGGGGTAAATTCCGCCCGTGGATTTTATTTACTTCGGTTCCATTCGGCGTATTGGCGTTAATGGCCTTTAGCACCCCTGACTTTAGCCCCGATGGCAAGATCTATTATGCTTTTGCCACTTACCTGTTACTGATGTTTGTCTACTCTGCAAACAATTTGCCTTATGCTGCATTAAGCGGTGTTATCACTGGTAATATGGCAGATCGTAACAGTATGTCTGCTTACCGTTTTGTCGCGGTAATGGTGGCTCAATTTATTATTCAGGCCTTGTTATTACCGTTGGTTTTGATGGCGGGGGATGGCGACAAAGCAGTAGGATTTGAAAAGGTAATGACCTTTTTATCCATCGTCGGCATTATTTGTTTCCTGATTACGTTCTTAACCACGAAAGAACGAATTGTTCCTAAACCAGAACAAGAATCCACCATAAAAGAAGATTTCTCCGATCTGTTTAAGAATATTCCCTGGCTAATTATGCTAACAGTCACTGTTATGGTGTTTATCACGTTGGCATTAAAGGGTGGCACTTATGTGTATTACTTCAAAGACTACGCTGACGCAGGTCAAATCGCTATTTTCCTTGACGATATAGGTTTCAATACTTTTATTGCCGGCATTACCAGCGTTTTCAGCAATTTCCATTGGCCTGATGATCCAGCCACCTCTGCGTTTAGTTTATTTAATGCATGCGGGATTATCTTGATGATTGTGGGTATTGGTTTTTCCAAACCCTTAGCGGACCGTTTTGGTAAACGTGATGTATTCGCTGTCGCCTTATTTATATCAACGCTATTTGTACTGGCGTTTTATTTCTTCTCCGCTCAATCTATTGGATTGATGTTTATCTCGCAAATCCTGCATGGCTTTTTTTACGGTATTACGATTCCGTTATTGTGGGCCATGATTGCCGACGTTGCCGACTATTCAGAGTGGAAAAACAACCGTCGCGCAACCGCTATTATTTTCTCGGCAATGATTGTGGGATTAAAAGTAGGCTTAACGCTTGGCTCAGCCCTGGTCACCAATATCCTTGACAGTTTTAACTACAATCCAGACTTGGCTGTTCAAGCCGCTAACACCATCAATGGGGTGAAGCTAGCGGTTAGTGTTTATGCCTCAATTCCTTTCTTGTTGGCCTTTGCTTGTATGTTTGCTTACCGCATCAATAAAGATATGGAGCAGAAGATTGAACGTGAACTCGCTGAGCGCCGCAACGCTGCATAATTAGCTATGCTATATTTCTTATCCTAAAGGGCCGATTTTTATCGACCCTTTTTATTTTTAGTTAAAAGAGAACTTATTTATGTCTGACGAATTCGACCCACAAGAACTACAGCGTCTTAAAAGCAAGGCCATTTCCCAACCATTGGTAGAGCATATTTATACTGCCGATCCGTCGGCGCATGTTTTTGATGGCAAGATTTATATCTATCCTTCCCATGATATTGACGCCGGTATTCCGTTTAATGACAACGGTGACCATTTTGGTATGCAGGACTACCACGTCATTTCGATGGATAACCCCGAAGCGAAAGCGGTTGACCATGGCGTAGCTCTGGATGTCAACGATGTAAAGTGGGCCGAGCGTCAAATGTGGGCGCCGGATGCTGCGCATAAAGATGGCAAATACTATTTGTATTTTCCGGCTAAGAAAGCCGATGGTATATTCCAGATTGGCGTCGCAGTTAGCGACTCTCCCATCGGTCCTTTTGTTCCAGAGCCAGAAGCTATCAAAGCCAGTTATTCCATTGATCCGGCGGTGTTTGAAGACGATGATGGCAATTACTACATGTACTGGGGCGGAATTTGGGGTGGACAGTTACAACACTACCGTAACAACCAATACAACGCTTCCAATCAGGAACCTCAGGATAACGAACCCGCATTAGGTCCAATTGTCGCCAAACTCAGCGACGATATGCTTGAATGTGCCGAAGCCCCCAAGGAAATCCAAATCCTGGATGAAAATGGGCAGCCGATATTGGCCGGCGATCATGACCGTCGTTTCTTTGAGGCTAGTTGGATGCATAAATATAACGGTAAGTATTACTTCTCTTATTCAACCGGAGATACCCATCTTATTTGTTATGCCACCGGCGATACGCCCTATGGTCCGTTTACTTATCAGGGCCCTATTTTAACACCAGTAGTCGGTTGGACGACTCATCATTCAATTTGTGAATTTGAAGGTAAATGGTATTTGTTCTACCACGATTCAATTTTATCTGAGGGTGTGACTCATTTGCGCTCGGTTAAAATGACGGAAATTAGCTATGACGCTAATGGCAAAATTCAAACCTTGAGCCCTTATCAGGAATAACCTTCTGTTATCGTCCCGTTCCGGATACTCAGTCTGGAACGGGATCACGCAATAACATAATTGCAACATTTAATAATACTATTGCCCCGCCAGCTATTTTTCTCATAGTATCTTGCCACTTCATCCAAACGGACATGAAAACACCAAGGTGACCCGATGAGAACGCTAAAAAATGCATTACTAACAATAAGTTTGTTAACGCCCTTACTAGTGCAGGCACAAGTCCCAGCCTACAAAGATGCCAAAAAACCTGTCGAACAGCGTGTTAACGATTTACTAAATCGTATGACACTGGAAGAAAAAGTCGCCCAGTTACAAACCGTCTGGAGTGAACGTCGTAAAATGGAAAACAAGAATATGGTTTTCCAACCGGATGTGGCCAAACAGTATTTATCCCAAGGTATTGGCCAAATAGCCCGCCCCAGTGAGTTTAAAACACCAGTGCAAACGGCTGAGTTTACCAATGCCGCCCAGCAATGGTTAATCGATCATACCCGTTTAGCAATTCCGGCTATTATGCATGAAGAAGCCTTACACGGTTTTGCCGCTATCGATGGTACCAGTTTCCCGCAAGCCATCGGCCTTGCCAGTACGTGGGAGCCGGAAGTTTTCAAGCAAGTCTATTCCATTGCTGCCATTGAGATGCGCGCTGTGGGTTCTCATCAAGCGTTAACCCCAATATTGGATGTCGCTCGGGATGCCCGCTGGGGGCGAATTGAAGAAACCATGGGCGAAGATCCTTATTTAATTACGGCACTGGGTGTAGCTGGTGTGCAAGGTTTTCAGGGCGAGCAAGGTGCCGATACGGTTATTCCGGACAATAAAGTCATCGCTACCCTTAAGCATTTGACCGGTCATGGTCAGCCAACCGGAGGCACCAATATCGCCCCGGCCCGTATTGGTCAGCGAGAATTGCATGAAGTATTTTTAATGCCCTTTGAAGGCGCGGTAAAACTGGCCGGAGCAGGCAGCATTATGGCCTCTTACAATGAAATTGACGGTATCCCCTCGCACGTCAACAAACCCTTATTAAATGGCATATTGCGTAATGAATGGCACTTCAAAGGGACTGTGGTCAGCGATTATTATGCCATTACTGAACTCAACACCCGTCACAGCCTGTATAGCAGCCTGCCAGAAGCCGCCAAAGCCGCATTAGAAGCAGGGGTCGATGTGGAAACCCCAAATCAGGATGCCTATTTAACTCTGGTTCAATTGGTTAAAGACGGCAAACTGGATGAAAAGTTAATCGACCGTTCGGTACGGCGTGTTTTAACCCAAAAGTTTAATTTGGGTTTATTTGAACATCCATTTGTTGATGCAAGCAAAGCAGACCAGGCGGTAGGCAATCCAACTCATCGAGATTTTGCCCGTGAAGTCGCCGAAAAGGCCATGGTATTACTCAAAAATGATGGCACTTTGCCACTGGATATTAACCAGATTAAACATCTGGCGGTGATAGGTCCTCACGCTGATGAAACCTTGCTAGGCGGATACAGCAACGTTCCGCGCCAGACCGTAACCATTTTGGACGGACTCAAACAAAAACTGGCTGGTAAAGCGACTGTCAGCTTTGCTCGCGGTACCAAATTGATTAAACCTGGTCCAGAAATAAACGATGCACAACAAAAGGCCCAGACCTTTTCTGAACGTCGTTGGGTTTATGATGATATCCAACTGGCAGATGATAGTGATCGCACTGGCTTATTAGATGAGGCCGTCAATTTAGCCAAACAATCTGATGCGGTGGTACTGGTATTAGGTGAAAATGAAGGCCTGTCCCGAGAAGCCTGGGATGACAATCATATGGGTGATCGTGCGCATATTGAATTAGTCGGCAATCAAATGGAGTTAGCTAAAGCCATTATTGATACCGGTAAACCAGTGGTAGTGCTGCTGACGAATGGCCGACCTTTAGCCTTGGGCGAACTAGCTGAACAGGCTCCGGCTATTATTGAGGGCTGGTATTTGGGTCAGGAAACTGGCAGCGCCGTAGCGAATGTAATCTTTGGTGACGCTAATCCAGGTGGTAAATTACCCTTAAGCTTTCCACGCAGTGCCGGGCATATTCCGGTATTTTACAACCATAAAGCCTCGGCCAAGCGGGGTTATCTGTTTGATGATATTTCACCACTTTATCCTTTCGGTCATGGTCTGAGCTATACCTCGTTCAACTATACCAACCTGCATGTTGATAGCAGCAATGCTAAAGCCAATGGTGCGGTTAAAGTGAGTTTTACCTTAACCAATACAGGTAAACTCGCAGGCGATGAAGTGGTACAACTGTATATTAACGATCCGGTGGCCAGTGCCACCCGTCCGGTTCAAGAACTCAAGGCCTTTAAACGTATTAGTTTAAAAGCCGGGCAATCGGCCGATATCACCTTCACTCTGCCTGTCAATCTGCTTGCCTTTTACGACGCAGCCATGGATTGGGTCGTCGAACCGGGCGAGATAAACGTGATGTTAGGTAGCTCTTCTGCCGATATTCGTTTACAAGATAAATTTACCATCTCGGGTAAAAGCGTTAATGTAGAGAAAAATAAAGCGTTTTTAAGTCAAACGAGTATCGAGTGGAACTAATTTGAATCGAAAGATCCGTTACTATTCTGTTTTATTATGGGGGTTGTGTTGGTCTGTCAGTGTTAATGCCGCCAACTCTCCTTCCAGTGAGTCTGTAGTGTTAGGTTTCGTGGCGGCGTTTAACCGCCACGATGTGACACAAATGCTCGAATTGGTCACCGATGATGTTCATTGGTATAAGGTCAATGGCCGTAATATCGGAGCACAAACCACAGGAAAACAGCAATTACAAACGCAAATGGAATTGTATTTTAGCGGCATTCAATCCCGTGCGACCCTAATAAGCATTCGTGGTGAGGGCAACTATGTCAGCACCATGCAAAAATCCCGTTCACTGACTAATCTATATGGCCAACCTCAATGCAGTGCTGTTACCTATTTAGTCGAAAGTGGCAAAATCAGCACTGTCTGGCAGTTTCCTGTGTTTGCTTGTGATTAATCCCAGCACGCACCAACGGTAATGTGATAGTAAAAATAGTGCGACCCTGAGACGAGCTAACGGTCAAATTACCATGATGAATATCAATAATGGATTTACTGATGGCCAAGCCTAATCCGCTTCCTTCCCCATTGCGAGTTCTGGATTGATCTGCTCGATAGAAGCGATCAAACAAATGTGAAATATGCTCCGGCGGAATGGTTTCACCATTATTTTCAACCGCAATTTGGGCCTCAGACTGGTTGATTGTGATTGATACCCGCACCACAGATTGTGCCGCCGAATAACGGATAGCATTAGATAATAAATTGCTCAATGCCCGTCTCAGCATATCTCTGTCAGCCTTTATTGTGGCTTGTCCTGTCAGTTCCAGTGTTAATTGTGATTCCTCTGCCCAAGCATCGAAATATTCAAATAATTCATGCACTTCGCTGTGTAAATTCACCTCATTGAGAGTTGGGACAATCAATCCATTATCTGTTTTTGCCAGCCATAACATATCACTGACCATTTTGGTCAACCGATCGAACTCCTCCTGATTGGAATACAGAATCTCTTTATATTCATCCACACTACGGACACGGCTTAACGCGACTTGGGTTTGGGTGGCCAGATTGGTTAACGGAGTGCGTAGTTCATGGGCAATATCGGCTGAAAAATAAGATAAGCGTTTAAAACCGGCCTCTACATGGCTGATCATAGTATTAAATGACACCACTAATTCCTGTAGTTCATCAGGGATTTTTTCAGGCTTTAAACGAATATGTAAATTATCGGTGCTGATATCACGTATTTGCCGACTCACTTTTAGTAGTGGCCGATGGCCTAACTTAACCGCCCACCATGCAGCTATCATCGCGATACACCAGACAATGGACATAATCATCCATAAGGTTTGCCGAAAGCGTTCAAGGAAATCGATATGAAAATCCATATTACCGGCCACCAAAACATTAACTGGGTGCGCATCCAGCATATATCCCACCAAATTCCCCCCTCGATAGGCATGTTGACCGCTTTGCCAGCTAATCAATTCATCTGCAGATAAGCGATACTGTGCCGGAAATAACAGTAATGGTGATAAATCCACTTGATCAAGTTGATAAAGTAACTGCTGTTTTTGACTGGAATAGATTGCAAAATAAACACCATGATGCCCGGCCACCGCTTGTTTTAATGCATTATGGATTTCGTCAGTATTGGCATCGGGATGCAAGGTTTGTAATTTATTTTTAACCGATTGTGCGACCACTGCCAGCTCATTGGCATCCTGTTGAGCAAAATGGTGCTGAATTGAATGATCGATCACTGTACCGAGCAAGATAAAAGAAAGGACTAAGGTCAGTCCCACCAATAAAATCACCCGGCTTGATAGCGAAATGGGCGTTGTAACGGAAAATTTAGTCGTCATCGTCTACATCAAGTTTATAACCCATGCCCCTTACGGTATGGATCAGTTTAGTCGCAAACGGATCATCTATTTTTGCTCGTAAACGGCGAACGGCGACATCTATTACATTGGTTTCACTATCAAAATTCATATCCCAGACTTGTGAGGCTATCAGCGAACGTGGTAATACTTCACCTTGACCGCGTACCAATAATTCCAATAACGAGAATTCTTTATTAGTGAGGTTAATTCGAGTATCACCCCGTGTTGCCCGTCTTTTAGGAATATCCAGCAACAAGTCTGCCACTTCTAGTACATCTGGAATAACCTGACGCGCACCGCGTCGCAACAAACTACGAACCCGAGCCAACAGCTCTGCGAAGGCAAAAGGTTTAATCAGATAATCATCAGCCCCTAGCTCCAAGCCTTTAACCTTATCTGACAAACTATCCTTGGCGGTCAGAAATAATACCGGGACGGATAAATCAGCCGCTCGAAGTTTTTGCATAATTTGCCAACCATCGATATCCGGTAACATCACATCCAGAATAATCAGGTCAAACGTTTCCGACATTGCCATGTGATAACCATCGAGGCCATTTCGCTCAAGCTGCACCACAAAACCGGATTCCTCCAGCCCTTTTAGCAGATAATCGCCGATTTTTTTCTCATCTTCCACGACTAACAGTCGCATATTGGTCTTATCCCATTCATCTATTACCAGTGGATTGTACGTTACCTAATTAACCACCAGATTACTCTAACATTACATTTTTGTAATGTAGCCGTCATGCTGGAGTCAGGACTGTTAATCTAAACTATATTCCAACAACAATCCTGCTAATTAACACCAGAGGAACTATGCAAAAAAACATTGGTAATTCCATTGCCCCTATTAGTCTACCCCGACGAAATTTTGTCAAGGGAGCCGTAGCAGGTTCTGTTGCGATGGGGATGGGACATATCGCTGCTGCACAAGGTCAAGACTATGCTAGTGCCGCCAAGACGGATGTCTTAACCGGTAACGAGTTTGATCTTACCGTTGCTGAAACGGCAGTTAATTTTACTGGCGAAAAACGGATAGCAACCACCATAAACGGTAGTATTCCAGCTCCCACTTTAGTGTGGCGTGAAGGCGAAACGGTGACCATCCGGGTAACTAATCGCTTGTCGGTGTCCACCTCTATGCATTGGCATGGCATTCTTTTGCCTTTCCAAATGGATGGTGTCCCCGGCATTAGTTATCGGGGCATTGATCCTGGAGAAACTTTCACTTATCACTTTAAAGTGCAACAATCCGGTACCTATTGGTATCACTCGCATACTGGCTTTCAGGAAATGACCGGCATGTACGGCAGCATTATCATTGAGCCAAAGGCAGGCGAAAAAATAAGTACTGACCGGGATATGGTGGTGCAATTGTCAGATTGGACCAACGAGCATCCTATGTCGGTTTTTGCCCATTTAAAGCAGCAAAGCGACTATTACAACTATAACCAACCTACCGCACGGGATTTCTTCAATGATATGTCCCGTTACGGTATGGGTAAGGCCATTTCCATGCGAAAAATGTGGAATGAGATGCGCATGAGCCCTACCGATTTGGCCGATTTATCCGCTACAACGTTTACCTTTCTGATGAACGGTTACACACCCAATGATAATTGGACCGGTGTATTTAAACCCGGCGAAACGATACGACTGCGTTTTATTAATGGCTCTAGCAATACTTTTTTCGATGTCCGTATTCCCGGCTTAAAATTAACGGTTGTCTCGGCTGACGGTCAGGATGTTGAACCGGTTAGTGTCGATGAATTTAGATTCGGTCCGGGAGAAACCTACGACATTATTGTTAAACCTACCGACGATGCTCACAGTATATTCGCTCAGTCGATGGATCGATCTGGTTATACCCGCGGTACTTTGGCGGTAAAACAAGGATTGGTAGCCGAAGTGCCCAGCGTCGATGCACCCGTTTGGCTAGCGATGAAAGACATGATGGGCAATATGTCTCATGGCGATGATATGTCAGGCATGAATATGGATCATGGCAATATGCAAATGGACCATAGTTCGATGCCTCACGGTAGCATGTCGATGGATCACAAAAAGCACGCCAAGCACAAAAATCCACTCGCAGTGCCTTCACAAACCGTTAATCACGCACGCAGTGAATATGGTCCGTCTGTCGATGCTAGGGTGGAAATGCCGCGAACCAACCTTGACGATCCAGGCATTGGTTTACGTAACAATGGCAGGCGGGTGTTAACTTTGGCTGATTTACATACCGTAGGGGGGCCGCTGGATCCACGTTTACCTGAACGCGAAGTCGAATTACACCTAACCGGTAATATGGAACGTTACACCTGGTCATTTGATGGTCTCGAGTTTGGTAAATCCACCCCGGTGCATTTCCGTCATGGCGAGCGCGTGAGGGTGATATTACAAAATGACACTATGATGACGCATCCCATGCATATGCACGGTGTATGGAGTGAACTGGAAAATGACAAAGGCGAATTTATGGTTAGGCGCCACACCATCCCAGTTCAACCCGCACAACGGATTAGCTTTCTGATCAACGCTGATGCACTCGGTCGGTGGGCATGGCATTGTCACCTTCTATTTCATATGGATGCAGGCATGTTTCGCGAAGTGGTGATTTCATGAGGAATAAATTGATATTAAATAAAAAAACAGCGGTTGCAGCATTAGTGTGTTTGTTTTCAACGGCCACCGTGGCACAGCAACAAAATAGTGATAATCCACAACCGCCTATGACAAAAAATGCGGATGAATTGCCGCTGGATCCCAATGCTATTGATCACAGCGCCATGGGACATGGTTCAATGACCGATATGGATTCAATGCAAGGCATGGATCATTCCAAAATGCAGCATCAGGATACCGACAGCATGGATCCCTATGCCATCGATCACAGCGCTATGGGCCATGGCTCAATGGCCGATATGGATTCGATGCAAGACATGGATATGTCCAGTCAAAGTAACACTCCGCCCCCCAATGCTCGGGATCCCCATGCTTATTCTGATGGTTTAACCCTAGATAGTGGTGCTTTTGCCTTACCCGGACCAAGACAACTTAAAATGGCCGATGAACACGCTTTTTGGACGGTTTTGTTTGACCGGTTTGAATATGCAGATGGATTGTCTAGTGGCTTGGGCGATGCGACTCAATACGATATGCAAACCTGGTATGGCAGTAGTTACGATCGCCTAGTAGTAAAAAGCGAAGGCGAAATTATTGATAGTAAACTGGAAGAGAGTGAAAACCAGATCCTGTGGGGTCATGCGATTACAACCTTTTGGGATACCCAACTGGGTGTCAAATTCGATACCTCAGAAGGACCATCAAGACAATGGCTAACCTTTGGCTTGCAGGGCATTGCACCTTACTGGTTTGAGATCGATGCCAGTGTATCAGTAGGTGCAGAAGGACGCAGCGCATTTGATTTTGAAGCCGAGTATGAACTGCTTATTACCCAGCGCTTGGTATTACAACCGCGAGTGGTGCTCAGCGCTTACGGTAAAGATGATGCACAAAATGGTGTCGGCAAAGGCCTGTCATCGCTAACTGCCGGTGTACGACTGAGATATGAATTTAACCGCCAATTCGCTCCCTATCTGGGTGTGGAGTGGACAGGTCAATATGGTAATACCGCTGACTTTACTAAATTAGAAGGCCGCTCAACCAGACAGACTCAATGGGTAGCCGGAGTACGCTTCTGGTTTCAATAAAACCAATCCGTGTTGTGTCGGTATTTTTTATCCCGGCGCATCATTATTTTTAAACCATAAATAAGGAATAACCATGAAAACCCATAAACTGATTTCTATACTCACCCTCGTTTTATCTGCCTATACGATGAATGCCTATGCTCATGATCCCAAAGAACATGCTAAAGAAAAAGAAGCGCCAAATTGTGCGGTTATGCAAGACATAGAGCAGGGCAAAGTAGATAAAAGTGATCCGGTCATTATGGCAATGATGAAAAAATGTCACAAAACGATGGATAACAAAAAAGCCGATGGTAAACATGTAGATAAACACATGGATGGCATGAAGGAAGAAGATGACCATCACCATGATCACAAAGGCAATGACGATCACAATGATGATCACCACTAGGATCGCTTAATTAAACGGGGCAACAGCCATGAAAATTATCTATACATTATTAGCATTCATCGCTCTGACTATTGGTGGAGCAGCGATCTTTATCTATTCTGGTATTTATCCTATCGGTGCTGATGTTCCCCACAGTGCTGCCGAATTTTGGGTATTAGAGAATTTACGCGAAAACTCGATTGAACGCGCATCATCCGAAATCAGTGTACCGTCGTTAGAGTCTGCCGATTTGCTACTGACTGGCGGGCCTAATTACAATGATATGTGCGCGGGATGCCACTTAAAACCCGGTAAACAAAAAAGTGATATGAGTGTTGGCTTATACCCAGCGCCACCCAATTTATCCGCTAGCAGCCACACAGAAGATCACCAACATGGTGATGCGACACAACTGGCAGGCCGCCAATTTTGGGTGATTAAACATGGCATAAAAGCTTCAGGGATGCCTGCATGGGGAGCGACTCACGATGATCAACGTATTTGGGCGATGGTGGCTTTTTTGCAAAAATTACCGCAATTAACCCCTGAGCAATATCAAATATTAACCGCTCGTGATTTGGACGAGGATTAGAAACGAGGGTGAGACCGAATTTCTAACCCCCTCACCCCTAATGGTTGTTGCTTTCAGATAACGAAAAACGCCCTAACGTAATCCACCCCAGATAAAGTATTGCACTGTTTATACTTTATCTAAACCATCAAGAATTGAGCAACTGGCATTTTCATCACCGTTGCAGTTGTTAGCCAGTTCTTGCAGTTCTTTTTTCATCTGCTTAAGTTCTTTAATTTTTAAATTAATTTCATCCAAATGCTCTTCCGCGAGTTGTTTAACTTCACGACTGGCTCTATTCGGATTTTGCCACAAATCGGATAAAGCCTGTATTTGCACCAATGAAAAGCCAAGTTTCTTGGCTTGTTTTATAACACCCAGTAATTTTAGTTGCTGACTGTTATATAATCGGTACTGAGCATCCGTACGAGTTACCTTGGGAATTAGGCCATTCACTTCATAATGTCGGATCATTTTTGCCGAGAGCCCAGTAATGTTAGCAGCTTCGCCGATCGTAACTAATTTTTTCATTATGGTTATTCCTTTGGACGCCAGCGCTGTAAAAGCAAGGCATTGCTAATCACAAAAAGGCTACTACAGGCCATCGCCGCTCCTGCCAATATGGGGCTAAGATAACCGAGTGCCGCCAACGGGATGCCGATAGCATTAAAAATAAAAGCCCAAAATAAATTCTGTTTTATTTTCCGGTAAGTTAATTTTGCCATTAACAACGCTGATGCAACCAGATTTGGTTCGCCTCGCATCAAGGTGATTGCTGATGCACTAACTGCCACTTCTGTTCCCGTAGCCATCGCGATGCCCAGATTTGATTGTGCCAATGCTGGCGCATCATTGATGCCATCACCCACCATTGCCACCTGATTGCCTTGTTGTTGGTACTGTTTAATAAAAGCGGCTTTTTCAGCCGGCATGACTTCCGACTGATACTGATCTAGCTGCAAAATATTGGCAACATAATCAGCACTGGCGTGACTGTCACCGGTCAACATTGCGACCTTTATGCCTTGATGCTTTAATTGCTCAACGGCGGCTTGTGCGTGTTCTTTGAGCTTGTCGGAAAAACAAAACAAACCCAATAATTGATAATTATCCCCTTGCTGTCTAGCTAACCACGATACTGATGCGCCTTGAACTTGGATCACATCTTGGGGCAAAGTCATTCCTAGTTCAGTCATCATATGCTGGCTGCCAAATAATAAATTCGAATCATCTAATTTGGCTTTCACACCGAGTCCGGAAACAACCTGAAAATCCTCAACATCTTGTGGGGAAATAGCCATTTCAGCCGCTTTGTTTAGTATCGCTTTGGCTAGTGAGTGTTCACTATGCTGCTGTAAAGACACCGCAAGTTGCATTAGCTCCTGCTCAGAGCCAATAAAGGCGTTCATTTGACTTAACTCAGGCTTACCCTCGGTCAAGGTGCCGGTTTTATCAAACACGACCATATCGATGCTAGTCGCTTGTTCTAAAGCACTGGCATCTTTAACCAATATGCCAAAACGTGCCGCTGTACCGGTACCAGCCATAATCGCGGCAGGTGTTGCCAAACCAAGTGCACAAGGACACGCAATGACCAGGACCGCGACGGCATTTAAAATGGATTGTTGCCAATTGCCCGTCAGTAATCCCCAACTCAATAACGTTATTGCCGAAATAAGCATAACAACAGGCACAAAGACCGCACTCACTTTATCCACCAATGCTTGCACAGGCGCTTTTGCCCCTTGTGCCTCTTCTACTAACCTAATGATTTTGGCTAGCGTCGATTCTGTGCCTACGCTACTGGCTTTAATCTCTAATATGCCATCTAAATTAACCGAACCACCGGTGACATTATCCCCCTCTTTTTTACTGACAGGCAGACTCTCTCCACTTATCAGGGCTTCATCCAAATGGCTTTGTCCGGAGATCACGACACCATCAACAGGCACTCGCTCGCCCGGTTTGATTTGTAATCGCTCACCAGAAATAACGGTCGATGCACTAACCTGCTGCCATTTATCCAAGCGCCACACTGCCGCTGTTGTAGGGCGCAAACTCTCCAGTGCTCGCAAAGCACTAGTGGTTCGCCGTTTAGCTCTGTGTTCCAAGTATTTACCAATCAGCACCAAACTTAATACGACACTACTGCTTTCAAAATATAAATGCGGCAACCCATCATGACCGATGCTTATCCACCATAAATAAATAGATAAACCATAGGCTGCACTTGTTCCTATCGCGACTAATAAATCCATATTACCAGTATAAGATTTAAGCGCCCCCAAGCCAGCGCGATAAAACCTAGCCCCAAAGTAAAATTGTACGGGAGTAGCCAGTATCCATTGCCATAAAGCCGGCAACATCCAGTCTTTACCAAACAACATTCCAAACATGGGTAAAATGAGTGGCAATGAAAGCACACTAGCACCTACAGCAGGAAACCAGTCAGCCTGATAAAACGTGCTTTTATTATTATCACTTTGAGCAATATCCGCGGCCTTATTTGTATCGGAATTAAGTTTGTATCCGGCATTTTCAAGACTGCTTGCAACTTCCGATTCAGACAATTCTGCAATCAAGACTAGCGATAGCTGCTCTGTTGCCAAATTGACATTTGCTTTGAGCACCTGAGGTAACTTCAACATTGCTTTTTCCACCCGGCTAGAGCAGGACGAACAAGTCATTCCCGATACTCCATAGGTGGCCTTGGAGGTAGAGACCTGATAGCCCCCTTCTTCGACAGCCTCGACTAGATTTTGAATATTTACAGTACCTTTAATGCTTGCTGTTTCAACCGCTAAATTAACACTGGCCTGTTCGACACCCTCAACTTTTTGAAGTGCCTTTTCGACACGACCGACACAAGATGAACAGGTCATTCCTTCAATTCTCAACTGGATTGTATTGTGCATACAAGTGCTCCCATGGGCTTATCTTATTCCACTGAATTAGATACTAAAGCTTGCCATTATGGCAAGGTCAAGCCTACATCACCGATTAAATTAAAATAAAATAAATTAAATTAAAATAATTGACCTTACCATGATGGTAAGCCTGAAAATGAAATTGTTAACAAAAGCGTGTTAACCTTTGGAGGAACAATTAATGTTAAAACTGAAAATCGAAGATATGACTTGCAACCATTGCATTAGCTTAGTGAATAAGGCAATCAAAGAGTTAGAAAGTACCGCAAAAGTTGAAATTGATTTACCTGAGAGAACCGCCGTTATTTATAGTGAAATAGAAGATCAGGATATAATAATGGCACTGGAAGAAGCGGGTTACCCAGCAATTCAATTGAAATGATACTGTGCACCATAAACGAGTAATTGATTGAGTTATCTAACCAGAGGATATTTATGTCCTCTGAACTTCTCTAAATCTGTAATATTTTAATAGCAATCCATAATAAGCATGACCAAGGATAAATAGCCTTAACTAGGCTAGACATCCGACCAGTAATGACGATAATCTTATTCAATACGTGAATAAGAGAAATCACTATGTTAATAGATGAATTACTTGGCTTAGCCCGCCAACAAGATAATGATGACGTGACGCTGTCGATCCCCAAGGATTGGACCCAGGGCAGAACCGCCTTTGGTGGTATCTCTGCGGCTCTGGTTTATCAGACCATGCGTAATCAAATTGATCAGCAGCGCTTACTACGCTCACTAACCACCAATTTTGTTGGCCCTCTTAATCCCGACAGCCCGTTTAGTATCCAGGTGGAAATATTACGTGAAGGTAAAAATGCCACTCAGGCCGAAGCTCGCGCCACTCAGGATGGCAAAGTCTGCGTGTTATGTGTCGCGCTATTTGCCGTTGCCAGAAGTTCAAAAATTGGGGTAGCAAACCAGACTAAACACAATATGTTATTACCGGCTAAGCCCAAATATATTCCCCAGATCCCCAAAATCACGCCCAAATTTCTTCGCCATTTTGATGTATCACTGGTCGAAGGCGGCATGCCTTTTACCGGCAGCAAACACTCGGCAATCCATGGTTGGATGCGCTTTACCCAACCACCGGCCAAGATAGAAGATGCGCATATCATAGCGCTGGCCGATGCCTGGCCCCCCGCACCACTGCAAATGTTACGCTGGCCTGCTCCTGCCAGTAGCATGAGCTGGAATCTGGAATTTATTCACCCACACCGCACTATTTCCCCCACAGACTGGATAGCTTATCAGGCTCACACTCGTCAGGCGGCTGATGGGTATGCGCATACCGAAGCCAATATTTGGGACCCGGATGGCGAACTGATTGCCATTAGCCGCCAAACTGTGGGTATTTTTGATGGCAAATAGCCCCAGATACCATTTTACTTGTACCGCTTTTTATTAAAAATTCGGCGATCTTTATCTACTACTAATCGATGTCTTTTGTTCTGCGTCGGGATATGGAATGCTAGGCTTTCAATAACTCAATTAGCCTGTTGATTTCCCTATGCATACATTTAAAACAATGATCAGTAGTCATTTAGCCACACTAGTGGTTTCGGTTTTTCTGTTGGTAGCAACCCATACCGACGCCAGCAACTTGATTCAGAACCCGTCAGCACGCACGGTGATGTCACTTAACGGTGATTGGCACTATATTGTCGATCCCTATGAAAACGGCTTTTATAACTATCGCTACGAGCCCAAAGATCAGCAGGACAATCCTGGCGCTGAAGCTTATTTTATCGATCAGAAACCGCTAAATAAGTCGGATCGGGTCGAATTCGATTTTGCCACTTCACCTACCATGCAAATACCCGGTGACTGGAACACTCAAAATGACAAGCTTTATTACTACGAAGGTACGATTTGGTTTCGACAGGATTTTGATTATTCCCTAAAAGAGGGTAAGCGCGTGTTTGTGCATTTTGGCGCAGTCAATTATGAAGCCCATGTATACCTGAATGGAAAAAAACTGGGCATGCATGAAGGCGGCTTTACTCCGTTTAATTTTGAAGTGACCAATTTACTCAAAGCCAAGGGTAATTATCTGGTGGTCAAAGTCGATAATAAACGTCGTCGTGATGCGGTGCCTACTCTCAATACCGACTGGTGGAATTATGGGGGCATCACCCGAGATGTGACACTACTCGAAACACCCGCAAACTATATTCAGGATTATCGTATCCAGCTAGAAAAAGATCATCCCAATACTATTAGCGGTTACGCCCAATTAGACGGGGACAAGATTCGCAATCAAAAAGTCACCTTATCCATTCCAGAGCTAGGGATTAAGACGGTTAGTACAACCAACGATAAAGGCCGGGCAACATTCAGTTTAACCAACAGCGGCATTCAATACTGGTCACCGGAATCGCCCAATTTATATGATGTCAGTCTGCAATTGGCGCAAACACAAGACTCTAAAGTCAGCGACAAAATCGGCTTTCGCAGCATCAGTGTTGAAGGTGATAATATTCTGCTAAACGGCAAGTCCGTTTTCTTGCGAGGGATTTCTTTACACGAAGAAAATCCGCTACGCGGTGGCCGCGCCTATTCCGAGCAGGATGCCCGCCTGATGCTGGGTTGGGTTAAAGAACTGGGCGCCAATTTTGTGCGCCTGGCTCACTATCCGCACAATGAAAACATGCTTAAAGTCGCCGATGAAATGGGGATTCTCGTATGGGAAGAGAATCCCGTATACTGGACAATCCTGTTCGATAATCCCGCCACCTTTGACAATGCCGCCAACCAGTTACGTTCGGTAATTAGCCGGGATAAAAACCGCGCCTCAGTCATTGTCTGGTCGATGGCCAATGAAACGCCTCGTGGCGACAGTCGCCTTAACTTTTTAAAACGCATTTCTGCTATTGCCCGCGAAATGGATGATAGCCGCCTGATCAGTGCTGCGCTGGAAAAACATTATGTGAAGGGCAAAGACAATGTGATTACCGTGGATGACCGGTTTGCCGATTACGTGGATATTCTCAGCTTTAACGAATATGTGGGTTGGTACGATGGATTACCGGATAAAGCCGCCAGTATTGAATGGGATATTAAACAACATAAACCAGTATTTATTTCCGAATTTGGCGGTGGTGCCTTGCAAGGTAAACATGGTGACAAGATGACCATGTGGACCGAGGAGCATCAGGAATATCTGTATCAGGAAAGCTTAAAAATGCTGGAGAAAATCCCGCAGTTACGCGGTATGTCACCGTGGATTCTGGTGGATTTCCGCAGCCCCAGACGTTTATTACCGAACATTCAGGACGACTATAACCGCAAAGGCATCATTGGCAGCAATGGCAAAAAGAAAAAAGCCTGGCAAGTGTTGCATGATTACTACCAACAAAAAGCCAAACAGTATTAGTCATCACTAGGGTGTGTTGCGGTTTAGATTGAATAAAATCCATACTGCGGAAGACAACACGCCCTAAGATATCCCCAATTAATTGAAGTGCGTCTGACTCAGATCAATATTCAATTCGTTGCAGTAGTATCTACAAATCAATGAGTTATACTTGCCTATCAAAATGAGTAATCAATTGTGATTAATGAGGTAGGCTTTGATCAAGTTTCTGTTTCTAATTCCGACTCTGTTATGTTTGGGTTGGTTTTTATATTTACGACAACATGACTACAGCTTTGAACAAGGCAAAAAAGGCTATATCTACATTCTGATTTTTTCTTCTGTCATTGCACTGTTTTATACCCTGTTGTTATGGTTGACTCATGTATAGGCAAACTGGCTGTTGAGGAAAGTATTTTACTATCTCGTTTTCAACTCAAAGTACTCATAACCATACGCTAAAAGGGCAGTATTAATATGATACTCAACCTACACCGTGCTTTAATCTCAAGCTCTGTTGGTAACAAGTTATTACGACACGGTTTGCTGCTACTCGCTTGGCTGGCAGTATGGTATTTGAGTGCCTTAGTCGAATATACCGCCCATGCCAGTGTGTGGTTTCCCGCTGCAGGACTCACTCTAGCCGCACTGTTCTTGCTCGGCATAACAGCGGTTCCAACATTAATGATTGCTGCGATATGGGTCACAATGCAAACGGCATCCGATTACCATATCCAACTCACTCAATTTAACTTGCTAAAAGCCGGATTATTATTTGGTATTGCGCATATTCTGCCCTATTACCTGGCCAGTAAATTTCTACGCTGGCTCCACTTCAGCAAAAAACTAAGTTTGCCACAGTTTATTATTAGCTTTTTAGTCACTGCAGCGGTGGCTTCATTAATAACCACATTTTGCGTTTTAATCGCATTAATTGGCTCGAATATGATGCCTGCAGACGATTTTTATCGAACCTGGTTACCGTTCTGGATTGGCGATATGGCAGGAATTGTGATACTCACCCCATTGTTTACCGGGCTTTTGAGCAAACTATTCAAGCACGCCAAATTCAACCTCAAAGATCTGGTCGACAGCCAACTGATAGGCCCTTCTGATCACTACTATTTTAAAATAATCGGCTGTATTTTATTGGTTATGGCATCAATGCTGTTGGCCAAACTAAGTGGGGCTGAAGTCAGTGCGTTTGCGATATTTTTCCTAGTGATCCCCCACATGTGGATAGCCTGTACTGAAAGCCCACTATTCAGCTTTTTAAGTTTAACGTTAACCAGTCTGATCATCGTATTTCTGGTGCATCTGTTAGGATTAATGGATTATGTATTAGTTTATCAGTTTGCTATCAATGTCATTGCGGCCAATACCATGTTTGGCGTAGCCATTCCCGCGCTTATCAAAGATAACCAATACCTGCGCAATATGGCCTTTACCGACAGCCTTACCCAAGTGGCATCCAGAGATCACATCATACAGCAAGGGTTACTTGAGTTACGCAGAAGCCAGTGGGAGCAACGTCCTCTTTGCCTTATCGTGTTTGACATCGATCATTTTAAACATATCAACGATGAATATGGTCACAGCGTGGGTGATATGGCGCTTAAGCACATAACTGAAACGGCACAGTATTCACTGCGTCCTTCTGATTCGTTAGGACGTTTTGGGGGCGACGAATTTATCGTGTTATTACCGGACACCGAGGCAGAAGCAGCATTAATGGTGGCCGAGCGTATTCTGCAGCGCGCCAGACAAGTTAAAATTCCCTCAGGAGAGACCCTCACCGTTAGCATTGGTATTGCTCAAATGAAGCAAGATGATGACTTCGATGCCCTATTTGAACGAGCAGACAAAGCGCTATATCAAGCCAAACGAACCGGCCGCAATTGCATCTTTACTGAATAATCAGCTTAGCGATAACTCGCCACTCCAAGTTAATGTCAGGCTAATCACTTTCGGATCAAAATTCATTTTCTTGGCACTTTTTAAATAAATGATTTGACTGTTCAGTTTTTATACTCTACAAATGTAGATATTATATCGACATTTGTAGAGGTTAAAATGAAACTGAGTGAATTTGAACTGGATGTGATGCAGCTTTTTTGGCAAAAGCCTCAAGCCTCAGCCCCGGAAATACACGAAATAATTAGTCAAGATCGGGATGTCGGTTATTCAACGGTCAAAACCATTATTGATCGGCTGGAACAAAAATCTGCCTTACGACGTACCGGTCAAATTGGACGTACCATCTATTATGCATCCGCAGTCGCTAGAGAATCGATATCAACTCCATTATTGAATGGTTTACTCAAGCGTGTTTTTGCTGGCAAACCAAAAACGTTAATTGCCCATTTAATCGAAAACGAATCCTTAAGTACCAGTGATATTGAATCCCTGCAAGCCATGCTTATTGACAAACAACGTCAGAATAAGGAGTGAAGTCATATGGAGCTTTATTTCAACATTAATCTCTGTGCAACACTATTTAGCCTGGTCGCCTTGTTGACACTACAACATGCCCCCGCCAGATTGCGTTTCTACATTGTACTGATGAGTATGTTTTGCTGGTTGATCCCCTGGCCTTATTTGTACGAATTAAGATTAGCCCCTGCGATTCAGCAGTCAGCTGATTTTATACCCTACATTCCATTGCCTTCTTTTGATATAGCCTCTGTCACCCGCCATCACAGCTTTGTCTGGAATTCACTTTTAGACTGGTGGTGGCTTGCAGTTTTAGCTATCGGTAGCACGCTGATGCTGGTAGATATTGTTCAATATTGCCGCCTGTATCGCCAGTGGCATAAACGTTCCCATAACGACAACAAACTATGGCAATTACTGGATAAAACTGATGTACCTGTTACCGTCCGCCGTTTATCCGCCCCCATCAGCGGCATGCTGACAGGACTGCCAAAGCCGATTATCTGGATAGATGACGCTTTGCAAGATAAAGACTTATTGAAATGTACCCTATTGCACGAGTTTACCCACTGGCAGCAAAAGGATCATCTTTGGCTATGGGTCATCACATTGTTACAGCGGTTATTCTGGTGGAATCCGCTAATCTGGTTAATGGCTCGTTATGCCCGTCAGCAAATTGAATTGAGTTGCGATGAGCACTGCCGTCACCAGATGCCACAACACCATTACCAGCAGCAGTTAATTCAACTTATTTTATCTCAACACTCTCATTCCTTGCCCAATCAAGCAGTTTTAGGTATGAGCTCCAAGCAAAAGTTCAGCCTAAAACGGGTGAACCATTTAAATAAGGAAATAAAAATGAAAAAACGCTATTTATTTGCTCCTATTGCAATGATTTTAATGACCTCTTGGATGGGCATATCCAATGCCACATCCGTCGACTCGCCAACGCTTACAAATAAGTCGCTGAATAGCCTTTTTAAACAAGCTTATCAGTCGACTTCAGACGGAAATGGAGCCACTGCCATTACCTTCTTACAAGAAATTCAACCTGAAATAGCCAGTTACTCCGAGGCCGAGCAATTTTATTACTGGGAAGCCTTATCCATCGCATTTGTTAGTCAACAAAAACTTCAGGAAGCGGCCACAGCCCAAAATAACGCAATTAAAATCGGTGACGCAGTACCGACATCATCATTCATTAAAGTACTCAATGAGGCAGCCGGGATAGCCATGGTAAATGAGGATTGGCATAAAGCTGAAAGTTATTTTGAGCACCGCTATCAATTGCAACCAACGTTGCCTAATAAAACACAATCCAATTTTGCCATAGTGAAATTTAAATTGGCTCATTACGATGAAGCATTAGAAAAGATAAATGAATTAATCAATGACAGTGAAAATCGCGGAGAAAGTCCTAAAGAGAGCTGGCTGAAGTTAGCTGCAGGCTGTTATAACGAATTAGAAGATCAGGCAAAAATGGTAGAAACCTTAGAAAAGTTAGCCCGTTACTATCCGAACAACAAAAACAAACAAATGCTTTCGCGTTTAGGTCTGTAACAATTTATCGGCGCTGCCGGACTCACCGCAGCGCTCCACCTGCGGTGAGTATTTTAGTGACCAACGATGCTTAGCCATCCATAAAGCCACTCTTACACTATTAATGGCAGCGAAATAACAGACACTAAAAAAATGGCTATCTACGCTGATTTTATTCTTTGATAGCAGCCAACAGTTCGTTTTCCAACTGTTTAGAAAATTCTTTAGCATGCACCGCGTAGGATTCTAGCGCTTTGTCTTCATCCGTCTCGGCAACCCAAGTTGGCACATCAACCGGGTAGCCAGATGCATCTTGAGCAACAAAAGAAATTATGCAGCGACAGGTATCCACCATATTATTTTTCTGTGGATCACCGGATTTTACTGCCACAAAAATATTCATACTGCTGTTGCCGGTATGCACGATTTTGGCATTCAATGTGACCATTTGCCCCACCAATATGGGCCGAAAAAAACGGATCCCACCAACGGACACGGTGACACAATAATAACCACTCCATTGCGCTGCACAGGCATAACCGACCTGATCCATCCATTTCATCACAGCACCACCATGTACTTTACCACCAAAGTTCACATCGGTCGGTTCAGCCAGAAATTGAAAATTAATTTCCCTTTTTACTCCACTCACTATGACACCTCTCAATTCTATTTATGTGGTGTATTACCCTTTTTATAAATATACCTAAAACCAAACTTGTTTAGACATAAATATCTGGCAGCACACCATATTTCAATAGTTTCTGTATAGAAAATGAGTGTTTTGTTCAAAATCCCGTCACAAGGTCTTTTCCAACCAAAAAACCATTGACTTCCACACCTGAATCATTAAACTGCGGCGTCTCGAAACGGAGAGATGGCCGAGTGGCTGAAGGCGCGCCCCTGCTAAGGGCGTATAGGTTAATCCCTATCGAGGGTTCGAATCCCTCTCTCTCCGCCATTACGCGTGTGTAGCTCAGCTGGATAGAGTACCTGGCTACGAACCAGGCGGTCGGAGGTTCGAATCCTTCCACACGCGCCATTTCGAGAAGATTTATTTTCGCCAGAATTAACAATTAGCTGTATAGTTAATTCGGTGAAAGAGCAAATTGCTCAACAAGTTTACCACGCGTGTGTAGCTCAGCTGGATAGAGTACCTGGCTACGAACCAGGCGGTCGGAGGTTCGAATCCTTCCACACGCGCCATATAAAATAGAAAAGCCCCAACGCAGTTCGTTGGGGCTTTTTTGTTTTTTAGCCTGCATGAAGGATTTGAACCGACGAAGGAGGGTTGACAAAAATGTCTGGAACATTTTTGAACGCACGCAGTGCGGCCCGAAGGGCGTAGCACATGGATGTGCGAAGTCATCCTTCCACACGCGCCATATTAGATTAGCCTCGTCATACGACGGGGCTTTTTTTTATGCGTGTGTGGTTGAGATATGCGCAGAAACTCTTGCAAATAAGCTCAGGCTCCAAAATCGAGTCTGTAATTAATCATCAATCACCGTTGGCGAAGCCAATAACACTACTTCTTTTTGCAGATTGCTTCGGGACTATCTGGCCCCCATTTAACTTTTGCTTCGCCTTGATGTTCCCAAAATAACGTATTGCGACCTTGATATTTGGCCCCACTGGCCGCCGGTTCGATATACATCAAAGACATACTGTTGTTCCAGCTTGCAATCAGGGTAGCGGGTTCAGATTGATAAAAGGTGACGCTAAGCTCGCCATTTGCTGGTTCTGCACACTGGTATGTAATCGGGCCAATGCTATCAACCAGCTTAAAGCGTGCCTGTAGCTCGGCAATACGCATATGATACATATCACTAGTGCACTGCACTTTATCATCGGCTTTCCAACATTCATCCCGGCCTTTTATCCACCCGCGTTGCTCTGACTTCAATAGGTCTAGCATTTGTCCCTGCACCTTCGCTAAGGCTTGCTGATAGACGTTGCCCAATTGCTGATCAAATTGAGCTAACACATTATCCTGACACACTAGTTGTTCAATGGAACTGAGTTCCGCATTGTTACAATCAAATGAAGGATTAACCGTACGCTTTACCGATTTAATTGGGGCGGTCTGCGCATCTGGCTTGGTAGCAACACAAGCTGACATGACAAATATACTCACCAGCACCATTGACGCTTTACTGAGTATTAGGTTTAATTTTTTCATTGGGATCCCTGATGTGGTTGTCAAAAATAAGTACCTAGTATGTTTGCTTTGGGCTAAACAAAACTACAAATCTGTTCCAGTGCTTTCTTTTTAAGTGCATGCGCGGGAATGGTGGCATTATCAGCCGGATAACCTGTCCCAATCAACATAAAGGGTCGTTCATTATCCGCATCTCGCTGACATACCTTGGTTAAAAAGCTCATTGGTTTGGGTGTATGCGTTAAGGTTCCCAACCCCGCATGATGTAATGCCTGAATTAAAAAACCACAGGCTAAGCCCACCGACTCGTGCACATAATAATTAGTTTTATCATCGGTCTGCTCTATCCCGCCACGTTTTTGACTAAACACGGCAATTAACCACGGAGCCTCTGTCAGATACTCTTTTTTAGCATTGGTTCCCAAGGGTTTGAGTGCATCCAGCCACTCATCCCCTGCTCTACCGGCATAAAACGCGTGCTCCAAAGCTTCGGCCTCGGTGCGTATTTGTGCCTTAACCTTTGCATCACTAATGGCGACAAAATGCCAGGGTTGATGGTTGGCTCCACTGGGCGCACTGCCAGCCGCCAAGATACATTGTTCAATAATCTCTTGGGGTACTGTCTTGGTTGAAAACTGACGGATTGAATGACGTCGCCGACAGTCCGCCAAGTATTGCTGTGCCCGTTGTAACATCTGTTGCTGCGGGTATTCGATAAAGTCAGTGAGTGGAAAGTGCTGTTCGCTCATAAATGCATACCAGAAATTAGCTATATGCCTACGCTAACAAATTAATATTAAAAAAGCAGCGCAATGTGGTTGGTCGCGATTTTCCGTGGTGCGACAATTTGCCACATTGTCTAATAAAAGAGATTATTTAAACTACTGAGCACGATTCAAATCCCTCGGTAGTTGCATGCAGTTTTTCATCCCCCGTCATCACATTTTTACATTGTTATTGTCGCTGATTGGTACATCGGTATTGGCCGAACAAAGCCCGGACACACCCGATAAAGACGTTGAAAAAGTTACCATATGGGGGGCGCAATCTTCGCTTAATCAAGAATCGGTTAGCCCCAGCTTTACTATGCAGCAACAAGATATGCAAAGTATTAATGCCGCAACCACGGAGGATATTGTTAAGTTTGCTCCGAGTATCGTGATCCGTCGCCGCTTTATCGGTGATGCCAATGGCACCTTAGGATTACGCGGCTCAAATATGTTTCAAACCTCACGTTCGATGGTGTTTGCCGACGGCGTACCATTACATTATTTATTGCAATCCCGCTGGAACGGTTCACCGCGATGGACCATGGTGTCAGCCAGTGAGATTGCACAAGTAGAAGTCCTGTATGGCCCCTTCTCGGCCGAATACAGCGGCAATGCGATGGGCGGAGTGGTATTAATCGAAACCGCCATTCCTCAGCAACAAGAATTTCATTTCGATGCCAGTTATTTTAGCCAAGACTTTGCTGATTATGGTTTTGATAACCGTGTTAGTGGTTATAAAAGTTTTGTCTCTTATGGCAATAAAATTGACGATGTGAGTGTTTATTTCTCTTATAACCATCTACAAAATGACAGTCAGCCACAATCATTTTACTACGGAGGAAAGCCCTCAGACAATCAGCCTATCGAGGTTACCGGCGCTATTTCCGAAATGGATGAGCTCGGGCGTTCACAACGATTCTTTGGTGACACCGGAGTGGTTGATACCGGTACAGATAATTATAAATTCAAATTGGGTTACGATTTTGGCAATTGGTCCAGCTTGCTGAATATCGCTTATGAAGATAGAAGTTCAGTGGCCGATTCAGCGAACAGTTATGTGATCGATAGTAATGGAAATCCAGTCTGGGGAGGAGATGTCAGTCAAAATGGTCAGCAGTTTTCTATTCCCGCCAGCCGCTTGAATGTTAGCCAAATGGATCGCGATAGCTTATCTATTGGTCTGCGGGTAAAAGGATATATTTCTGACACCATTGGCCTTGAGGCCAATCTCAGTCACTTTGGCATTATTAATGACCAGACACGGGCATCGCTGACCAACCCTAAGCATCCAGCCTATACTCCAGCTGGTCAAATTACCGATTATCATGATACAGGTTGGAAAACCGCTGAAGTCAAACTGACCGTTGAGCAGTTTGCCAATCACAATCTAACCCTGGTTACCGGCGCCCGGTATGAGGCTTACCAGCTCAATATTGCCATTTATGACTCTGCCGATTACGCCAATGGTAGCAAAGATAAGCTAAACAATAGCAGCGGTGGCGAAACTGACATTAACGCTTTATTTGCGCAACTTAATTGGCATATGACTCAACAGTGGGATATGACCTTAGGTGGCCGCTATGAGTCGTTCCACAGTGCTAAGGGCTATTATTCACAAGATGACAGCCAAACTCCTGAACTTGATCTCATTAACGTCCCCAAAACCTCGAACAGCCAATTTTCACCCAAGTTTTCACTGGCCTATCAACCAAATGAGGATTGGGCTTTTCGTTATTCGTTAGCCCAAGCGTATCGTTTCCCGATTGTAGAAGAGTTATTCAGCCAATATCAGGCTTACAATACCGTTAGTCAGGCTAATCCCGATTTACGCCCGGAAGCAGGGATCCACCACAACCTATCCGCTGATTACTTGCTAAACAAAGGTTACGTACGGGTGAATTTATTCAGTGAAAATATTCATGATGTGATTGAGTCCCAATCCACTACCTTACCGGGAGGATTATCGGTGCGTACCTTTGTACCGATTGAAAAAGTCACGACTCGCGGTGTCGAATTGATCTATCAACAACGGGATATCGGTTTCGAGGGACTCAACCTGAATGCCAATCTGGCATTTACCGATTCGACAATTATTAAAAATAGTGTAAATCCAGATATAGAAGGTAAAGTCTATCCACGCATGCCGAAATGGCGCGGTAACTTGCTGGTCAATTATGCATTATCCGAACAATGGGATATCGGTGCCAATATGCAGTACGCTAGCAACAGCTATGGTCGCACGGATAATCTGGATAGCGCGTACCATGTATATGGAGCACAAGACCGTTATTTACGTATTGGATTAAAATCTACCTATCACTGGGACGATAATCTTAAATTCAGTCTGGGCGTGGATAACCTGAGCAATCAAATCAGCTATGTTGCTCACCCTTGGCCAGGCAGAACCTGGCATTTCAGTGTCGCTTACGATATTTAATGGATCTGCACCATGGCATCGAGTAACCCCTCCCCTGACAAGGATACATACAATGTTTCCCGTAAACTCTATCGGCTCATCTGGCGCTGGCATTTTTATGCCGGGTTATTCTGCATGCCCTTTATTCTGACGCTGGCGATTTCCGGCTCGATATTTTTATTTAAGCCACAGATAGAAGACTGGATTGATCAACCTTTTCATACATTAACCGTTGAAGCTCATCGCGCTAGCGCCAACCAGCAAATACAAGCTGCATTGTCGGCCATACCGGAAAGTCGTTTTGTAAATTATCAACTGCCTCAATCGGCAAACGAGGCGGTGATTATTCAGTTATTAAAGCAAGGGGAACCGTGGCGAGTTTATGTCAATCCGTACAACCTCGATGTGCTCAAGGTGGTAAAAAAAGAAAATCAATTTATTGAGTTGGTGCGCAGCTTTCATGGTGAACTATTAGCTGGCAATACGGGTTCAGTGCTAGTTGAATTGGCCGGTTGTTGGGCGATGGTGCTGATAGTGTCCGGTTTATATTTATGGTGGCCCAAACACGCATCCGGCTTGGCGGGTGTTTTGTATCCCCGCTTAAATAAAGGCAAGCGGCTATTCTGGCGCGATATACACGCTGTAACTGGTATGTGGTTATCCTCTCTGGCTCTATTTTTATTATTAACCGGTTTACCTTGGGCACTGGTATGGGGCAGCGTATTTAAAGAGGTACGCAGTTGGTTAGCGACTCCCGTGCAACAGGATTGGAGTATCAGTCGAGCCCAAGAACACCAGCACATGAGCCATTCAGCTTTAAACCATGTTGATTTGAGTGAAACGGTATTAGCTCGTGTCAACAAACTGGATTTAGCCCCGCCGGTAATATTATCCATCGACGATAAAAACACCCAGCAATGGAAGGCACAATCTAACCATCAAAACCGCATGTTGCGCAGTAATGCGTGGTTCAGTCACGATGGTCAATTAACACGAATCGAGACATTTTCTGACCGTAAAACGATAGATAGAGTCATTGGCATTGGTATATCTGCTCATGAAGGACAGTTATTTGGTTGGTTTAATCAGCTACTTGGGCTAATCACCACCAGCGGATTAGTGATTATGATGGTCAGTGGTTTTATATTATGGCGACGACGTAAACCACAAGGTCTATTAGGGGCTCCGCAAGCGCTACCCGACGCTAAAGCCGGCAAAGCAGTCACCTTAATTGTTGCCATGATGGCGTTGTTTTTGCCCCTGTTGTGGATGTCACTGATAGTAATATGGGGAATTGAACAACTGATATTGAAGCGATTCAAACCGCTTAGACGATGGTTTGGATTGGCTGGGTAATAATCTCAAGGGTATTGCCAAGATAATAAAAAGGCTGGGAAAACCAGCCTTCTCTATTGGTGCTTAATCATCATCCCCTGACGGTTCTTCATGAGCAGCAAGTTTGGTGTTTTTCTCAGCCTGTATGCGCATGTAAATTTCTTCACGATGCACAGACACTTCCTTAGGTGCGTTAACACCGATACGAACCTGATTTCCTTTTACCCCTAACACGGTGACTGTTACTTCATCACCAACCATTAATGTTTCACCTACACGACGGGTCAAAATTAGCATTCTCTTGCTCCTATTCCGTTTATTCCAATAATTAGTCCCTTCTAAAGTTAGCTTATATTTGAGCAGAAGCACAAATATTGCTATCGACCTCTCCTGTTTCTGTTGTCACTTCAAAAACTGGTCGATTATCAGGGGGTTACCCTAAATTCGAATTTACAGTTGCGCTTCCAACCAAGTCGGAACTGACGCAATCGCCGTAGCTAAATTTTCAGGTTGTGACCCACCCGCTTGTGCCATATCGGGTCTGCCACCACCTTTACCACCAACTTGTTGAGCAACAAAGTTAACCAATTCCCCGGCTTTCACTTTACCGATTAAGTCTTTGGTCACACCGGCGATCAAATTGACTTTATCGCCGTTAGCCAGACCCAACATTAAAATACCACTGCCTAGCTGACTCTTGAGTGTATCGCTCATATCACGTAAGGATTTAGCTTCAACCCCTTCTAATACACAAGACAGTACTTTGATGCCTTTTATTTCAATAACCTGAGAAAGCAGATCAGACCCGGCCTGACTAGCCAGTTTTTGCTTGAGTTGCGCTATCTCTTTCTCTAGTCCTTTACCTTGTTCGACTAATTGCGCCACCTTATCGTAGATATGGGCACTATCAGACTTAATCAAGGCAGCCACATTATTCAACTGTGAAGCCTGTTGCTGGGTATATTCCAACGCGGCCTGGCCGGTTACCGCTTCAATACGTCTCACACCGGCGGCAATACCGCTTTCAGAAATAATGCGGAACAAACCAATGTCACCTGTTTGTTTGACATGTGTTCCACCACATAATTCAATCGAAAAATCGCCCATCGATACCACACGTACTTGTTCATCGTATTTCTCGCCGAACAAGGCCTGTGCTCCAGAGGCTTTGGCTTCTTCCAATTCCATCAGTTTGGTTTGTAACGGATGGTTAAGGCGAACTTGCTGATTGACCAGATTTTCGATTTGAGTAATTTCTTGTTTACTCACCGCTTCAAAGTGCGAGAAGTCAAAACGCAAACGCTCAGCATCCACCAGTGACCCTTTCTGATTAACATGATCACCTAAAACGTCTTTTAATGCAGCATGTAACAGATGAGTGGCGCTGTGATTAAGACGAATTGCCTGACGACGCTCTGTGGCGACCTGCGCGTTCACCGTATCACCGAGTTTTAGTTCTACCGATGCAACCCCTTGGTGGGCAACCGCATGACTTAACTTAACCGTATCATTAACGGTAAAGTCACCCTTCGCCAAACGCAGCACACCGCTGTCACCAATTTGGCCACCCGATTCAGCGTAAAATGGGGTTTGATCCAGAATGACCGTTCCTTCGGCACCGGCTTCAAGTTTATCCACTGATTGACCTTGGCTAAATAACTCGACGACCTTGGCATTACCTTGTTCAAACTCGTAACCGGTAAACTCAGTTTTCTGCTCGGACTTCAATACATCGTTGTAATCAGTACCAAAGTTACTGGCTTGTTGGGCTCGTTTGCGTTGCTGCTGCATCGCGGCTTCAAACCCGGCTTCATCGATCTTTAAATCTTTTTCCCGTGCCACGTCATTGGTTAAATCGGCTGGGAAGCCATAGGTATCATACAATTTAAATACGGTTTCACCGGGAATGGTATCGCCCTGTAAGTTAGCGATCGCATCGTTTAACAAATGCATGCCACGCTCTAAGGTGCGTGAAAATTGCTCTTCTTCAACCCGTAATACTTTTTCTACCGTAGCTTGCTGGGCTTGCAGTTCCGGATAGAACTCACCCATTTGTTTAATCAATGAGGCATAGAGTTTATAAAAGAAAATATCATTGGCGCCGAGTTTATAACCGTGACGTACCGCACGACGAATAATTCGGCGTAAAACGTAACCACGGCCTTCGTTGGAAGGCATCACCCCATCACAAATTAAGAAACCGCAAGAACGAATATGATCAGCAATCACGCGTAAGGATTTATCCTGTAAATCATCACTACCTACAATGTCAGCCGCATCTTTGATCAGATTCTGAAAAATATCGATTTCGTAGTTACTGTGGACATTTTGCAAAATAGCCGAAATCCGCTCTAATCCCATACCGGTATCGATTGAAGGCTTGGGTAACGGCTCCATCGTACCGTCGGCCTGACGGTTAAACTGCATAAAGACCAAGTTCCAGATTTCGATAAAACGGTCACCGTCTTCTTCAGGGGAGCCTGGAGGACCGCCCCAGATATGCTCGCCATGATCATAGAAAATTTCCGAACAAGGGCCACAAGGACCAGTATCACCCATTGACCAAAAGTTATCCGATGTACTGATACGGATAATTTTATCGGCGGGCAAACCAATTTCATTTTCCCAGATGGCAAAGGCTTCATCGTCTTCGGAATAAACCGTTACTAGCAGTTTTTCTGCCGGCAAACCGAGATGTTCAGTTAAAAAAGTCCAGGCAAATTTAATCGCTTCAGTTTTAAAATAATCGCCAAAACTGAAATTACCCAACATTTCAAAGAAGGTGTGATGACGCGCGGTATAACCAACATTTTCCAAATCGTTATGCTTACCACCGGCACGAACACAGCGCTGCGACGATACCGCACGCGTATAACTGCGCTTATCAGCGCCCAAAAACACATCTTTAAACTGATTCATCCCCGCGTTAGTAAACAGCAAGGTAGGATCATCGGCCGGAACCAGTGAGCTACTACTCACTTTTTGGTGATTATGTTGTGCAAAATAATTGAGAAAAGCACTTCTAAGGTCGGCGGTGGTTTTGATCATCGATAATCCTGACTGGGTAAAGCGAAATTGATTAAAAAATTAGCTGCGCAACATATCATGAAAATGGGCCGGTTTACAGATGCAAGCCACAGGTTTAACGGGGAATTAGTGATAAAAATATAACAATTTTACGCGCGATAGATATTCAATTAAGACTCAACGCCATCCATGGCATGGTTCAGTCAGAATGATTAAATTAGATCTGCAAATGTGAATAGATCACCCGCAATGTAGTTTGTAATGATTTACGCATATTCGGCCAGAAAATCGAGATGCTGTCCACTTGCCCCTGTTTACAGGCAGCTTCCAATTGCGTACTGAGGTCGGTCAAGGGTTCAGAGTTAATCTTGTTGGCAATATTGACCAATTTTCTGGCGTTAATCAGAATTTGTCCGGCATCTTCTTTTTCTACAGCAGCGTTAGTTTTATCGGTGGCTTGTTGTAATTCATCCATCAATGAATTCAATGCAACCGGCAATGGCTCTGTACTGGCATGGTTTTGTAAAAAGGGCAGCAAGGCAAACCAGGCATCCGGACTTTCCGGCATGGGTAACTTGGCAAATTCCGGAATAGGTTTCGCCGCTTGTTTTGCGTCTTTCTGATTTGCCAATTTGGCTTCTTCCAGTTCCGCTTTATGGGCAGCCACCAAGGCCTGTTCCTGTTCGGTTAATTTTGCCTGACTACTTTCCAGTTTCTTCTGAGCATCTTGCAGGGCGTTTTCTTTACTATCCAACTGCTGTTTACTGTTTTGTAATTCTTGTTCAAGCTTTTTCAACTGCTCGGCTAATTGAGACTGATTACTATCCTGCGCGCTCAGACTTTGTTGGGTAGTGGAATACTCTTCACGCACCGCTTGCAATTGTTCAGTCAGTTGTTTTTGTTCACCTTCCAGACTGGAAATATTCTGTTCACTGTCCTGTAAGACTTTTTGTTGCTCTTCAAGCTGTTGCTGCAATTTAGATTCTTGCTCTTCGCGTTGCTGCAATGCCTGTTTAAGTTGTTCAGCTTGTTGACGAGCTTCTTCAAGTTCGGCTTGTAGTTTTTGTTCTCCGGATAATGTTTCGGTCACCTGGTTTTCAGCTTTTTGCAATTCCTGCATGCTATTTTTTAGCTGATCCTGAATCGCGGCATTCTGTTTCTCAGCTTCCTGCAAGGCTTGTTGCAACTGTTTCTTTTGCTGTTCTATTTCATCATGATGCTGACGCCATTGTTCATCGCTGCCTTCCATCATTTCCCGCTGTTTTACCGCACGAGTTTCAACATCCGCTAGCTCAACTTTTAACTGATCAAACTTCTGCTGCTGCTCCATGCGCTGTAATTTTTCTGCATCGGATTGCTGTTGTGTTTTATCTAGTTGTTCCTGGGTTTGTTGCAGACGTTGCTGTTTCTCTTCCAGTTCGCGTTTAAGCTCCAGTTGGCGCTGTTGCCATTGTTGGTCGCTTTCAGCCATTTTTTGTTGTTGTTCGGCCGTACGTTGCTCTACTTCAGCTAACTCAGCTTGCAACTTTTCAAAGATTTTTTGCTGCTTGGCTTTTTCAGCCTTTTCGGCCTCTGTTTGCTGTTTGGCGTCATTCAGTATTTGTTCGGTCTGTTGCAGTTGCTGTTGTTTAGCCGCTAACTCTTGCTGTAACGCTTGTTGTTGTTGCTGCCAGTGTTTATCTGCATCCGCTATTTTCATCTGTTGTTCGGCAGTACGACGTTCCACTTCTGCCAGTTCTTCCTGCATTTTTTGCAATTGCTGTTGCTGCTGTTCTTTCTCAACTTTTTCTTTTTCTGACTGACGTTTGGTTTCGTCCAATATTTGTTGCGTTTCCATCAGTTGTTGTTGTTTGGCTTCCAGCTCTTGTTGCAATAACTTCTGTTGTTGCTCCATATCACCTTTTTGCTGATTCGACATTTCCTCAAATTTTTGCATTTCATGTTGCAGGTGATCGATACGGCGTGCCTTGCCAGACAATTCAGCTTGCGCTCGGCGACATGTTTCTTCCAGTTCGCGACGTTGCTGTTCGGCCAGTTCACTGGCTTTACGCTGATTAAGTAACTGCTCACGCAATTTTTCTCCCGCTTCACCGGAGCTGGCAAGCTGCGACTGCAAGGTAGTGATCTGGCCACTTACCTGGCTAATTTGCTGGTCTTTCTGTTCAATTGATGATTTTAAGCCTTCGATTTGCTCAACAAATTCACTGATTTTTTGCTGCTGCTGCTGCTGTTCTTGCTGCAACCGATCGCTGGTGGCTTCACTTTCTGCCAGTTCTTGTTGGGCACGTTTATATTGTTGTTCGCTATTTTGTAATGCATCGGCAATCTGGCTGCGTTGTTTTTCTAACGCGTTCACTTTAACGCTGGATTGTTGTAACTGGTCTTCCAATTCTGCATTAGTTTGCTGGCTTTCAGCCAATAGATTGCGACTTTGATCATAATCCTGTTTTAAGCGCTGTAAATTGTCGGTCACATCCTGGTGAGCCTGTTCCAAGTCTGATAGCTTGCTCTGCTTTTGAGTTAAATCTTGTTGCACTTCCTGCAACTTCGATTCGGTGTCGGTCAATGACTGCACTTTACTGGCAAGTTGATCCTGACTACTTTCTAGCAATTGTTGTTTTTCAGCGACCCGACGTTCAGCAGCCTGTTGCAAGTTTATTGCGGCCATGCGCTGCTCATCAGCTTGGTTAATCGCTCGCATATCCATCCAGATACATAAAATGGAATCTAGCTCCTGACCTTTATACATCGGCACATAAGTCGCCTGACAGGGTAACGCCTGTTCGTTGCGCTGATGTTGCCAGACCAGGCTCTGTGCCTGACCATCCTGACGTAATTTGTCGAGTTTTTGTTGCAGTTTCTCAACCGCTTCCTGATTGGTATTCAGTTCAGGGGAATAAGGGAAAAGTCCGAATAACTCGTCTTCATCTTCAATGGCAAAAAACTCGCAAGCCGCCGGATTAAGTTTGCTAAAGCCATCTTCATTCAGCACCGCCATTGGCATACTGCTATGTTGCAACAAGCCTTCAAATTTGTCCTGATGGAATTGTTTATCACTAATATCGGAAATCCAACATAGATATTGCTGAGTATCGGGATCAAACAAATCGATATGTAACTCGCTAGGATGCAAGTCCTCGCCGGCACCTTTTAGATCAGCCGCAAATGCGCGTAACTTACCCGTTTTATGCAGTTGCTTGGCCGCTTTACCTGAATTAATCGGATCGTTAAACAATTGATAGAACGAGCCCTTTTTCATTTCTTTGGCACTTAATCCTAAGCGCTCAGTGAAAGCATTATTCGCCTGAATAATATGGTCGTCCTGATCGATAATGGCGACCGCAACCGGGGCTAAATCGAGCATTTGTCTAAACCGCTGGCGTTCCTGTTCTAACAGGGCCTGACTGGCTTTTAGCTCACTGATGTCTTCTATCAAGCCAATCAAACCGGCCATTTTTCCATCTGCTCGGCGATAGCCCTGAAGTTTAAAACGAATCGACCTCAGGTCATCTTCCGCTAACCGCAGTTCTATCTCTTTAAGCATGCCGCCTCCCATGCTCATCAACATCAGTTCATCAACATTATGCTGTTGTTTGATGTCGTCAGGTAGAAAGCTTAATTCATCGATTCCGCAGCCTCGAATTTGGCTTAATTGGGTAGAAAACAGTTTTTCAAAAGCGGCATTACAGTTAACCAGTTTTCTCTGCTCATCCATAAAATACATGGGATGAGGATTAGCCCCCAGTAGACTGTTGATTTTTAACTGATCGGCTGCATTTTGCTGTTCCAACGCTGCTAATTGATTTAAATCTTGCACCCGTATGCGTAATTGTAAGACTTCACCTTTTTCATCTTGAGCCTGTACCAAGCCGTATAATTGCGTATATGCCACGCCATCGGGGGTTAAAAAACGACATTTAAGTTCGAACGGTTGACCTTGTTTTCCCTGTTCCAACGCTTGTTTCCACGATAACCAGTCATCACTAACAATCAGCTTTTGAAGTTGTTCTAATGAACCATCGACTTCAGGTATCGGGCGCTGTAACAATCGAGCAAAGGTTTGATCGACACAAACTGTATTATTTTGATAATCAATATTCATGTGACCAAGTTGTGCCACAGCAGATAACTTTTGCTCGAAAGTTAACTCAGATTGCAACTGATCTTTAGCCTGTTGCAGGCGGGTAACATCCTGAATCGAGACCATAAAAGCCAGTTCAGAATGATTATCTTTGGCAGGACGAATCCCCACCACAAGATGCTTACCTATGTCTGCCAGCGCAATTTGTTCACTTGCGGCAATCCCATCCGACATCACACGAACTAATTTACCGGTTTCAGGCAAGCTGATGACTTCGGTTAACTCACGATTTATTAGTTGTTTCGGATCGGTCTTTAAGACTAATGCAATGGCCTGATTGGCATAAATGACTTGCCCAGCAGCGTTAAGGTGCAAAATAGCCTGCTCGGCGCCGTCAAGTTGAGCTTGCTTGTCTTGCAGCACTGTAGCTTGCTGTTGCTGAGTTTGAGCCGATTTTTTCAAGGCTGATTTAATCAGCAAAATCCAGATGGACAATCCCATTACCACCGCGGCAATAACAGCTAATCCAATATAGATCACATCGTCACTTTGCTGTTGGATAAGCCCCTGTGCGGCATAAGACATTGGACTAACAAGCAGTGCAAAAAAAGAAACAATAATAACTTTTGCCGCGATGTGGAGCTGGCCTTGCTGTGTTTTCAAGACATTTTTCCTACTTTAAAGAGTTAACTATTTACAGCATAACCACTTTTGCACCAAAAAAATGTGCTTTAAATGCCACTTGAGTGTCAATATTTATACTTAAAATACGCTTGTGACAAGATAACCAGGCTAATCCAGCGTTACTTTCGTTTTCCAAATGATTGTCTGTGAAATTCACAAGGGCAGGCATAACGCACTTGTTCCGAATTAAAACCGCGATATTGCAAATAACGCTGATGTTTTTGCTTTTCGCTAGCCTTCAGTATTGGCGACGCTTCACCGAATTTCCTGTCATGTACTATCTTAGCCAGTTCGAACCAATCCACTTGTTCTTCAAGCAAGGCGAAGTGAATCAACTCATCGCTCACGTCTCGTTCGCGTAATTCATTGCGTATACGTTGCTCGCCCTGACCTTTGGCTACACGCTGCCGCACAAAACTTTCAGCAAAACGGCGATCACTTTGCAAATCCAGTTCAATTAAACGGTTTAGCTGAGGCTCCACGTCTTTTGCGCTATAACCTCTTAACTGTAGTTTAAAATACAATTCCTTAACGCTGTGCTCCCGACGGGAAAGCAACCTAATTAACGTATCGCGAATCGTTTGTGCATTATCGTCTGTCATTGTACAAAAAAATCATTAAACAAGCCGGATTGAAACTGATAGGCTCAGTGTAATAGTTCAGACTTTTTCAAGCTAGTTGCAAAGTTGAGGTTATGCCGTTAGATATCCTTTTTATTGATCACATCGAAGCGATTAACGCTGATGAATATCAATGTTTGCAATTTAATCATTGTCCTTTTTTACAATACGAATTTTTTCTGGCCCTGGAGCAACAGCATTGCGTCGACCCAACCAGTGGCTGGCAACCGCGCTATTTAACAGCATATGAAAACAATAAGTTACTGGCATTCGTGCCTTGTTATCTTAAAACTCACAGCTACGGCGAGTATGTATTTGATTTTGCCTGGGCCGAGGCCTATCAACGACATCAATTAAACTACTATCCTAAATTGATAGCGGCAGTTCCTTTTACCCCGGTTCCCGGAGAGCGTTTAATCAGCACCAAACCGCTAAGTAAAGAACAAACCCAACAAATATTCAGCGCAATTGACGCCTACCTTGAGCAACACTCACTCTCGTCCATGCACTGGCTTTTTATTCCCGAGGCTCAACAGTCAGCACTACAGCAAGCCGGATATGCGTTACGTAAATCAGTTCAGTTTCATTGGTTTAATCGTGATTACCAGCACTTTGATGATTTTCTGGCTCGTTGCACATCACGCAAACGCAAAAGCATTAAACGGGAAAGGCAACGCATTGCTGAAGCCCAAGTTGACGTTAAACGTGTGAATGGCAAAGCGATAACCGACCATGATATGCACTACTTTTATCAATGTTATCAATCCACTTACCTTAAACGCAGTGGTCACGGGGGGTATCTCAGTCAGGGATTTTTTCAGCAGTTACGTCAAACCATGCCAGAGCAACTAATGCTGGTTTTGGCCTATCGACAAGGTATTCCTGTCGCTGCCGCATTATTTTTACATGACCAAACTACTTTGTATGGCCGCTATTGGGGCTGTTTGGAGGAAATTGACGCCCTGCATTTTGAATGCTGCTTTTATCAGGGCATTGAATATTGCATCGAGAATCAACTCAATCTGTTTAATCCCGGCACTCAAGGTGAGCATAAGATCCTGCGCGGCTTCGAGCCGGTATGGTGTTATTCGGCCCATAAATTACTGGAACCCGCTTTTCATAACGCGATAGATCGCTTTGTTGTCGAAGAAGCCACGCAGCTAAACGAATACAAAAACCAAGCGCAGAGCTTATTACCCTATAAAATCGAATAACCTCCCACAACGACGAATTAGCATTTTCATCCAATAAAAGTAAATCAAACCACTCTTTATGTAAAATAAACTTGACTTTAGTATTTCTGAGTTTATATTAAGTCAAGCTTACTTTACTTAAAGACAAAGGAGATAGACAAATGACACAGTCCAAGCAAGATAATTGGCACAACCAAGTGAAAAGCAACACCTTAAAAATGGCGTACTGGACAGGTGCATGGTTAGTTACACTGGCACTAGCCACCTTCGGCCCTATTTTTTTATGGCAGCAAACAATGTTAAGCCATGCAGCCACCATAGTTAATTTACTGGTTGGTATTGGTATGTTGGTCGCTAATCACAAACATTTGCAGGTACAGGATGAGTTACAACAGAAAATTCAGTTAGAGGCCATGGCGCTGACATTAGGCGTGGTGGTTATCGTTGGTATGGCTTACGGCACCATTCAGGGTGATCAGCTACTTAATGTAAAAAATACATTGTCGAACCTGATGTTTATCATTGGTATTACCTACCTAATTGGTGTATTCATTGGCCGGAGAAAGTACCAATGAAAAACCGATTAAAGGTATTACGCGCCGAGCGAGACTGGACTCAAGCCGATTTAGCCAACGCGCTGGAAGTATCACGTCAGACCATTAATGCCATCGAGAAAGGTAAATTTGATCCCAGTTTACCACTGGCTTTTAAAGCAGCCAGATTGTTTAAATTGTCGATTGAAGATATTTTTCAGGATGAAGAGGCATAACATCAAGCAGGGTTTAATCGATGATTAAACCCTGCTTATTTAGCTATAACAACAGGTTTAGTCACCCGAGAATAACTTAACCACCATTGCCATTGCCCCACCGCTGACATAATCAGAAAGCATAAATATAATACCGAAGTAGGATATAAACCTTTTTGCCAGTAAATGACAATGGCGACCACATCGACCACTATCCAGAACAACCAGTTAAACAGTTTTTTATGGGATAACAGCCATTGTGCCACCAGACTGGCGCAGGTGGTAAAGGCATCGGCATAAGGAAAACTGGCGTCAGTGCCATGCGCCATAACACTGCCCAATCCAATAGTGGTTATCATTGCCACCACTATCCACAGCAAATATTCGCTCAATTTGCCTGGATTGGGGCTGATATGGCCTTGTTCATCTGTGGATCTAGACCAAATCCACCATCCGTAAAGTTGAAATCCCATATAGAAAATATGCAGCAACATATCTGAATAGAGTTTGACCCCAAAGAAGATCCAGGCATATAAACTCACCTGCACAAAACCGAAGGCAAAACTCCAGATATTACGTTTGATCAATAAAAAAACGCAGATAAAACCACTGACAGTGGCGAGCCACTCAACAAGTGATGCCCCGGCAAAGCCGACCATCCATTGTTGCCAGCTCATTAGATACTCTGTTTCTGCCAAACTAATAACATATTATTAGCCGGCAATTGATATTGTTCGATTAACGTTAGTTCAGTACTCACCGCCTGCAAGTCGGCTATATCCCAAATCCCGCCACACCCTTGTAAATGCAGATAGCGGTCAAATTCCCGATTACTGTCACTGGTGTATTGACCGTCAACGTTAAACGGTCCGTACTGGCAAAAAAAGCCGGATTCAGGCAAATTTTCGGCGATCAACTGCAACATTAATCGGGTTTCATCCGGCTGCATAATATGGGTGGTATTCGCAGTAAATACCGCATCGGCTTGTGGGCAGGGCCAACTATCGCTCCCCACCGTAAAATCAACCGGAGGATGTAAATTATCAGCAGGGTACGCGCTCAGCCATTGATTGATCCCACCATGATTGCTCGGCATATCACTGGTATGCCAGTGCAAATGGGGCAAATTGGCTGCGAAAAATACTGCATGTTGACCAGTACCGGAACCAATTTCCAATACTTGACTCACGTTGGCAAAATGCAATTGCAACTTATCCAGTATCGGTTGTTTGTTATTTTCACAGGCTTGACTGAAGGGACGATGGTTCATTTTATACTCGCTCGCCAATAGCTAATGTTTGCAATTTTGCCAGAAACACATCAACGCCGGGCTCACCTTCCTGCGGCGCCCAATCAGCAAAATCCTTATCATCCATAGGCAAATAAGGCCCTTGCTTGACTTCAAAAAAAGTGGCTGGTTTATCACCCGGCACCACCGCATGCCAAGTGTTATGGGGAATTTCCAAGCCTTTGAGATCTCCCTCAGCGCTTAATCGATGGCGTTCTAGCAAAGTGCCTTGCTGATCGAAAATCAAAAATGACACCTCACCACTGACCATTAAGAAAAATTCCCATTTTTCTGGTTGGCTATGGCGATGAGGGCGAACATAAGACCCCGGCTCAAGAGTAATAAACAAGCGCTGCACCGGATCGGCTAAATCATCATGTACATTGTGATTACTGCGCAAACGGGGACTAGTTTGAGCCGCCTTTTCAAGCGACTCAAATACAGTTTTATCAAATAATTTAATCGTCATTTGGTAAGTGCCTTTGTACTAACATACTCTGATGTAATACACGCAAAATAACCAAATGTTGTGCGGTCACGCGGTACAAAACCCTGTATTTTCCTACGGTATACACGCAAACTCCAGGCAATATATCATCTCTACTGTTGCCAACCTCAGGCTCGGAACATAATAGCCATAATGCCTGCTGTAGTTTGCTTAAATAGTGTTGTTGTTGAGCGTTGCCCCACTGTTCAAGTGTATAATTGGCAATTTTAGCTAGATCTTGTTCGGCGGGTGTCGATATTCGTAAGGCTTTAGAGCTTGGCAAAAAACGCGTCCAATTCTGTTGCGTTTGCCAGATCAACATAATCACCATTGGCAATAGCACTATCGCCCGCAGCGCATGCTTCGCGTAAATTTTGCATGCTCAAGGCATAATGAGCTTCTCGTCGTTTTAACAAACGTAAGGCTTCGCGCACCACTTCACTAGCATTATTATAATCACCAGAGGCCGCGCATTCCCGCACAAACTGCTCCAGCTCTGGTGTAATATTCAAATTCATATTAATCATTACCCACTACCGAACGTAGCTGAATTATTCGCCAATTGACGATTTATGTCAAAGATTGACATAAATCGTCCTTATACCCCAAATACAAGTTACATATTCAGATTCGGTGCCAGCCAGCGTTCTGCGGTTTCTACATCCCAGCCTTTGCGCTTGGCGTAGTCTTCCACCTGATCTTTTTGGATCTGTGCCACCGCAAAATAACGGCAATCCGGGTGAGCAAAATACCAACCGGATACTGCCGCTCCCGGCCACATAGCGTAGCTGGAAGTCAGTTGCATTCCGGTATGTTTTTCCGCATCAAGTAAATCCCAAATAGCCTGTTTCTCGGTATGTTCCGGACACGCCGCATACCCAGGAGCAGGACGAATACCCTGATATTTTTCGCGGATCAAATCATCATTATCCAGTTGCTCATCAGCGGCAAAGCCCCAGATTTCCTTACGGACTTTTTGATGCAAATATTCGGCAAAAGCCTCAGCTAAACGATCCGCAATGGCTTTTACCATAATCGCATTATAGTCATCCATCTGTTCCTTATAACGCTCGGCCAGCTCATCTTCACCAATACCCGCTGTCACGGCAAACGCACCGACATAATCGGCTATACCCGAGCTTTTCTCTGCCACAAAGTCACTTAAACAGTAGTTAGCGCCTTTTGGTTTCTCGGTCTGTTGACGTAAGTGATGGCTAACCAACCTTATTTCTTTACGGGTCTCGTCGGTGTAAATTTCAATATCATCGCCGACCGCATTGGCCGGGAACAATCCCATCACCCCTTTGGCTTTGAGCTCACCAGATTCAATCACTTGATCCATCAGTGCATTAGCATCGACAAATAATTTTTTCGCTTCTTCGCCTACCACTTCATCATCCAGAATACGTGGATATTTTCCTGCCAATGACCAGGTTAAAAAGAACGGTGTCCAATCAATAAACTCGCGTAATGCTTGTAAGCTGACTTCAATAGGCTGAACCCCTAACTGCTTGGGAACAGTAGGCTGATAATCACTAAAGTCCAGCGGGAATTTATTGGCCCGTGCCTGCATTAAACCGACTGGCTTGCTGCGCGGCTGTTTGCGCGCATGCTGTTCACGAACCTTGTCGTATTCTTTAGTTAATTCTGCGGCATAAGTGGCGCGATTTTCGGCGGTAATCAGGCGCTGACAGACCCCCACTGCCCGTGACGCATTTGGTACATACGCCACCGGATGTTGATAATTCTGTTCAATCTTGACGGCGGTATGCGCTTTGGAGGTGGTGGCGCCACCAATTAATAACGGCAACTCAAAATTCTGGCGCTGCATTTCTTTGGCCACATGCACCATTTCATCCAGAGATGGGGTGATCAAGCCCGATAAACCAATCATATCGACCTTTTCATCGCGAGCGGTTTGCAGAATTTTCTCGCAAGATACCATCACACCCAAATCGATGATCTCGAAGTTATTACATTGCAGTACCACACCCACAATATTTTTACCGATATCATGTACATCACCTTTTACCGTCGCCAGCAGGATTTTACCATTGCTGCTACCAGCATCTTTTTCCAGCTCGATAAAAGGTTCCAAATAAGCTACGGCGCGTTTCATTACCCGGGCCGATTTGACCACCTGCGGCAGAAACATTTTGCCTTCACCAAATAAATCACCCACCACGTTCATGCCGTCCATCAATGGCCCTTCAATCACATGCAGGGGTTTGTCGGCTTCCAGTCGGGCAGCTTCGGTATCTTCTTCGATAAAATCGGTAATGCCTTTGACTAACGCATGTTCAAGGCGCTTATTAACTGGCCATTCACGCCATTCCAGGGTGGCCTTGGCAATTTCTTTACCATCACCTAAATAGCGCGGTGCCATTTCTAACAAGCGATCAGTGGCATCATCACGACGATTAAGAATGACATCTTCTACCGCTTCTTTGAGCTCTTCGGGAATATCGGTATACACCGCCAGTTGTCCGGCATTCACAATGCCCATATCCATGCCGGCTTTTATCGCGTGGTATAAAAACACCGAGTGCATGGCTTCGCGCACAGGATTATTGCCCCGGAATGAAAACGATACATTGGATAAACCGCCGGACACGTGGCAATGAGGTAAGTTTTGTTTAATTCGGCGCGTGGCGTTAATAAAGTCCACTGCATAATTGTTGTGTTCTTCAATACCGGTAGCCACGGCAAAAATATTCGGATCAAAGATAATATCTTCCGCTGGAAAGCCGATTTTCTCGGTCAGCAATTTATAACTGCGTTCACAGATTTCATATTTGCGATCTTCGGTGTCGGCCTGACCTGTTTCATCGAAGGCCATAACGACCGCAGCGGCACCATAGCGTTTAACCAGCTTGGCATGATGCAAAAAGGCTTCTTCGCCTTCTTTTAAGCTGATGGAATTTACAATCGCCTTACCTTGTACACATTTAAGCCCGGCTTCGATAACACTCCATTTGGAGGAGTCGAGCATAATTGGTACCCGCGAAATATCCGGCTCCGAGGCAATTAAATGTAAAAAGCGCTGCATCGCGGCTTCAGAATCCAACATGGCTTCATCCATGTTGATGTCGATAATTTGTGCGCCATTTTCCACTTGCTGGCGGGCCACATCTAAGGCGGTATCAAAATCGCCTTCCATAATCAGGCGTTTGAACATAGCGGAGCCGGTGACGTTAGTGCGTTCTCCGACATTAATAAAACTGGCTGTTTGTTGAGTCATAAAACTTCCTATGCGACGAACGGCTCAAGGCCAGATAAACGCATTTTAATTTCGCGCTCAGGGATTTGACGAGGTGCCACGCCCTCAACGGCATTGGCAATGGCTTGAATATGTTCCGGTGAGGTGCCGCAACACCCTCCAACAATATTCAGCAATCCGGATTGTGCCCATTCTTTAATGTGCACCGCCATTTCATCACCTTCCATATCGTATTCACCAAATTCATTCGGCAAACCGGCGTTCGGATGAGCCGAAACAAAACATTCACTCACATCCGATAGCTCCTGCACATACTGGCGCAACAAATCCGGCCCCAAGGCACAGTTCAAACCAAAAGACACTGGCTGGATATGACGTAAGGAATAATAAAACGCTTCGGTGGTTTGACCGGAAAGAGTGCGTCCTGACGCATCGGTAATAGTACCGGAAATCATCACCGGCAATTGTGCGCCCAAATCTTCAAATACCTGCTCTACCGCAAAGGCCGCAGCCTTGGCATTGAGGGTATCAAAAATGGTTTCGATCAAAATCAGGTCCGCGCCCCCTTCAATCAACGCATGGGTAGACTCCATATAAGCCTCAACCAATTGATCGAAGTATATGTTACGGAAACCGGGATCGTTGACATCCGGTGAGATCGAGGCGGTTTTACTCGTCGGGCCTAATACGCCCGCAACAAAACGGGGTTTGTCCGGTGTACTGTATTTATCCGCGGCCTTACGCGCCAATTTGGCCGCTTCAATATTGATCTCTTTAGACAATGACTGCATTTCATAATCAGCCATCGAGATGGTTGTGGCATTAAAGGTGTTGGTTTCAATAATATCCGCACCGGCCGCCAGATACTGGCAATGAATATCAAAAATAATATCTGGTTGAGTCAGCACCAGCAAATCGTTATTGCCTTTAATATCGGTATGCCAGTCAGCATATCGTGTCCCGCGATAATCGGCTTCTTCCAGCTTATGGCGCTGGATCATGGTACCCATAGCACCATCAAGGATCAAAATACGCTCTGCCAATGCTTGTTTTAGTAAATGTTCAGTTTGCTGCAAGATAAACCTCTACAAATCAAATTTATTTAATATCAGATAAATCATAAGGCGTGATCTGATAGACATAGTAATTTAACCAGTTGGCATACAATAAAGTGCCATGTGAACGCCATGTTACGCTGGGTGGTTGGCTCGGATCATCATTTGGATAATAGTTTTCAGGCACACTTGGATTAAGCCCTTCACGTATATCCCGCTGATATTCTTGATCCAATGTCTCAGGATCGTATTCCGGATGTCCGGTCACAAATACCAGTCGCTTGTCTTGGGAAGCCACAATATGGGCGCCAGTACGAGTCGAACTGGCCAATATATTTAACTCCGGCACCGATTGGTAATCCGCCATACTGATTTCCCCGTACCGGGAATGGGGGGCGTAAAAAACCGGATCAAAACCACGCATTAACTCATCATGTTCAAAATTGACCTGATGGGGAAAAACCCCGCACAACTTCTGTTCATTCAGTTTACGGTTTAAGCCAAAATAATGATACAAGGCAGCATGAGCCGCCCAGCATAAAAACATGGTGGACTGGACATGACGACGCGCCCAATCCATCACTATCTGCATTTTGTCCCAGTATTTCACATCCTGATAATCCAGCATCGCCAGCGGTGCACCCGTCACGATCAAGCCATCGTATTTTTTGTTGACCACCTGTTCAAACTGATAATAAAAATTATCCATGTGTGCTTTAGGCGTATTTTTGGGTGCCTGATTATCGATGCGAATCAAATCCACATTAATTTGTAGCGGCGTATTAGATAATAAGCGCAGGATTTGCACTTCCGTCTCTATTTTATTTGGCATCAGGTTTAAAATTCCCACTTCCATCGGGCGAATATCCTGATTAATCGCTCGCTCGGTATCCATCACAAAGATGTTTTCTTCGCTTAATACATTTAATGCGGGTAAATCAACGGGGATCCGGATTGGCATAACGATTCCTGATGTAATTTAGCAGACCATGCGCGTATCTTGCCAATTACCATAGAACAAATCAACATCTTTACGTCTAGACGTCTAAATGAATTTTAGAATTACATTCACGATTTTTGATATACAACGACACTCAACTTTAGAATAGTAATACCCTTGACACCATCTTGCGGATAATGGAAGAACCTTTCTTGGCGAGCATGACTAGATATACTTCAAGAATATGGAAAGTATATAGGAAAAACAGGGTTTAACATTCTTTAAAATTTTCTTGACTAACTTAATTATCTAGCTCATATATTCTTATAGTGGTTATTATTTGACCATTTGAATGCAAGCAATTGACGAAATAAAGTAATTAATAATCATTGATATACGCGATCACAACTACAGGTAAAATTACTAAAGGAATAGGAACATGCAAAAAAATTTCCCTCCTATACTTTCATTTATTCTTACAATTTGGATTGTAATTGCATCACTCAATTCCAAAGCAGTTGAAGATATTGGCAATGATATTGAACATATTGTTGTTTACGGAACCTATTATCCAATGGACATAATGTGGTTAAAGTTAGAGTTTGAATCGCTGTATCGATATCAAAACTTCTTGGATGATTACGTTAACGTAGATGAGCAACAAGCACTAAGAACGGCATGCCAGGCAGTTCTAGCGAAAAAACCAAACGGGTGTTACGGGAAACCAACGGCTCTTGCTACTCCACGCACAAATGGGTGCTCAATTCCGGGAGGTTACCCATATGAAAGTTGGAAAACATCATTTGAAGGTGCGTGTAATAATCATGACGTGTGTTATGACAATATAACAGCAAGCAAATCTTTTTGTGATGGGAAGTTTAGCCTAGAGATGGACGAGGTTTGCGATGTTATAGTTCAAAGTGCTAAGCAGAAGCAGTGTTACTCCGCATCCGGAACTTACTATAGTGGAGTGGTAATAGGTGCTATAGGGGCTTATTACACAAACCAGACAGAGGCAAATTGCGCTGCTTGGTGGTCATCTTTTGATGAAACTTGCGGCAAGTTAACAAGTTATATTTATAAACTTGGAGGTTGGATGTCATGAAGACAATTACAAAAACTTTCATTACTGTGATGTTAATGATTTGTCCTTTAAGCTCAACAATTGCAGTCACCGATTCTCAAGATGATATATTGCCAGATTGTAGTTATGTACAAGTAGATGATGTAAATAAAACTCAGCAGAAATCTCGTAAAATCAATAAGGCTCTCGTATCTTACGCCTCCAGCAGTCAATCAGTTTATCGTTTGTTATGGTTGATGAAGGAACATACGAAGACAGATGAAGCTGTTATAGAATGTTTATCCAATACTTACTATGAACCTTTAGAACCTATTTCCCGCGAAACATTGACTCAAATGTTACCCAAAGTAGAATTAGTATTAACGTACTTTAGGATGGGTTCAGATGGCCTAATTGCAGCTATAGATAATGGCAAGATTTCAGTAAATGAGAATTTTTCAATATATGAAAATCAAAACGTATCATTGATCGGTCTTTTATTAATGAATGAACGTGGGCGGATACCATTCACATTAGCTAAAGATCTTATTGATCGCGGAGTTGATATTGTTCCATTAGATTTGTTATATATCGGCTATGGGAAAACCAAAGATTATAAGTTGATCGAGTTATTGGTTGCTCAATTGGACAGTGATGAAATACGGCTGATGTGGACAGAGCCAGGCACAACAAGTTTACCTTGGGATATTCTTTCCAAGACAGCAGCGTTTGGAGACAATAAAGAGTTGGAAATTATGCTTGAACGACATGTTGGAGATAATAGCTATGCTTTATATATGCTGCTTTCCAAGCTTAAAAATGAAAACAATCAAAATCCTGATGAAACCTCCAGGCTTATAAGCAATATAAAAATATTGCTTGAGCATGGTGCCAGAATATTTTCTTCCTCTATGGATATTGTTCAATCGAAGTTGATTGAATCGGAATCACCGGGGCTTTTGAAACAATATGGACAATCAAATGATGAACTTACAAAATTGGAACGTAAGTTTTTAAATGATATTTTAAAGCTGGATTAGTAACAGTTGTTCATATCTCAGATCTAAACTAAATGTTTAACATCCCTCGGTGCACCTTCATCACATTTTTTGCAATTAAGTTGGTGACCCAACATCGATTGCCTGCCCTGTTCGGTGATGACCCACGGGCGATTTGTCCAGGGCGGGTTGTGCCGCACATGTTGAAAATGTCCACACACCAGCTCGGCCACCCAATGTTGTTCTTCATCCAGATGATAGCCTTGAATCGGTTGCTGCATATCTGCTAGCCATTTTGTTGATAGGCAGCGACCAGCAATGTTTCCACTTCGGTGGTGATCGCATTGATGCTGGTTAAACTGATTTTATGGGTGGCCTGACCGGGCGCATTGGCCGGTTGTAGCAAAGCTGATACAGGAGGATCAGTAAAACGCAGCCCCACATCCACCCGCTTTTTTGTCGCGGCGGCAATAGCAATAAACTGACGTTTGCGCATAAAGGGAATATAACTGGCGCGTCCTTCAACTTGTACATCCGCCCCCAGCGCCAAAATCAATTGTTGTAAACGTTCAAAAATAGGTAACAACTCACTTTTGGCACCAGCATATTGTTGGGAGATATATTCTTCCAGCGTCGGTGGTTGCCAACCGGCAGCCCGCGCCGCAGCATCAGCAATCGCCCATTGAGAATTTTGCGCTATACCATGTTGCTGTTTTAACCAGCGCCTGACGTCATTCTGATTGAGTGGATCAATGCCACTGTGCTCAACCAACTCAATCCACTGGTGCAAGGTTTTACCAGTGCGCTGTTGCAAAGTTGAGGCGACCGCGGCCATCATCTGTTCGGGATTGGACATTATTTTTCATCGGCCTTATGTTGCGTACCTTCACCGGGAGTAATAAACAGCATACGGGTGGCAACGCTAGTTTTAGCGGTATGCCATAAGCCTTTGGGCACAATCACATATTCACCGGACTGCTGTAGCGTTAACGAATGCAGTTGTTGCCCGTCATCAATAACAAAAGTAGCTTCGCCGGATAACAGGATCACAACTTCATCCCCTTGAGGATGCATTTCCCAACTGCCCCAGTCAGAATCGAAATCATAACTGGCAATCAGTTCGTGTCCTTTAAAATGATTAAAGTTATCGTCCAGTTGCTGATAGATGGTGGGCGTCACTGGCACTTTGGTGGCCATTTTATCCGGCCCTAACACCACAAACTCGTTAGCAATATTGGCTTTTTCAGCTGTCATCAATTTCCCACCGTTAATGCATTTTCAGTTATGAATTCACCATTGCCTGGTCAAATGAAAAGGGCAGCAATTCCTTAATCGTGACTTGTTTGATCTCACCTTGCCATTGGAATACCAATAAAATATCGGCGCCAAATTCAGAGATAAACTGACGACACATGCCGCAAGGACTAATATCCCCCTTGGGTGAATACACAGCCACGGCAACAATATTTTTATAACCCTGGCTAATCGCGTTCCCCAACGCCACTCTTTCGGCACAGATACCCGACGGGTACGCAGCATTCTCGATATTGACGCCACTGATCACCTCGCCATTGTCCAATAATACTGCGGCCCCTACCGGATAATGAGAATAGGGTTCATAAGCCTTGCCGATAACTTGCTCAGCTTCTGCCATCAAGGCGCTAACATCCGTTGGTGAAAGTGTCTTCATTGATCATTTTTTTCCTGATTTAGACGGTCTATTAGTCTCAGGTAAAATGACACGAGCGTCAATCGGCAAGGTAATTCAGTGACGAGCTAAACCCCGTCCTACGGTATTCATTCAAATGCAGGTCGGTGTTTACGCCGCGAAGAGCAAAAATCCAGACAGAGCAATAAATGACTTCCCTTTGCGACTTGGCGTCTCTGCGTGAAAGTTTGTTTTCAATTGCTGAGCTAATGTTCTGTTCATACTCTAGAAAAACATCTTACTCATGACGATGGCGTCTTCCCAGCCTTTGTCGGTAGGATAGTAATTTTTGCGATGTTCAATCTCGGCAAAATCAAACGCTTGGTACAGATTAATCGCAACGCTGTTTGATTCACGGACTTCCAGCCAGATTTGCTGGGCACCACGCTGTTGGCATTGTTGCTCAAAATGCGTCATTAAGTTCCGCCCAAATCCTTTACCGCGCATGTTTGAGCTCACCCCAATATCAATTAACGTCAGCTCATCCAACACCTGATGCCCCACATAGAAACCAATCACTTGATCATCAAGTATGGCGTGATAAGCAAAATACTTATTACCGAGGCAAGATAAAAACGTTTGTTCTGATGAGGGAAAAGCCTGACATGCACAATGAAGCTGAAAAGCAGGTTGATAATTCTGCGGAGTAATCCGACTAAAGACTATTTCTGCCACTGTTGCAAAATATTCCAGAGTTGCTTTTTAAGCTGAGGTTGAGCCTGCAATTGCTCAAGAGGTGGTGTGATTAATAGGTTTTCGTTGAGTTGAATTTGCTCGCCCACTTGCCAATCCAAGGTTACTGATACGGTTGGCTGTAACTGTTCCAGTGCCAGTAGTACGTCTTGTGCAAACAACGGATCCAGCTTCATCTGTTGTACGGTATTTTCTGCTGGAGTCGCTGTTACAAGATCTTCTGGCTGTGCCACATTCTTTACTATTTCTGACAGAGGTGTGGATACTACAGGAGATTCCGCTACAGGTTCAGACTGAGTCTGTGCATTAACAGCAGGATCGCGTAAACGCCACTGGATAATACCCAGTTGACCTAACACCGCTTGTTGATATTCAGATAAGGCATTCATGGCAAACAGATTAGCATATAAAATAGCGATGATAACACGAGGGGTTGTTTATCTTTCATCTTCTTCCCTGATGAGAAATGAAAATATCTCATTCGAGGTGCAAACCATAAAACTTAGTCACTCAATCAATTAGGCTTACGACAAAGTGTGAGGGATTTTCAAACACTAAAGAAAAGTGGCAGGGGTGGAGGGACTCGAACCCCCAACCATCGGTTTTGGAGACCGCTGTTCTACCAATTGGAACTACACCCCTGCAGATGAATCGCGCATTATACTTATGCGGCTTTAAAGGTAAAGCAAAAAGCCATCAGCAAATGGTAATTTTTAACTGTCCGCTTTTTTTTTAATCAGTTTGCTGCTCGGCAGCCGCATACCATAGGTCGGCCGTCAGTTGTGCGACGGGTAACATGCCAACCACTTGCTTGAATACCGAGGCTTCAGTGACCCCATTAATGCGGGCGTAATACCCACATAACAATTTGGTATTTTTGTTGCTCAACTGATTGACTAACACGGCATTGGCAATATCAAAATAACGATTCGATCGAGCGGCATATTCCCAATCAAGCAATATTCCCTGTGGTGACAAGCAAATATGTTCATAGGCCAAATCATGATGACAAAATACGTCTCGTGCCGATTGCATCCACAAATGAGCAGTATTATTAATGCGCTGCTGCCAGTTGGGTTTATTCGTTTCAATGCGTTGTAAATAGCGGTGCCATTGCGCCAATAACGGCAACTCGTCCACCTTAACGTCCAGTTGATGTACTTTTGATAAACTTTCAGCCAGTAATGGAAGATGCAAATCTGGCTGGAACATTCGATCTTTAAGGGTTTCTATCTCACACCATTTTTCGATATGAATTAAGCCATCTTCGGAAATATGTACAGGTTGGGGAGCCAGTCCCAACTCACCTAATTTACGCTGTAATTCAAAGCAGTCATTGCGAGTGAGTAATACAAATTCCTCACCCACAAAATTTTTAACCAAATAACTGTCGTCACCGGACTGTAATTTATAATTATTATTGATAGTGCCGCCCTTCAATGGGCTTAACCGAAAATCGGCTGATAACCAGCTTAGTTGGCGCAAATATCCGGTTAGCCTATCAATGGATTTCATGCAAAAACCTCATCGGAAGTCAGCAATGTCTTTCTCCACTGAATATAGCCATATACTGCAAAACCAAAATAGCTGACAAATAGTAAGGTAGTCAGATACAAACCGGTTTGCCAGTATAAGTAAGCCGATACGGAATTAATGACCATCCAGTACAGCCAGTTCTCCAGAATTTTCTGCGTCACCATCCAGGTCGTGAACAAACTGAATACGGTAGTCAAAACATCCAGGTACAGGTGTTCTGCCGAGAAACTGCTGGCAAGCAGTTGGATCAACAATAAGCTCAGTAGCAATAGGCCGCTAATTACACCTAAGTGATAACGCCAACTTTTTTCGATTACTTGCAGCGGTTCTTGTTCACGGTTAGCTTGCCAATGCCACCAGCCATAAACCGCCATCAGCAAATAATAAAAATGCAAAAAAGACTGCATTGGCAAACTATGTTCCCATAGCAGCCAAGTATAGATCCCAGTGCCAATTAAGGCGCTTGGCCAGCACCAGACACTTTGTCTGGCGGCCAGCCATACGTAGGCAATGGCTAATACCACGCCTACGATCTCCCAAACCGATTGTTGTGTCCATTGCTGGACGACAATCTCAAAAAAGGTCATTCGCCACTACCGACTTTGTCACCATTAAGAAATTTACACACAAATATAGCCTGACCTATTTCCTGATGGCTTCGTTGCATTTCTTCAGCCAAAATCTGCATGGTAGGCAGGTATTCGCCTTCTACCACCGTGCTGGTTCTGCCGGTATCCACACTTAGCTCGGGATAACTATTTAAACGGTCGATAAACGCTTGAATTGGTGCAATGTATTTTTGGTTTAACGGATAAAGTGATATTTCTGCAATTAATTTCATGTTAATTCCTTAAATAATGTAGGTGCTATCTTAAAAGTGATAATTAACATCGATACCGAATCGACGTGGTTCACCAAACTGCTCATAGGTATGTTCCAGATATTCGTCTCGGGGATCATTGCCGAAGAAGAAACCACGGTTGGCGTATTCACGATCAAACAGATTGCGGGCATATAAACTGATTTTCCAGTTATCCATTTGATAATCCAGACTCGTGTGCACCAGTACGACCTTATCGGAACGAGAATCATGGCTATAGGAATAGTAGAAGTCGTCTTTCGCATCCAGTTCCAGCAGCCAGCTAAATGCCGAGTTAATTTGCCAATTGACACCGGCATTAACTTGATATTCCGGAGCATGTGCTTGTTCGCGGTGATTGATAGGAATGCCATCCTGACGACTAATGCCACTAATGTCAGTTTTTAACCAGCCTAGATTAACAAAACTGCTGACTTGCTCGCTTAGCTGATAGCCCAACTGCACTTCTATTCCGTAGTTCGTACCATCGGCGGCATTGTTATAAAATCCGGCAAAAGACTGATCTTTGACGAACCAGTTTTTATACTGGATATCATCCCGCCACTGATAAAACAGATTAGCGTCATAGGTTAAATCACCGGCGTTATTACTGCCTTTAGCGCCAAGTTCCACGCCTAGCAAGGATTCTGGTTTAAAGGCTTTATGAGCTAACAGAATATCGCGAAACTCTTCGAAACCGGCACTATCGACTTTACTTAACGCTTCACCATTAACGCCACCCATTTTAAAACTGCGCAGCGCGCTGGCGTATAACATGGTTTGTGCATCAACTTGATAGTGATAACTGAATTGTGCACCCCAGTCGCTATCATCCACACTGGTAACCACTTGATTGGAATCCTGATAATCCAATTGCTGCGAGCTTAACCGTAAACTGCTGGTCAGCCAGCTACGCTCAGACAGGTGATATTGATATTCGCCAAATATCGCCGCATCTTTGCGGGTCACATCACTAAAAAATTGCGCGTCAGTATAAGCATCCCAATCAAAGAAATTACGCTGTAATTCTTCATCTTTATCGGCGTAATAGACCCCGACAGTCCAACTGTTCTGGATTCCGGGCTTACTGGTGAATTTGAACTCAACAGACTGCTCGTTACGATCCCGTAAATATTCATCGGTGGAGGAGTATTCCCACCCCGGTGCTATTCCCACGTAACTCCAGTCTTCATCAAAGGCATAACCCAAGTCGGCGTGTAAATGGGTCACTTGCAACTGCAAGTCTGCCCAGCTATAGCCTTGATAAGCCCCTTTAATTGCAATGGCTTGGCTTTTTTGCCGATCAAAGCCCGGCTCATCAGATAATGTAGTACGATCTCTATCTAGCGAGAATGCATCGTAACCATTATCCACATCAATAAAATGCAATACCGTTTTGATGTTTAACTCTGAACTGGCCTGCCAGTCCAGCTTGGCTCTGGCTGAAAATTCATCGATATTTTGCGTATCATCACGATCTAAAAAGGTATTTTCGATAAAGCCGTCACTGCGATTTTGATATACCGATACGCGAAAATTTGTTGAATCAGTTAACGCGCCCCCAGCGGCAGCGCCCAGATGCCAACTATTGTAATTTGCCACTCCGGCTTGTAAATCAACGGTACTGCGAGCATCGGCTTCTTTGCTGATCACGTTAATCATGCCCGCCAAACCATCGGCACCGAAACGGGTACTGTTCGGCCCTTTAAACACTTCTACTTGCGCCACATCAAACATGCTGGCACCGGCTCCTAAACCGGAATAGTTAATACCATCCACAATAAAACCGACGGACGGATTAATTGGATCGACAAATTGACTACGTTCACCGATACCACGAATTTGAATAAAACGGCCACGGCTGGCCCCACTGGCAAAATTCACATTGGCGGCACGATTGAGCATCTGTTCAAGATGTTGTGCATGACGTTGTTCGATGCTGACATCATCCCAAACGGTAATACTACTGGCCATCTCAGATAAGGGTGTGCTGGTTAAGGTGCCTTGCACCACAATGGTTTCGAGGGAATCGTTGTCTATCTGTTCTGCCTGAGCGGCAATAGAATTCAAAGAAAGTGCCATCAAACTGGCAAGTAATGTTGGTTTAAATTGTTTCATAGGATCTCTTCAGTTAGAAAAGATCCGGCTTTACGGCAGGTATAATAGTGGATGTATTGAGTCAAAAACATCAGCCCATTCCTACGCCGGTATTATCCGGATCAGGTATCAGGGTTCCCATTGCTGGATCTCAGCCGATAGCTGTCTACTGACAACTTCAGCACCCCTTGGTGTCTACTTCCCTTTAACGGAAAGTATTGGCGGCGATTCTAGCAGCCAGCCGCCAACTTACAAGTGCCATTTTGCTATAGCTTAGACTGGTCAGCTCACTGCGGTTTTGTGCCGACCAGATTAACTGGCAACTTGAGATAACTGACCCCATTATCTTCTGCGTCTGGAAAATGCCCGGCACGAATATTGACTTGAATACTGGGCAGAATTAAATGGGGCATCCCCAACGTGGCGTCACGCGTTTGACGAACCTGAATAAACTCGGCTTCCTGCGTATTGGTATTGATATGGACATTGGTACTTTTATGCTCCGCAACCCTGGCTACATAGGCGAGTTCACGGCCATTAGGCTGATAATCATGACTGACATAAATTAGCGTGTCTTCTGGCAACGCGTACAATTTCTGCACCGACTGAAACAAAATCGCCGCACTGCCACCGGGAAAATCACAACGCGCCGTCCCTGCATCGGGCATAAACAGGCTATCGCCGACAAAGGCGTGACCATCAATTACATAACTCAGACTATCGTTAGTATGCCCGGGGGTCGCTAACACTTGTCCCGTGTAAACACCTAAATTAAAGGTATCACCTTCACTAAATAGTCGGTCAAAATCGCTGCCATCAGTTTTTATGCTGCCAGCTAAGTTATAAATTTTTTGGAAGGTATCCTGCACTTTGGTAATCCCGCCGCCAATAGCAATCTGCCCTCCCACCTGTTGTTTAATGTATTGTGCTGCGGTCAGGTGATCGGCATGAGCGTGAGTTTCTAATATCCACTTCAAACTCAAGTGTTGTTTGCTCACAAAGTCCAATAACTGCTGGGCAAAATTTGTGGCGGTTTGGCCTGATGCATAATCAAAGTCCAGCACCGGATCGATAATTGCCGCCTCTTTACTGTCTTGATCATAAACAATGTATGACAACGTGGATGTGTCTTGATGAAAAAATGCTTCAACCTGAATAGCCATAAATCCCCCTCAATAAAAGCGACTTGTAATTTAGCAAAATACGAATTAACATACAACTAATTGTTATATGTTATTCATTTTTGGAATTTAAATGTTTTCTGTCGTTTTAGGTGCGCTGTTTATTGGCTTAAGTTTGGGAATTTTTGGCTCCGGTGGCTCGATCCTGACAGTGCCTGTTTTGGTGTACCTGGCAGGACAGGATCCCAAAGTAGCCATTGCGGGCTCGTTATTAGTGGTCGCAAGTATCAGTTTTGTAGCCAGCCTATTTAATTTGCCCAAGCGTCATATTAGTTGGCGTCATGTTATCTGGTTAGGTTTGCCGGGCATTGCTGGCACGGTGGGTGGTTCAGCCTTAGCCAGTTTTGTGAGTGGTGCAGTACAACTCTTGGTATTTGCGGTATTAATGTTATTAGCCGTGGTATTTATGTGGCGCAATCAGTCCTCTCGCCAAACTGAAAACCGGCCACCCAATTTGCCGCTATTAATACTACAAGGGGCAATAATTGGGGTGGCCACCGGTTTTGTCGGTGTCGGAGGTGGATTTTTAATTGTGCCAGCACTGGTTTTGATGGGGCGGTTGGCATTTCATCAGGCGGCCGCTACTAGCCTAGTCATCATCGTCATTAATTCGAGCATTGGCTTTATCCATTACCAACATCTACTTAGCCAACAATCTGCTCATTTAAATTGGACAATACTCGGTATTCTATCCGGTTGTGGTATTGCCGGAAGTTTAGTGGGACAAAAACTGGTTCCATTATTGCCACGCCGATTATTGCAAAAAGGCTTTGCCTTGTTTTTATTAGGCATGGCCAGCTTTGTTATCTATCAAACCCTTCCCTCAATCATTCGTTAAGGTAAATAGTTATGTCGAATTCACTCAAAAACTATCAGCAACTGGTTCAACAAACCAAGCAACAGATACAAGAGATCGACGTGGATAGCCTGTATCAGCTGCAAGATCTGCAACATGCCATTATTATTGATATTCGTGAGTCGACTGAGTGGGATGATGGCATTATTGACAACGCTGTGTGCATATCACGCGGGGTATTAGAAGCTAATCTGGTTAATATTGGAGCGGTAAAAGATCAGCCAGAACCACTGGCGGCCTTATCTGAATATCCTATATATTTGTACTGTCGCAGTGGTGCCCGCTCGGCATTAGCGGCCAAATCCCTGCAAGAAATGGGACTGAGTAATGTGTATTCTGTTGCCGGCGGCACTCTGGCATGGCAAGAAAAAGGCTACCCCTTAATGAAAAAGGAGCATTGATGATGCATAATTTCACACCTGTTTCCGCGCTTATCGGTGGTGGATTTATCGGCTTAGCGGCGCTGTTATTATGGCTGTTGATTGGCCGTATTGCCGGTATATCTGGTATTGTTTCAGGGATTAAACTGTCACTTTCAAGTGAAATCCGTTGGCGGATTTTATTTGTCGGTGGGTTAATCGCAGGCTGTTTTATTGCTGTTCATTTTGGTGCCGTCAAACCTGTGGTTCCACAAGGATCGACTTCCCTGCTGATCATCGCAGGATTATTGGTCGGGGCAGGCACCGTCATTGGAAGCGGTTGTACTAGTGGTCACGGTGTATGTGGAATGAGCCGTTTATCCAAGCGTTCAATTACCGCTACCTGTCTTTTCATGGCTATCGCTATGCTCACCGTTTATTTAATGAGGTAATTCATTATGCGTGACTTATCAGCATTACTGGCTGGAATTTTATTTGGTATCGGCCTTACCGTGGCACAAATGACCAACCCGCAGAAAGTACTGGATTTTTTGGATATAAGCGGTAACTGGGATCCTAGCTTGGCTCTCGTCATGGGGGGCGCACTAATCATTGCCGGTATCGGCTTTAGCTTAACTAAAAATAGACGTAAACCTTGGTTTGCCAATGGTTTTAATCCCCCCAAAAAAATCAAGATAGATCGTAGTCTGATACTGGGTGCGCTGATGTTTGGTATCGGTTGGGGATTAGTGGGATTATGTCCAGGTCCCGCGCTAGCCTCACTGGCGTATGCATCGCAAGAATTGCTTATATTTGTTGCTGCCATGCTGGTCGGTATGTTGCTAAGCAAGCGATTATCCTAAAGAGTCGCTGATGACTGAACTAACAACCATTCCAGTGGAACACGCTCAACAGGCCGCGCTATTTTTGCGCGGTCTGGCTAATGAACATCGACTACAAATACTCTGTCAGCTGGCCGGTGGCGAGAAAAACGTCGGTGAATTACTGGCACACTCAACACTTAGCCCGTCTTCATTCTCTCAGCATTTAGCGGTGCTGCGCGAACAAGACTTAATCCAGTTTCGTAAACAGGCACAAACTCTGTTTTATTCAATTAAAGATCAGGATACTTTGTTGTTTATCCAACAACTTAAAAATAAATTTTGTCCTGATTTATAGCCCGACTGGCTAAGGTTAATCTATCGCTTTGGTCGACTACCAGGCTATGGTTGATAATATATATTTCATATGCGTTGAGTGCAGACAAATATCTACACAATTGCATCTTTCACGGCATAACTAATAATATCACTGACAAGTTAATGGCTGTTCAATCTATACAACGCCATTAAACGCAGGTAACCTTCTGATTTTAAAATCATATATTCATGGAGGAATGATGCGTTTATTCGCTTTTTGTTGTGCTTTTATCTGTTTAAATTGTTTTGCCAGTGAAGTTAACTGGCACGACTTTGCTCAACTCCCCACGGTTGAGCAGCCTCAAATATCACCTGATGGCACAAAGATAGCTGTCATTTACAATACTCCAGAAGGACCAACCGTCAGTGTTGCTCCGTTTCCGAGTTTAGATTTCAGCATACTGGCAACGCTAAAACTTGGTCGTGACCGGGTTGACTCAGTAAGTTGGTCAGGTAATCGTTACATCATTATTTCTGCCAGCTCTCCACAGTGGCTCGATGGAGAGTTTTTTCGAGTAAGTCGTCTTTATGCGTTTGACGTAGAAAAGAAAGAAGGCAAAGAATTAACCCAACGTAAATTCACCCAAAAGAGTTGGTATGAATATCAAACCTTTAACATTGTCTCTATTCTGAAAAATGATGAAGAGCATATTTTGGTATCGACCTATGACGATATGGATCGCGGATATTCAGTATTTAAAGTGAATATACCTACGGGTAAATATAATAAAATCCAAAACAACGAACATGACATCTCATATTGGAGTGCAGATAAGCAAGGCGTTGTAAGACTAGGAGTTGCGTACGATAAAAAAGATGAATTAATCACTCGCACTATCTGGTATCGAGATAAGGCACAAAATGAACTCAAAAAACTTTATACCCGTACCTTGGGTAAAGGGGTCACGTTTAATGTTATTGGTATAACTGAAGCGGGCGACAAAGCATATATTCTATCAGACCGCGAAACCGGAAAAGAGTCTTTATGGTTGTTTGATATTGTTAGTGGTGAATTTGAGAAGTTACTATACAATAATCCAGATTATGATGTTGGCGGTGGATTAGTCAACAGTCAGGGAGAAATTATTGGTGTTTATTACAGTGATGACTTCTCTCGCAAATACTATTTCGACCCAAAAGACAGCGCACAGGAAACGTCGCTCGCTCAACTGTTAAAAAGTGAACATGTGTCGATTGTCAGCCGCAGTGAAGATAAAACCAAAATTTTGGTAATCAAACAAGAAGATAATCACCCCTCAACATATTTCTATTTTGATTTAGCAAACAAAAAAGGCGGACTCTGGATTTCAGAATATCCAAGCCTAACTAGAATAGCTTTTCCTCATGTACAAAATTACAGCTTTAAAGCATCAGATGGTAAAACGATTAGTGGCTATTTAACCTTACCTGACGAAGTACAAAGTCCCCCTCTAATTGTTGTACCCCATGGAGGCCCTCATAGTCGAGACTATAAGTATTTTAATCCGGAATTGCAGTATTTAGTGGCAAATGGCTATGCGGTTTTACAAGTCAACTTTCGCGGGTCATCAGGTTTTGGTAGCGCATTTGAAAATGCCGGCTATTTCCAATGGGGTAAGGCTATGCAACAAGATGTCTACGATGCGATGGACTGGGCGATCCAGACCGGTAAAGTATCAAAAAACAAAGCCTGTATATTAGGTAAAAGTTATGGTGGTTATGTCGCCATGACCGCCAGTTTTCAGCAACCGGAAAGGTTTGATTGTATAGTCAGTGTGGCAGGTATATCAGATTTAGAAGATATGGTGCTAAATGAAGACTATCACGGCATGTACACCGGACATATTGTTAATCTAAGCAATCCCGATGAAGTAAAAGCATTAGCGCAGGTTTCCGCCATCAATTACACAGATAAAATACAAAGCCCAATGTTATTGTTTCATGGAACAAATGATACTCGCGTGCATTACAGTCAATCAGAAAACTTATATGACAAAGCAAAGCATAGAAAAGATATAGAGTATGTCGAAATTAAAAATGGTACCCATTTTTTCGATAATCCCCAAAGCCAACAAATTTATTACAAAAAACTGACCGATTTTTTAGACAAATATTTACACTAATAGATAAAACTTGTTGAATTTAATAACTGTAAAGCCGCCTAATGGCGGCTTTTTAATATCATGGTTGTAATACTAATTTCGGTATAGCGCATCTTTAAGAGCCGCCAAACATAATGCGACATTTTCATTGCGCGCAGCATATCCCATCAACCCCACTCGCCAGGTTTTTCCAGCAAAATCCCCTAGACCTGCTCCGATTTCCAGATTGTAATGATTGAGTAAATAGCGACGTACCTTGGCATCATCAATACCCTGTGGGATTTTAACAGCGTTTAATTGCGGCAGCCGTTCGGCTTTAGGCACAATAAAGTCCAGCTCTAATTCGGCAAAACCGTTAGCCAGTTGCTGGTGCTGTTGTTGATGCCTGGCCCAACTATTTTCCAGCCCTTCGTTGTGCAAAATAACTAATGATTCATGTAAGGCATACAGCGAATTAACCGGCGCGGTATGGTGATAACTGCGTTTACCTTCACCAGACCAATACCCCATCACCAGTGATTGATCGAGAAACCAGCTTTGAATAGGCGTTTTACGATTTTGAATGATATTAACAGCGGATGGACTAAAACTGACCGGTGATAGTCCCGGTACGCAAGACAAACATTTCTGACTACCTGAATAAATGGCATCAATCCCCCAGTCATCAACCCGCAGTTCCACGCCCCCTAATGATGTAACTGCATCTACAATCGTTAAACAGCCGTGTTGCTTGGCGAGTGCACATAATGTTTTGGCGTCGGACAAGGCGCCAGTAGACGTTTCGGCATGCACAAAAGCAACAAACTTGGCATCGGGGTGAGCTTTTAGTGCGGTTTCCAGTTTTTCAGGAGTGACAGCCCTGCCCCAGTCATCTTCGACGACAATCGCCTCGGCACCACAACGCACGACATTTTCACGCATGCGGGTGCCAAACACGCCATTAATGCACACAATGACTTTATCACCCGGTTCTAGCAGATTGACAAAACAGGCTTCCATACCGGCCGAGCCGGGCGCCGAAACCGCAATGGTAAAGGTGTTTTCAGTTTGAAAGGCATACTGTAATAATTGTTTGAGTTCATCCATCATGGCGACAAACAACGGATCAAGGTGACCAATGGTAGGCCGTGCCAATGCAGATAAGACTCGAGGGTTGATATCTGAGGGACCCGGTCCCATTAAAGTACGATGTGGCGGAATAAAAGAATGGAATGACATCAATCTGCTCCTGAAAATGAATTAGATTAGTTTTTTATCTTCCAAGCCTAACATAATTTATTTTCAACACAGTTTGTTCCAACTTATGCCGAATATTCACCATAAGAATAATGATGTAAAAGTTAACATCTAACGTAATTAGCGCTTTCACTTTCCAACAATCAGGTGTTGTTATGCAGAACTTTATTTTTCACAATCCAACCAAAGTCGCTTTTGGTAAAGATAGTATCCAGCAATTAAATACCTTGTTACCCGCCAACAGCAATATTCTGCTGCTGTATGGTGGCGGTAGCATCAAAAGTAATGGTGTTTATCAACAAGTCACCGAACAACTAAACGAACATCAATGGAGTGAATTTTCCGGTATCGAAGCCAATCCCGAATTCACTACCCTGATGAAAGCCGTTGAAATTGTTAAACAACAGAATATCGATTACTTACTGGCAGTCGGTGGTGGTTCGGTAGTTGATGGTGCCAAATTTATCGCTGCTGCCGCAAAGTTTGACGGCGATCCCTGGGATATTCTGGCTAAAGGTGCACCAGTTAACCAAGCCGTGCCGATGGGATGTGTGTTGACTTTGCCTGCCACTGGCAGCGAAACCAATACCGCGTCAGTGGTGAATCGCAGCGAAATGGGCAAAAAGCTGGCTTTTTTGTCCGATCATGTCCGCCCTCAATTTGCCGTACTCGATCCACAAGTAACTTACTCGTTGCCTGACCGTCAGTTAGCAAATGGTGTCGTGGATGCCTTTGTGCATGTGATGGAACAGTATTTAACCTATCCGATCAATGCCACCGTTCAAGACCGTTTTGCAGAAGGGATTTTACAAAACCTGATCGAATTGGGCCCCAAAGTGTTCGAGCCTGAAAATTATGAAGTCCGCGCCAATTTAATGTGGAACGCCACCCAGGCACTTAGCGGGTTAATTGGTGCCGGGGTGCCGCAGGATTGGGCCACCCACCAGATAGGCCATGAACTGACCGCGCTATATGGACTGGATCATGCCGTGACGTTGGCGATTGTATTCCCCCAATTAATCCGCCATCAGCGCAACGCCAAGCGAGACAAACTGATCCAGTTTGCTGAGCGGGTCTGGCATTTGGATACCAGCGATGCCGATAAGGCCATTGATCAAGCCATTGCAAAAACCGAAGCGTTCTTCCAGCAAATGGGCATGAAAACCTATTTGCACGAACATAATATCGACGACTCGGCGATTCGTCTGGTGCCCAGAAAACTGATGGAAAATGGTGTCATGAAGCTCGGTGAGCGGGGTGATATGACCCCAAAAGATGCAGAGCTGATTATTAAAGCAGCGTTGTAAACACAGGCTTTACAACGGTTTAAAATCGCGATGCAACTGACTAGCAGTGCTCGCGATTTATTCAAATAATGCTCCAAGTACATGGCATAACGGCTTATTCATCAATCAGATAAGTAATATTCCACCGTTGATACCACGCGTATTTTCTTAATATGGGGGTTGTTCTTATCCCGCGCACTGATACTAAATTGCCCCTGTGAGGCGCGTTTAATTTTACCCAATTTGCTTTGTGAATCAGCAGCAAATTTTTCGGCCACCTCTCTTGCTTGGCGGGTGGCTTCTTCTATCATGGCCGGTTTGACATCATTCAAACGGGTAAACAGGTATTCCGTTTGAGCCTGATAATTATCACCGGTAAACACAATGCCCTGCTTACCCAAATCCGATAATTCACTCATAACACTGCGTACGGTCTCAATATCGCTGGAATACACGGTAACCGATTGAATCGCTGAATAACGATATTCAATACCGGCATTGTTGCCATAAGATTGTGCCGATTTATCGGTAATCGCCGGGGATGAAAAACTGATATCGCTGCTGTTAATCCCTTTATCTTGCAGGAAAGTTTTAATTAGACGGGTTTGCTGGTCAATTGTGGCATATAACGTGGAAAGCTGATTATCGGCAGCAGTAAATTGAATCGGCCAAATCACAATATCTGCCGGGTATTCGCGCTCCGATAATCCTTTAACTGTCACGCTACGCTCAAACAGCTTGTAATCAATTGCGGCATTAGCAAGTAAATAGCCCATTGTCGATAATCCTAGAAAAATGCCTATCGCTAAGATAAATGCCCCGGTTTTATTGTTTTGCATTCCAATCTCCCGCATAAATTTGCACAATGAGGTACTCTAAACAGAACTTAACAAGCTGTCTATGTCCGAAAAAGTTGACCATCTCTATCAGTATTTAGCCGATGAAGAAGATGCCCGTATTTGTAAAGAAATTAGTCATGATGCATGCAATGTAGTACCGGGTAATTTTTTCTTGATCCTGATCACCCAGTTTTTTACCAAATTAGGCGATGCCTTAACGAGTACCAAAGTCGTGTTGCCCTGGGTGATGAACAGTGTTGGCGCACCAGTATTTTTAAGCGGATTACTCGTTCCTGTGCGCGAATCTGGCTCACTGATCCCGCAATTAATTGTGGGGGGAGTCATACGCCGATTTGCCATTCGTAAAACCTTTTTTGTGTTTGGCTGTATTGTTCAGGGTCTAAGCGTAGCCGGCATGGCTTGGGTGACCTTAAGTTTATCCAAGATGGAGGCAGGATTATCGATCTTGGCGTTGCTTATTATTTTTAGTCTGGCCCGTGGAGTCTGTTCTGTTGCATCCAAAGATGTATTGGGTAAAACCATCCCTAAACAACGGCGAGGGCGTTTAACTGGCTACAGCGCCAGTGCAGCCGGATTAATTAGTATCGCTGTGGGTATCATGTTGATGTGGGATATTAACCTGCAACAAAGTAACCATCTTTTATTGCTTGGAGGAGCATTATGCTGGGTCATTGCCGCTGCACACTACTGGCGGCTAGATGAGTATCCCGGAGCAACCGATGGCGGTAGCAATGCGTTTTTGCATGCACTAAAAAGTTTAACGCTACTTAAGGATGATATCCCATTCAGGCGCTTTGTATTAGTGCGCTGTTTACTGATGAGTTCGGGACTCACCACTCCATATTTTATTATTTTGGCCCAACAACTTAGCCATGATAATTCCATAATAAATCTTGGAATATTTATGAGTATTGCTGGCTTTGCCAGTTTTATCAGCGGGGGGATCTGGGGTAAGTTAGCAGATCAGTCCAGCCGACGAGTATTATTATTAACCGCTGCGCTTACCACCGCCCTGTGTCTTGTCGCAGCGCTCACCCGTTATTTTGAACCCCAATATAGCCTCTGGATTTTAATGGGATTATTTTTTCTAATTTCAGTTACTCATCAAGGTGTCAGGCTGGGACGCAAGACCTATCTGGTTGATTTAGCACAAGGCAACAAACGCACCGATTATGTGTCGGTGAGCAATACCGTTATAGGTGTCATGTTGTTATTGGTAGGATTAGGGGGGGCGCTTATTGCGCATTTCTCTCTTGTGGCTGTCTTTATCGGCTTTGCCATAACCAGCGCATCAGCCTTATTAGTAGGACGCTATTTACCGGAGACATAAAAAAACCTCCCGAAGGAGGTTTTAGCAATCAGATTCGATAAGTCGAATTAGGCTTCAGCGATAACCACAACATTGATTGTTGCGATAACGTCTGAATGCAATTGTAAATCCAGAGCGTGAGTACCCGTTTCACGGATAGTTCCGTTAGGCATTTTCACTTCTGATTTAGCAATTTCAACACCGGCAGCACTAATGGCATCAGCCACATCGCGAGTACCGATTGAACCGAACAATTTACCTTCGTCACCCGCAGGGGCAGCGATGGTCACTTCAGCCAATTCTGCAATTTTAGCAGCACGAGCTTCAGCGGCAGCTAATTTATCAGCAATTTTTGCTTCTAATTCAGCGCGACGTTGTTCAAATTTTTCAACATTATCTTTGGTTGCAGGAACCGCTTTTCCTTGTGGGAAAAGGAAGTTACGTGCGTAACCAGATTTTACAGTGACTTGATCACCCAAACCGCCTAAGTTGGCGACTTTGTCTAGTAGAATGATATTCATCTTGCTACCTCTTCTCTATTCGCCAACAATTATTTATGTGAATCAGTGTAAGGCAACAAAGCCAAGAAGCGCGCACGCTTAATAGCAGTTGACAACTGACGCTGATATTTAGCACGGGTGCCAGTAATACGGCTAGGTACAATTTTACCACTTTCAGTGATGTAATTTTTAAGTACCGCAGTATCTTTATAATCAATTTCTTGCACGTCTTCAGCAGTGAAGCGGCAGAATTTACGACGTCTGAAAAAACGAGACATTATGATTCTCCTCTAAATTATTCGTCAGATGAAGCTTCAGCTTCTTCAGCTACAGGCTTCTCTTCACGCTTTTCACGACGATCTTCACGTGCGTTTTCTTTAGCCATTGGAGAAGCTTCAGTTACCGCACCTTTGGTACGCATAACTAGATTACGCAGGATTACATCGTTAAAACGGAACGCAGTTTCTAGCTCTTCAACGGCTTCAGCAGTCGCTTCAGCATTGATTAGCACGTAATGCGCTTTATGAATTTTATCGATTGGGTAAGCCAATTGACGACGGCCCCAATCTTCCAGACGATGAATTTTTCCATCATCTTTTTTGAGGATTTCAGTATAACGCTCGATCATACCTGGAACTTGTTCACTCTGATCAGGGTGAACCATGAACACGATTTCGTAATGACGCATCGTTGCTCCTTACGGTTGTAGCCTCGTACAGCTCAGCCATCACTGTTTGAGACAAGGAACTAAAAAAGGGTGTAGGCTGAATTAAGGGCGCGAAGTTTATATAAAATATCGACTGGATACAAGAATAATGTCGATAAAACCGGCAAATAGTTCAACCGCAAAAAAAAAATAAAATAAAGCGTCGAGTGGCGAGCTTCGAGCCGCGAGCTAAATACAGATAAGATTAATCCATACCGACTTAAAAGCCGGTGAAGGGTGAATGTTTTTAATTTTTTAGCTCGCAACTCGTTGCTCGACGCTCGCGGCTATTAACTGATCACCATTACTGCAACACCAAACAAGGCCACCACTGACCAGATAGCGGTTTTACCATTCACTTTTTCGCCCAGTACTTTAGCCACCACCAAAGATAAAATCACACTGGTGGCAAATAGGGTTTGCACAATAGCCGCTTTGGTGTAGGTAAAAGCCAGCATTTGCAGGTATAACGCGGCAAAGGTACCAATTAGTGTGGCACCGGCGAATAACATTAATGTTTGTTTGGGCCGTTCCATTTTGGGTAGCCAGCGAGTACGTTTAACTAGCATCAGTAAAACAATAATAGCCAACCCACCTGCCAGCCTGACCTGACTGGTATTAGCCGGATCGGCGTGGGTTTGGGTTAAAATGTCACGACTGATCACCGCCCCTAACGCCTGACATAACGCAGCTAATGCCGCATAACCATACGCGGTTAATTCAAAGGCTTCGATTTGCTGACGCTTTTGTATTTTAACCACCATATCCACCGCTAAAATGACCACCGCGATACCAACCCATTGCTGCCAGGTTAACCACTCGGCAATCCAAGCCATGGCTAATAGTGCGGTAAATACGGGGGCTAAGGTTTCTACCACCAAAATAGACTGACTATCACCAATCTTGTTTAACGATTGAAAGAAAAATGTGTCCCCCAGCCCGATACCAATAGCACCACTGACCAATAACCAGATAATGTGAGTTTGCGACAAACTCACATCCGGATAGATATAAGTGGTAACCGGGATCAGGATGACCAACGCCACTAGTCCCTTCCACAAATTTAAGGACAATGGCGAAAAGCTCGCCCCTAATAACCTAAACATACGGGCAGCGATTGCCCAACAAAGCGCCGTACTTAACGCGGCAATTTCACCTATCACTGAAACTCCTGAGCACTCCCCTCAACCGAGGGGGAAATTAAAACGATTGACTATAGTGTTGACTGATTTGTCGAAACATCGCCTGATGTTTGGCTGACCATTGGTACGACTGATCATTATATAAATGATTGGCCGAGTTTTTCACGATCACAGTATTATTATTCGGATCGACAAAAATATACTGCCCATAAATGCCCTGAGCCTGAAACTCACCATTTCCGTCATTCGGGATCCACCATTGATAGCCATAACCCGACTCGGTATCCGAGGCTGGATTATTTTTACCCGGCATTAAATGGGGGGCATCCGGCGTAACTGAGTCCACCACCCAATGCTGCGGTACAATTTGTTTACCCTGATGCTGGCCCTGATGTAAATACAACTGACCAAAGCGGGCATAATCGCGCAACGACACGTTCAAGCCGCCCAACGCCAGTTCCATGCCGGTGTCATCGGCCAACCAATACGCTGCATGCTCCATTCCCAGCGGTTGCCAGATTTTTTCCTGCAAATAATGCGTTAATGACTGACCAGTAGCCCGGGTGATAATCATGCCGAGTACTTGGGTATCGATACTCACATAATGATGATAAGTCCCGGGCTCTCTTTCACGCTCCAGCGTTGCGGTGAAGTCATCAAACGATTGACCTAACGCGACCGTACGGGAAAAACGATTAATATCGGAATCAAAATCCCCATAGTCTTCATTAAAACGCACGCCAGAAGACATTTGCAGCACATCTTTAATCCGCACACCGTCATATCCGGAACCTTTTAACTCTGGAACATAATCCGTAACCGTTTGTTCAATACTATCGATATACCCTTCATCAATGGCTATACCCAATAAGGCTGAGATAAAAGATTTAGCAACCGAAAAAGAAATATGCTGGCCATTTTCACTATGCCCCAGATAATAGTTCTCACTCACAATCACACCATCTTTTAACACCAATAAACCGGTGGTGTTATTGGAAGCTAAAAACTCAGCGGTATTGATCGACTCACCTTCAAATTCAAAACTCTGCGGCAAGGGTTTAATCGCTTTGGGTAAAGGATTTGGCTGAGTTGAGGGGTGTACTTCGGTCGCATTAAACAGTGCTGGCATATGCTGAAAGTTTTCGACAATTTTATCTTTGTCGTACAAGGTGACAACAGAATAAAAACGCATGAGTGCCGTTGCATTAATCGCCACTAACATCGCAATGGTCACCACAACGCCGAGCAAAACACCTTTCCAGTTAATCCAATTTTTCAAGTTCCGTCTCCAATTGCGCATACGATGGGGCGGGAGTTTACCTGTATTCGTAACTGAAGTAATCCTGCATGACTAAAAAGGGAGCCGAAGCTCCCTGACTTACTGCGTTATATTGTTTTCAATGACCCGATTGAAACGCCACAATCACCGGTGTTCGTGCAGCTCGCCAAGCCGGAAATACGCCACTGATAAAACCAATAATTAACGCCAATATGGCACCTTGCCAGAGCAACTCTGCAGTAAGGCGAAAGCTAAAGACCACTTGAGTAAAGCTGCCTCCCAAAGTTGAGGCATTTAGTCCATCAAAGAAAAAGTACGCGGCCAATGAGCCTACCAATCCTCCTACAGCGGCCAATACCATGGCCTCAACCATGGTGCCGACAAATGCTGACACATGGCTAAAGCCAATAGCCCGCAATGTGGCAATTTCTTTAGAACGATCTGACACTGAGGTATACATGGTATTTAACGCACCGGCCAATGCTCCTAATGCCATGATAGTGCTGATCACCCGCCCGAAAATGGCCATATAACTTAAGCTGGAGCCCTGCGCAGAGAAATATTCTGCTTCAGTTTGTACATCCAAATTAAGACGTGGATCATTTTCGACATAAGCCTTAATCTGCTCCAGACTAGAATTTGAATCCATTTTCGCTCGCACGGTCTGATAACTGCTGCCACGGTTATACAAATTTTGGATCACCTTGGCATCTGCCCATAATTCACTTTCGAATACATTGCCGCCGGTTGAAAATACGCCCACGACTTTCCAGCTATTTTTACCAGAGTTTATTTCCTGCCCCAGTTCAAAACCTGAAAATTGCCGTAAAACACCTTCGCCTACCACCAATTCGTTGGTGCCTGGGGTAAACATTCTGCCCTCAACTAAACTGAAGTTTTTGCGCATACTGACACCACGACTATCCAACCCTCGCAACGGAATATTAGCTTCAGTGCCAGAACTTTTTTTCACCCCGTCAACAATAACGTAAAGCTCTGGAGATACGATTACCCCCTGTTCGTCTTTGGCAATCCCCGGAGCGGTTTCAATCAAGCTTACCTGATCTCGCATTACAGAACTGTTGAGTTCTGCTGCCGAACCTGCCCGCATAAAAAAGGCCACATCAGGGGAGCCCGCGCTGTCCATCGTCGCTTCAAAGCCTTTCGCCATGGCCAAAAAAGCAAGTAAAATTGCCACAACGACCGCGCTGGCTAACACCATTGCCAATGACATCCATAGCCTGCGTGGCAAACTGCGAATGTTCATTGCTACCACCGCCACACTTTGAGAAATTAATGTACTCATCATGACCCCCTGTTAAACGCAGTAACAATATTCAGACGTAGTGCGTTAACGGCCGGAATAATGCCGGTAACCAACCCTAGCAACAGCATATAAAATAATGCCTGAATAAAAATGCCCTGATCCAGTACCAGATTTGGCAGGAAGCGGGCAACATAATCAGAGGCATATTGAATCAAGATATATGCAGCCGCCACGCCCAATAATCCACCTAAAAAGGATAATAAACAGGACTCCAGCAATACCATTTTAAAAATACGCATTGACGAAAATCCCAATGTTTTCAATACCGCAATTTCGCCGGTACGCTCGCGGATGGCCAGTACCATGGTGTTGCCTACCACAATCAATATGGTGAAAAAGGCCATAAACACCACCCCGAAAATAATCAGTCCTATATTACCAATTTGCTCGATAAACGCTTTGTTAAACGCCTTTTCGGTACTGGTATCGGTTTCAGCAGATGAGTTGGCAAATCGCTCGTCAATGGCTTTGGCCACTTGCTCATTCAGTGCTGGATCGGTAGTGGTTAACACTAGCCACCCCAAATAGTCTCCCCCCCAGGATTGGGTTTCCATGAAGTATTTGTAATGAAACAAAATATACCCGGTATCGGTTTGAGCATCAGCGCCGGTAAAAATACCATCCACTACCATCTCCCAAGTGTGACCACCATCCTTTTTAGAAAAGATATTCGACGAGATTGGAATGCGGTCGCCTACTTTCCAGTTGTTTGACTTGGCTGTGCGTTCTCCCACCAGCATTCCACTACGGTCATTTAACCAAGCTTGTTTTTGAACCGGATCGACGATTAGCTCACTGTACACATCAAAGTAAGTCTCAGGATCTACCGCCATAGTGACGACCTGATTAGCCGGCTCCTGATAATAGCCACCAAACCAGTTGGCATGGGTAACATCTTTCACCCCTTCGATATTTTTTACTTTATTCACATAGGCATAGGGCAACGGCTGGGTAAAGTTGATCTTATTCACCACAACCAGTCGGTTATCAGCTGACATTTCAACGCCGGAATTCAGCGCGCCACGCAATGCCATAATCGCACCGAAGATAAGAAAAGCGATAAAAATGGCAAAGCTGGTTAAAAACAGCCGCATTTTTTTTCGGGTCAAATTTTTTAAAATAAGATAAAGATCATTCATGTTGCTCCCCTTCCTGCACAAACTGACCTTTATCCAAATGCAGAGTATGTGTAGCAAATTTAGCTGCTGATGGATCGTGCGTGACCATCACGATGGTTTTGCCAAACTCACGGTTAAGCAATTGCAGCATTTCCAGAATTTCGTCGGCAGTTTTACGATCCAGATCCCCGGTAGGTTCATCACACAACAATAACTTCGGATCGGATACCACCGCACGGGCAATTGCCACCCGCTGCTGTTGGCCACCGGACATCTCGCCAGGCATATGTTTAGCCCTGTCTCCCAATCCCACCAGCTGCAAGGCAGTCTCGACTCGCTGTTTACGATCTTTGCTGCTCAAATTGGTTAACAATAATGGCAATTCGACATTTCGAGCCGCATTGAGCATGGGCATCAGATTGTAAAACTGGAAGATAAAGCCAATATTGTTGGCACGCCACTTTGCCAGTTGCCCTTCTTTAAGTTTATCCACCCGACTATTGTCAAAAGTAATTTCACCGGAAGTAGGTTGGTCCACGCCGCCAAGCAGATTTAATAAGGTGGTTTTACCGGATCCAGAAGGCCCCATAATGGCCAAAAAGTCGCCTTTTTTGATGGTCATATTTAAATCATCAAAAATACTGATGGTCTCTTTGCCTTTATTGAAGCGCTTGGCAACATTTTTAAGTACAAATAAACTCTCATCACTCATGTTATTTTCCTGTTGATTCACTATTTTAGAAAGGCGACTTTTACGCCCATATCAGGCAGGATCCGCTCATCCTGTAGTTCTATTTTTATTCTGACCTGAACGGTGGCCTTGGCACGATCGGCAGTAGGGATAATCGCAATCACTGATGCCGGAATAGTCCAGTCCGGATAAGCTTCCAGATTGGCTTCCACCTTCTGACCGGGTTTTACTCGCCCAATAAAGGACTCATTCACATCCACTTCGATTTCCAGTGACTGCATATCCACAATGGTGCAAATACCGGTTCGGGTAAATCCACCGCCCGCCGAAGCAGGTGCGACAATCTCGCCTGGCTGGGCATTTTTAACCGTTACTACACCGGCAAAAGGGGCACGAATGGTGTGATCATCCAGTCTTTCTTGCTGGCGACGCACTTCAATCTGGGCCACTTTAATATCCGCTTCGATACTCTTCAGATTGGCGGTCAGGCTTTGTACTTCAGTTTGTGAACGGGTGATATCCGCTTCGCTGGAAAATGTATTAGTGGTCATGCGGGTTTGGTTACGTTTGGCTTCTCGTAAATTTGCCTCAGTCGCTTCACGACGCGCCTGTAACACGCCTATTTGTGCACTGGCAAAATCCAGATTGGCTTTGGCCAGTGTATCGTCTAGTTTTGCCAGAATTTGGCCTTCGCCCACCGCCATGCCTTCTTCGACATCGACCTCTTTAATCAGCCCCATAATCTCAGCCGACACTGTTGCCATGCGCCGCGCAGTGATATAACCGGATGAATTTAAAATGGCGTTATTGTCATTGGTTTTAACTGCGGTAGCCGATGTGGGTTGATTACTTACTGTCGCGATATGATTAGCTGACGAGTTAGAAGCACTGACCTTAGCGGTTTGCGCAGCCGCGTTGTCTGGCTCAGACGCAAAGGTTAGGGTTAACCACACCGCCAAGGCAGAACAAACCAGCGCCAGCAAAATGGCCTGCCAAATTTTAATTCCGGATGCGGCTGGTGCTTCACTTCGATCTATCTGTAACTGCTGCAATAATTCACTTTTATTATTCACACTTCATTCCATTTTTTATTATTGTCGAATGGCATTCAGGAAAACCGACAACCATTAAATGTCAGTACAATAATTACACAATTAAATAGAAAAGGACTAGAACAATGTTCACTTTTCAAACAATTGTTCCGTTCATTTTTTGCGTTGGAGGGATGACAATTTTAGAAACTGAATTTAACCGATGAGCAATGTAATACCATCGTCACTGAGCTTCCCAATGGCATCAATAAAAAATGGCGTCAGTGTGAGTCCAAAATAAAAATAATGGCTTACAAATTAATAGTCCCAAGCGAATAACACTAAACAAAACTATGCAGATAACCCGCATAAAACTGTCAGTTTCTTTTACATACTCTAAAATCTAACCAGCGTATATCAATCTAACAAACTGTATTTTAACAATAAAAATACTTAGCCTGATTTATGCATACTTCCATTGGCTACCTTGGCATATCATTGCCTTGTGTTTCCCGCCACTTACCGTCGTTTTGTTATACAAATGGCAAGTGCCTCCCATTGATTTTATTGAATACCAAGGTACCGCTATGCCACATAAAATAAAACTGTCCACGTTACTATTTTTAAGCAGTCTGTTATATATCCAAGCCGTGAACGCGGTACTTAGTCGAGGCTCTGGACGAGGTGATTATAGTAGCAACTTTGATCAGGCCTTTTATTATGTAGACAATAGCCTCATTAACAGCGTAGGCATAACCGACGAGGCCTATGCTAATTTTAGTGCTAACAGCATCTTCAGAGGAGTAGGTGGTGGTGGCAGGGGCTTGGGTTCGGTGCCCAGTGAATGTGTCGTTGGCTACACACAAGATCAACTGGATGACTTAGAAGTACAAAGAAATTCTGCGTTATCTTTTTTTGAAAACGATCCTAGTACAAAAAATTTATCTGACGCCGAGTATGATGCAGCTATAGCAGCCATAGAAAACGACTTTGACCAACAGCTAACAGCCCTTACCGTAGGTGAGCCTTGTGCCTGGGAATTTAATCAGGGTGAAGACCTGTTTACTTTTGGTTTCTTTAGTCTGGATTTTGACACTCCTGATGTAAACTACGATGTAACTTGGCAAATAAGTAACGACAATGGCGGATTATGGAATCTTGCCGGCACTGTGAATAATGGCTCTGTATTTCTGGATACCGCGAGTCCAGCTGATTTGTTTGCTGGTGATTATAGCATCAGCGTAAAGGTGGGTATGTCTTCTGCCAAAGGTTCTTTCTTTTGGGAAAATGACGATTCAAGAGATCCTGTGACATTACAAAATATCTGTGAAATTAATCCAGAATGGGATGCGTTCTTTGGCCCTAATGGAGCATATACTTTGTGGGAAAAAGCAGTGGATATCTGGTTTGATGGTGGCCAAATTGGCCCAGAGCCCATTCAACCTAATGAACCCGTTATGGAAATTTGTGGCACGGTCGGCATTAACCAATATGATGAGCGCAGTAACCCACCCACTTTCTTTTATTCTGATCCCGAAATACTACGTATTCTTCCCGTCAGTTCCGAACCTGATTCAAATGCAGTCAATGCACCCGCATCATTAGGCACTTTTTTGTTAGGATTGGGAGCGTTAATGTTAAGAAGACGTGCGGCCACTAGAAAATAAGATATTTAAATATAAAACACGTAAGAGGCGACTATTTCGCCTCTTTTTTAGCGTTGATAAACGATTACTAATCGGTAAATAAGACTCTTACTTCTTGTCTTTGTCGTGCCAGATCGTCGTCAATAAACTGGATCAGTTTTTGAAATTCAGGTTGATCTTTAAGACTTTCAAGTAATGGATCATATTTAGTCCACCACTCTCGCCAACCTTTATCAATTGACGTTGATAACGCTTGTATCGCTTGGCTAGATTTTCCTTCCAAGGCATAGATACGCGCTGCTAAATAATCAACCTCAAAAAAGCTTATCGACGCCTGTCGCTGTTCTTCTAATAACGCATCACATTTAGACTCTAAATTTAAATAATCTTTAATATGACTCAATTCTTTATACGCCCACGCTATTTCAATCGCTGGTGAACACCACGGCATGGCAAACTTGTCTGACTCTTGGAGAAGATTTTCTTTTTCAGTTATGAGCGTTAGGGCCCTTTGCTTATCGCCAAACATGGCATAATACCAACCAGCTTCAAAGGCTAACCAATAATCATCCGGATTAGCTGCCACATCAAAATTCATTTTCTTAAACAACTCGTCATACTTTTTTTCCGCAATCAAAATATTTACATCCCACTTAGGATCCTCGGTGATTGTTTTAGCAATTTCCGGTAAGCCTAGCGCCAATAAGGGTCCTATTAACTTGTCTGTAAGTTCGACATTATCAGGAGAAAGCCTAACGGCCTTTTTACCTTCTCGAATCGCGCCAGCGTAATCTCCTTGACTGTAATAAATATCAGCCAGTCCCTGATACGAGAATGGCGAATCAGGATAATCCAAGCGTAATTGTTTAAAAATCTTTTCCGCCTCTTTAAAACGTCCTCGATGTGACAATGCAAGACCTAAATTATAAGTACTAGTGAAAAAAAGTGGGTCTAATGATTGCGCTTTCTGGAGTACTACCAAGGATTCATCAAAACGCCGTAAATCTTTAAGTGCAAGAAACTTCCACATATAAGCAATGGCTAAACTGGGGTTGAGTTGAATGGCTTTATCATAGTTAGCTATTGCTCTGTCAAAATCATCCTGCATATATCCGATATAGCCATTCACTGCATAGGCTTCAGCCATTTGCGGCTGCCGTACTAACGCTTTATCGATATTTTGTTGGGCTAAGGTCGCGGCGATATCAGTTTTTAATACGCCAAATCGAGTTTCTCCTTCAGCCAGCAACACTAACGTATCCGCCAGCCCCACATAGCCCATAGCATATTCCGGATCCAGAGCCACTGCCTGTTCAAACAGTTTGCGAGCGGCTTTCATTGATTCGGTAGTTTGTTTACGGTATTCCTCACGACCTTTAAGGTACATGACATAGGCATCGGTACTGTTAGTGGATGAAAAGGTTTTAAAAGTGCCAGCTTCGAGGTATTTGTCTTGCAATAAATTGACGACGGCACGGCCAATTTCACTTTGCAATTCAAAAACATCTTTAAGTTCACGCAAAAAACTTTCTGTCCATAGCGTGTGACCGTTTTCGGTATCCAACAGTTCTACCTGGATTTTTAGGCGGTTTCCGCTGGCACGCACACTGCCGGAAAGTACGGTTTGGACCTTTAATCGACGACCTATATCCACCGGCGTCAGACCTTTTTCTGCTAACACTTGGCTGGAGCGTGAGGCAGTTACGGTGAACCCGGTCGAGCGACCAAGCAAACTGGTGAGTTCTTCTGCCAGTCCCACCGCTAAATAAGCTTGATCTTGTTCCGGACTTTGATCGATAAAGGGCAACACGGCAATGGAATCGGCATGTTTAATCTGACTTAAGCCTTCTTGTTTGGCTAGCTGCTCATCTTTGATCGAGCTAAAATACTGTACACCAATAAAACCACTGACCAGTACGACAAACATCAAGCCCATCCAGCTCCATATGCCAAAAGGTTTAATTGTCGGGTTTTGTTCCAGATCGAGGCTGGGAGTACGCTTGATGCCTTGCAGGCTAATGTCAAAATGCCATGAAAGATACATCGCCACCGGTAAACCACAGCTTAGCAGCAATAAAATAGCCGGCCCCACTAGTGGGTTAATTTCAATCATGCTGCTAACGACACCGACAACTTGAAGGATTAACCAGGAAATGCCCACATAGGCCACTAAAGAATTCACGACTTTGCGCCGTTTTAACTCACTCAGAAATCGTTGCACGGTTTTTTAGACTCTTTTTATTTTATATTTAATTCAGAGTACGCAATAAATTGGGAGTTTGCTCACTTTTTGTTCTTTGCAAGATAACTTATTGCTAAAAAACAATAAACTACGGGCTCACACTAGGAATAGCATAATGACGATTAATTTACGCAGGGGCAATCTTTCATGGGCTCAACTGGCCTCAAAGTTTAAATTCAATATCATGATTACCTTGCGCTCTTTTTACTGCTATTCGCTGATTTTTACCGACAATAATTTTAATTTGATTTAAGGTTTCTTTAGCCAGAATACGCCGTTCATGGGGACACCAGATTTGATGATAAACCCGCTTAATTAACCGATTGGTATCCGGTGAGCGTTCAACTAGTTGTTTGGCTAATTCTATCGCTACTTGCTGCGGATCAGTGGCGACTTGAGTAATGAGTCCGATGGATAACGCTTGGTTAGGATCGATGATTTCACTGGTCATCGCCAGTTTAATGGCCTGATCAGCAGCAACGCATTCCCGCAGTGCTACCGTCCCCCCCATATCCGGAATTAAGCCCCAGCGGGATTCCATGATCGATAGCGAACAGTCTGGAGTAGTAATACGAAAATCGCCACCCAAGGCGATTTGCATCCCCCCTCCCCAACATTTTCCGTGCAAGGCCATAATCACCGGCACATTTAAACGACGCCAGCCGATACACACTCGTTGAGCCAGATTGGCATTACCCGGTAACCATTTAAACAACAATTTTAGTGCACCAGTTTTATTAGTTAGTACCGACTTAGTATCCAGTCCGGAGCAAAAACTGCTACCCGCACCAGCAACAATCACCACACGTACTGTGCGATTCGCTTTAATCTGGTTAATGGTGTTATCAATGGCGGTAAACATCGCCAAATCCAGCGCGTTATGTTTTTCAGGACGATTCAGGATAACGCGGGCTATGCCTTGCTCAATGGTTAGGGTAACGCGATTTTCAGACATAAAACGGGCCGATTCAGATTAATTCATTCCACCTTATCAGATCAGACCAGATTGAGCTATAGCCTTGAATTAGCGCGATTTATCTAGCAATTAGAGCACCACTAAATCATCACGGTGAATGGCCACATCCTGGCTGTGATAGCCTAAAAGGGTTTCGATTGCGGTACTTTTTTCACCACGGATTTTTTTTAACTCGGTCGCAGAATACAGAGCCAACCCAATAGCAAAGAGATTGTCTTCAAACCGAATTTCAACCGCATCTCCTGCATCAAAACGTCCTTCGACTGCGCTAATACCAGCGGGCAATAAAGACGCCCCACGGCCAGTAATGGCCTGATAAGCGCCTCTATCTACGGTTATTTTACCTTTGGCCTTTAAACTGTTTTTTAACCAGTGTTTTTTGGCTTTACGGAATGATTGGACCGGCATAAACAAGGTGCCTGGATTTTGTCCTAAACCGAGCTGTGTGAAAACATCACTATTACGACCATTAACAATTAGAGTCTGAATCCCCTGCTGACAGGCTTTATTAGCAGCTTGTAGCTTACTTTGCATACCGCCAGTACCGACCAGTGAACGGGTGCTTCCCGCCAACTGCAGAATGGCTGGTTCAATCCGTTCGACTTTTTTAATCAACTTGGCCTGTGGATTAACTTTAGGATCCGCGTCATACAACCCATCTACATCAGTACAAATAATCAAGGTTTCAGCATCAGCAACCATCGCGACTAACGACGCCAGGTTATCGTTGTCACCAAATTTCAGCTCATCGGTTACCACACTGTCGTTTTCGTTGATAATGGGTAACACGTCATTTTTTAACAATTCACGCAGGGTATTTTTGATATTCAAAAAGCGCTGACGATGACCAATATCATCATGGGTAAGTAAAATTTGCGCACAGGGGAAATCAAACAGTCTGGCCCAATTGGCCATCATTCGGGTTTGTCCTACGGCTGCCATCGCCTGCTTTTCAGCAATCGAGGTATGCCCATTAAAACCGATTGCATTACGCCCTGCAGCGACACTACCGGATGAAACCAGCACGACTTCTTTACCATTTGCACGACTTTGAATAATAAAACGCGCCAAAGCCAATAAATACTCTGTTTTGCAGCCGTCCCCCTGCGGGGCGATAAGCGCACTGCCGACTTTAATAACGGCACGTTGCCAGTTAAATTCCTGTGTTGTCATTTGCTTGTTCCGGTAATTATTAACGACCACCGCATTATTCGCCCTCAATAGGCTAAATGGCAGATAAAATCGAGTATCCGAGTGACTTGATGGCGGTGTTTCAAGTAATGTCTGAAACTCGCATTTCCACGTGATTTGGGTATAAAATACGATGCTTAGCGATAACAAGGCAATATAAATATGTTGAATAATTTTATTGGTGTCATTTCAATGCTTTTTTACATCACCAATACCATTTTTTGGGCTATCCCCATTATCTTAGGTTCGTTACTTAAATTAATCCCTATTAAGCTCTGGCAAACTGGCGTCACGCATATACTAGATGCTTGTGCAACCGCATGGGTCAGTGTGAATAGTGTCATTCAACGTATTACCAGTAACACCCAATGGGAAGTCAATGGGTTGCAGAAACTGTCTTCAAAAGACTGGTATTTGGTTATTGCCAATCACCAGTCCTGGGTGGATATTCTGGTACTTCAACGCATTTTTAACCGAAAAATCCCATTTTTAAAGTTTTTCCTGAAAAAAGAATTAATCTGGGTACCAGTGCTCGGATTAGCTTGGTGGGCATTAGATTTCCCTTTTATGAAACGCTATAAAAAAGAATTTTTACTTAAAAACCCGCACCTTAAGGGCAAAGATTTGGAAACCACGCGCAAGGCCTGCGAGAAGTTCCGTTTTAAACCAGTCAGTATTATGAACTTTGTCGAAGGCACACGCTGGACCGCAGCTAAACACAAATATCAACAATCCAATTTCCAGCATTTATTAAAACCTCGTGCTGGCGGCGTCGCTTTTGTGCTCAATAGTATGGGCGATCAACTCCATAAATTACTAGACGTAACCATCCATTACCCTGGTGGTGTACCTAGTTTTTGGGATTTTGTTTGCGGCAAAGTTAAACAAATCAATGTTAATGTGAATGTGTTACCCATTAATCCTCAGTTATTAGGTGATTACTTTGATTGTGCCGAACAGCGTGAAAAATTCCAGGCTTGGTTAAATCAATTATGGTTAGAAAAAGACCGTACCCTGAAGCAATTGACAACTCAAGGATAGAGACACAGCATGCTTAGTTTTTTACCGGTTTTTATCCTGTTTCCCCTCAATGTGTTGTTGCAAATTGCCAACTTGGTCTGGTGGGCAACACTGATTATTGTACTCGGACTGATTAAACTCATTATTCCATTACCACCTGTACGTAAGTTACTAACCTGGTTATTAAATTGCTGCATGCACGGTTTTGGTATCGTGAGTGTGGCGTTTATCAAGCTCACCAATAAAATAGAATGGGATGAACAATCTGAGGGTGTGTTCGACCGCAAAGGCTGGTATTTAATGATGGCGAACCATGTAAGTTGGCTGGACATAATGCTACTGGCTCGTTTTGCAGCCTATAAAATGCCAGCCACTAAATTTTTTATTAAACAGGAATTACTTTGGGTACCTTTTATTGGGATGGGGGCATGGGCCTTGGATATGCCCTTTATGAAACGCTATAGCCGTGAATTTGTGGCTAAGTATCCTCACTTGAAAGGTAAAGATATTGAAGCAACACATAAAGCGTGTAAGAAGTTCAGACTCACCCCGACCACTATCGTTAACTTTGTCGAAGGAACCCGATTTACCCCATATAAGCACCAGCGTTTACAAAGCCCTTACGCTAATTTGCTTCCTCCCAAGGCTGGTGGTGTGGCTTTTACGCTAGCAGCGATGGGGGAGTTATTTTCTAATTTGGTTGATATCACTATTGTTTTCCCCCACAACAAATCCAATGTCATGTATGAAATGCTCTGTGGCCGACTCACCAAAGTGGTTATCCGGACTCGTGTACTACCAATTGATGACACGATTATCGGTGACTATTTTAATGATTCGATATTTCGCTATCGCTTTCAGGCATGGCTTAATCAGCTATGGCATGATAAAGATAAATTAAGCGACGAAATTAATCAGACATCGTAAGCCAAACCAATTGAGGTCATAAATGGAACCGATTAAAGGCATTAGTCAGTGGATAGTTAACCTGTTGGATTATGTGGGAGTGTCTGGAGAAACTGGCTCCACTAATTATCTGATAGCGGCAATCGTGTGCTTAGTTTTTGCAGCCTGGATTGGCTACGCCATCGCATCCTTTGTGCTCCGTAATATCGTTTCCCGATGGGTTGATCATAGCAAAAATGACTGGGACGACGAATTACATAAACATGGATTTTTCCGGCGTTTTTCCCACATGGTGCCAGCAATTATCGTATATTTGTGCGCCCCGTTATTGATTGTCGACAAGCCATTATTGCTGGCGATCCTAACCAAAGTCTCGCTGATTTATATATTGTTAGCTGCAATTTTAGCGGCTAATGCCATTCTGGATACGGTGTCGGATGTTTACAATGCGTCGGCATTAGCCCGTAAAGCGCCCATTACCGGTTTTGTCCAAGTGGTTAAACTGCTATTGGCGATTATTGCCATTTTGCTGGTAGTCGCCAATTTACTGGATAAGTCACCTTTATTATTACTGTCAGGCTTGGGTGCCGTCACTGCAGTCCTGCTGTTGGTATTCCGTGATGCCATTTTAGGTTTTGTCGCCGGGATCCAGATTGCCGCCAACCGCATGGTCACCAATGGTGACTGGATAGAAATGAGTAAATACGGTGCGGATGGCAATGTATTGGAAGTGGGGCTCACCACCGTAAAAGTACAAAACTGGGACAACACCATCACGACCATCCCAACCTATGCCTTGATTTCTGAATCAATTCGCAACTGGCGGGGGATGCAAGAATCACAAGGTAGACGCATCAAACGCTCCATATACATTGATATTAAATCTATCCGGTTTTGTGACGCTGAACGCCTCGAAAAATTTAAGAAAGTTCGCTATATCAAGCAGTATATTCAGGACAAAATTGAACAGCTGTCAGCCTATAACAAAGACAACGACATCACCGAAGAAGACTTGCTCAACAGTCGCCGTTTAACCAATATCGGGACGTTTCGTGCCTATATGGAGCACTACCTGCGCCAACATCCGCAGATTAATCAGGATATGACCCTAATGGTACGCCAATTGGCACCGACGGAACTGGGAGTTCCCCTGGAGATCTATTGCTTCAGTAGCAATAAAAACTGGATTGAGTACGAGGGGATACAATCAGATTTATTTGACCACTTTCTGGCGATGTTGCCATTATTTGAATTACGCGCCTATCAACGTATTAGTGATGATGGACGCATCGATCCTAACCCCGGTTAACCCGGGGCTAACTTAACGCAACCAGTTGCGGTGCAATATTTTGGTAATCCAGTGCCATAGTTAGGCTAAGTGCCGTAATATTCAGAATAGAATAAGCAAAAATTTGTCGGGCCCACCCCACCACATTAATATCACGTCGATACCCCCGCAATGCCATCAGTAACCACCAAAAGCTACTGGTACAGGCAACCACCATAAAAACCAATCCAGTATAGCCACTGATGGGTAGCAACATTGTTACCAGTGCATAGACGGCGATATACAACAGAATATGCAACTTGGCTTTATCGATACCCTCTGCCACCGGCAGAACCGGTATATTGGCAGCGTTATAATCATCAAAACGGAAAATCGTAATCGCATAGGAATGGGGCATTTGCCACAAGCTGAACATCAACAGCAATATGGCTGATCCGGTATCAAATTGACCAGTGACTGCACAGTACCCCACCACTGGAGGCACCGCACCGGACAAACTGCCTACCAGCGTCCCGTAAACCGAATGGCGTTTCATATATAAGCTGTAAATGCCCACATATACCACATATCCCAAAGCCGCAAAAAATACCGCCATGCCAGTGGTGTAAATGGCCAACAACGCAAAACCACCAATCCCGAGCAAAACCCCATGACTCAACGCAGCCAATAATGATATTTCTCCCGTCACCATTACACGAGTTCGGGTACGTTGCATTCTGGCATCAATATCACGGTCAATGCAGTTATTAATCGCGCACCCCGAGGCAACGACCAGAGATAACCCAATGACAGTGGTGAGCATTAATTCCCAGTCAATCTGGCCACGAGAGGCCAGAAAAAAGCCTCCTGCGACCGAGATCAAATTGCCGAAAATAATCCCCGGTTTAGTGACTTGTAAATAACGGCGAAACATAAACTATATCCTGTAAAAACGGGGCACTGACTAAGGTCAGTACATCATCATCGCGTTAGATTCGTATATGATCCACACCGACAAGCCAACCACCATTACAATAATTGACGCGCTAAAAATAAACGCAATGGAACTGGCTTTGCCTTCTTCGGTGACAAAATTCAGATGCAAAAAATACTTAAGATGCACCCAAATCTGTACAACCGCCATAGTCACCACACTCCACAGCACCACCGCATGAGAATACCCCCCCTGCATCACCATCGCGAATGGCACCACAGTTAATAGTACCGAAAGGACAAACCCAATCAGATAGGATTTAATATCACCATGGGATGCATCGTGAGACTGTTCATGGCTCACATTGGCTTGTTCTAATACTTGAATATCACTCAGACTCATTACATCGCCCCCATCAGATAAACAACAGTGAAAACACAGATCCAGACCACATCCAGAAAGTGCCAGAATAAACTCAGGCAGCTTAGGCGGGTGACCGTTTTATGACCCAAGCCATGACGTACAACTTCAATCATCATGGTTGCCATCCAGATAAGCCCTGCAGTCACGTGCATACCGTGCAGACCGACCAGTGAGAAAAAGCCGGTGAGAAACGCACTGCGTTGCGGACCATTTCCTTCGGCAATCAGATGATGAAATTCATTAATTTCCATACCAATAAACACCGCACCAAAGACAAAGGTCACCGCTAACCAGGCCAGTGTGGCTTGTTTGTTCTTGGCATGCGCCGAGATCATTGCAAAACCAAAGGTAATACTACTTAGCAACAGTGCGGCGGTTTCAATCGCCACATAATTCAGATCAAAGATTTCTTTACCCGACACACCGCCAGCCGTATTCATAAACAACACGGCATAGGTGGCAAAAAAAGAAGCAAACAACAAGCAATCGGTCATCAGGTAAAGCCAAAAACCAAACACATTGTTACTTGGGTGAGCATGATGTTCATGATCATGACCATCAGCCACCGCATGGGTGACTTGTGGATTTAGACTTTGTGGAATAGCAGTCATGCGTTAGCTCCTCCATGATTGTTTCGAAGGTGGACTTGCTCGATTTCTGCCACTTCTTCCGGCATCACGTAATAATCCACATCGGTGCTATAACAACGTTTGAAAAATACCCCGATACCAAATACCAAACCCACAACGGCAAGCCACCATATATGCCAAATCATGGCAAAGCAGAAAGTAGTAAAGCCGGCACTCATTAATACACCTGCCGATGTATTTTTTGGCATGTGGATAGGTAGGTAGACTTCTGGTGGTTGATAAGCCTTGCCTTTTTCTTTCATATCCGTCCAGGCATCAATATCACTTACGGTTGGAATGTCCGCAAAATTGTAATATTGCGGTGGGGACGCCGTTGACCATTCCAAAGTGTGCCCATTCCAGGGATCGCCAGTGGTATCCTTCAGGGCATCACGATTTTTGTAACTAACAATCAACTGAATGATTTGCGCCAAAATACCGAACATCACGATGACCGCACCACCACAAGCGATATATAACCAGATATTCCAGTCAGGATTATCGGTATGGTTCAAACGGCGAGTCATCCCCAAAAAGCCCAGAACATATAGCGGCATAAAAGCGACAAAGAAACCGATAAACCAGCACCAGAAAGAGATTTTCCCCCAACGCTCATCGAGTTTGAATCCAATCGCTTTGGGAAACCAGTAAGCAAAGCCGGCCATATAGCCGAATACCGCACCACCGATAATGGTGTTATGGAAGTGGGCGATTAAAAACAGGCTGTTATGTAATACAAAATCGGCACCGGGGATCGCCAACAGAACGCCAGTCATACCGCCAATGGTAAAGGTTACCATAAAGCCCAACGTCCACAGTACTGGAGGAGTAAAATGTAATCGGCCGCGGTAGATGGTGAATAACCAGTTAAACAACTTCACTCCTGTGGGAACCGCAATAACCATGGTCATCACCCCAAAAAAGGCATTCACATTGGCACTGGATCCCATAGTGAAAAAGTGATGTAGCCACACGATAAAGCCCAGAATAGAGATGGCACCGCTGGCATATACCATTGATTTATAGCCGAATAGACGCTTACCGGTAAAGGTGGAGATCACCTCAGAGAAAATACCGAATGCAGGCAAAATCAATATATAGACCTCGGGATGTCCCCACGCCCAAAACAGATTGATATACATCATCGCGTTTCCGCCCGCTTCATTGGTGAAGAAGTGGAACCCCAAATAACGATCCAAAGTTAACATCGCTAATACCGCAGTCAGAATTGGGAAAGACGCAGCAATGAGAATATTGGCCCAGGTACACGCCCAGGTGAACACCGGCATATCCATCAACTTCATACCAGGTGCACGCATCTTGAATACGGTTACCAAAAAGTTAATTCCGGTGAGAAGCGTTCCTAGCCCCGATATTTGCAAGGCCCAAATATAGTAATCCATCCCCACCCCTGGACTGTAACCCAGCTCAGATAAGGGGGGATAAGCCACCCAACCGGTCTTGGCAAATTCACCTACACCTAGTGACAAGTTAACCAAAATGGCGCCACCGGTGGTCAACCAGAAGCTCAGGTTATTCATAAACGGGAAGGCCACATCGCGCGCGCCAATTTGCAGTGGCAACACAATGTTCATCAAACCAATCATAAATGGCATCGCCATAAAGATGATCATAATCACGCCATGAGCAGTAAAGATTTGGTCGTAGTGCTCTGGGGGGAGATAACCTTCTGCCCCCCCCGTTGCGACCGCTAACTGGGTACGCATCATAATCGCATCGGCAAAACCGCGTAACAGCATGACCAAGGCCAGCACGATATACATAATACCCAGTTTTTTGTGATCAATAGAGGTGACCCAATCGTGCCAGAACACTCCCCATTTATTGTATTTGGTCATCATCACCGCGATGACAACACCAATAATGGCCACCACCGCCAATGTTCCCATCACGATAGGTACATCAAAGGGCACCGCGTCCCAGGTTAATTTTCCGAACAATGACATAACTATTCCCCTGCCCCCATTTGCATATGCCCCATATGGGCGGAATCTTTCGGTTTGCTGTAATAATCCATTTCGCCGTAGTCCTGCATGTAATGCATAACAATGGAGTGAAACAAGCCTTGTTGCACATGACCAAAATAGCTGACTGGATCGTTCTCACTCGGCGCAGCCAATTTCTGGTACGTAGCTTGAGTTAAATTGCCACCATGCTGACGTACCTTTTCTACCCAGCTATCAAAATCAGCCTGAGATTGAGTAGCGATAGCTTTGAACTGCATATCGGTAAAACCTGCACCGCTGTAATTAGCCGAGTAGCCATCGTAAGTACCAGGGTGATCAGCAATCAAATGAACTTGCGTTTCCATCCCTGCCATGGAATAGATTTGACTTCCCAGTTGTGGAATAAAAAACGAATTCATCACACTTTCAGAGGTAATTTTGTATTCCACTGGCACGCCGGCAGGAAATGCCAACTCATTCACTGATGCAATGCCCAGATCGGGATAAATAAACAGCCATTTCCAGTCCAGTGACACCACTTGCACTGTCATGTGTTTGCCCTGGCCTTCCAGAGGTTTGTAGGGATCGAGTTCCTGTGTGGACTGCCAGGTAATGACCCCAAGCACCACCACGATGATGATAGGAATTAACCACACCACTGCCTCTATCTTGGTCGAATGAGCCCATTTGGGAGCGTAAATTTCAACATCACGACTGGCGCGATATTTCCAGGCGAAATACAAGGTCAAGACGATGACCGGTATCACCACTAACAACATTAATATGGTCGAAATGATGATCAGATTTTTCTCATCTACGCCGACCTGACCTTTAGGATCAAGTATGCCGCCAGAGCAGCCACAGAGCATCAGCCCTATTGCTAATAAAGCGAGTTTGCAAAGGTTTCGAATAAACAAAACAATGTTTCCTTTAACCCAGAGATTGACAACGTCATCGTCCGCGAAGAACGATATGTGAACTCCGACAACGGTCGGAAGTATTAAGCCAAATGACTGCAGGGGCCGATCACAAGGACCGAAAAAAGGAAAATGAAACCAGCACCTTGAAACACTAACTCCCGCAGGAAGTTAAGCGAATCAAACAACAATCATTACTGGCTAAATGGAGGTGCCCGACATCCATGAGCGTATTGCAACAGGTTGCGGACAGAGGTATCGACAAATGTGACGATCTTGCGATTAACTATCGCGCCGAACAGGCGCAAAAAGTGGAGTAAATCAAGGAGTAACAAACACAATAAAAACAGGACTGGGCGAGTTAATTGTGCCACCACAATTAATGCACTAATACAGACTGCGGTTAAAAACTCGATAATCGGCAGTTGATTAAACTGGCCAATAAATTCAGACGCGTTGTCGGTGATACCACATATATCAAGTAGTACTTCGAGACAAAAAAATAATACTAGCAGCACACCATAACAAGCCACCCGCTCCAGTTTGGAACAGATTAATTTGGAAAATGGCGTAGAAAACTGCATTAAAATTTAACTACCTTAATGGCTAACATCGTCGATTTAATATAAACAAGTGGCAAAAAACGATAAATTTGAGCAACTATAATACCAACCATAAAGACAGGGATAAAGAGCTATTAACTGGATTAATCAGCTTGACCACATATAAATCAATAAATATTAAAATAAATAATTTTAATATATTGTTTTATAAATAATTTTTAAAATTAAAGCCTCACCAAAAACAAAACTAATAAAGGCAAAAACCAGGAATAAAACACTTTAATACAGTTAAAAAAGCAAAGTTGGCATCGAAAAACACAAGAGGACAACATAAATGAAACATGTTATTAACTTTGAGTTTGATCAATGTTAACCATGCATATAAAAAAATCCGATAAACATTGGTTTATCGGATTTATTACAAAATGGTTGCTAACCGAGCAAACTAGCTGATTAGACGGCTGTTAATCCACCATTAAGAACGTGGTGCACGTCCAGCTTGCTTACGCAAGGTTTCAGTCAATAGCTTTTTACGGATACGGATACTTTCCGGAGTAACTTCGACCAGTTCATCGTTATCAATAAATTCCATCGCTTGTTCTAACGATAATTTAATCGGTGGTACCAAAGTTTGTGCTTCGTCAGTACCCGATGCACGTACGTTGGTTAACTGTTTACCTTTAAGGGCATTAACAGTTAAGTCATTATCACGGCTATGAATACCAATGATCATGCCTTCGTATACTTCGACACCGTGACCGATAAATAAACGTCCACGCTCTTGCATGTTAAACAAGGCATTCGTCAACGCTTTACCTGTGGCGTTGGCAATCAATACACCGTTCTTACGTTGACCGATAGTGCCGCCTTTATGGGGACCATAATGATCAAAAGTGTGGTACATCAAACCGGAACCTGACGTTAAGGTCATAAAATCAGTTTGGAAACCAATCAAGCCACGGCTTGGCATCACGAAATCCATACGGATACGGCCTTTACCATCTGGGGACATGTCGGTTAATTCCGCTTTGCGGGTACCTAACTGTTCCATAATGGAGCCCTGATGTTCTTCTTCACAGTCAATGGTGACCGTTTCAAAGGGTTCTTCCAGCTTACCATCAACCGTTCTTACAATTACTTCAGGACGAGATACCGCTAATTCGTAGCCTTCACGACGCATGTTTTCAATCAGAATACCCAAGTGTAATTCACCACGTCCCGACACTTTGAATTTATCCGGATCCGGTGTTTCTTCAACACGCAACGCCACGTTATGCACTAATTCAGCTTTCAGACGGTCCAGAATATTACGTGACGTAACGTACTTACCTTCTTTACCCGCAAATGGAGAAGTATTTACCTGGAAGGTCATTGTAACGGTAGGCTCATCAACCGTTAATGCAGGCAAGGCTTCAACGTTATTTTGATCGCAGATGGTGTCAGAAATTTTAAGCTCACCTAAACCAGTAATCGCAATAATATCGCCCGCATTCGCTTTATCCACTTCGTGACGCTCTAGTCCCAAGTAACCTAATACTTGACCTACTTTACCATTGCGCTTAGTGCCATCAGCACCAACAATGGTAACTTGTTGATTGGTTTTAACTGAACCACGAGTAACACGCCCCACACCGATAACGCCTACATAGGAGTTGTAATCCAGCTGGGAAATTTGCATTTGGAATGCGCCGTCAATATCCGCAGCAGGAGGAGCCACGTGTTCAACAATAGTTTCAAATAACGGCGTCATATCAGTGCCGGCTTGATCCGATTCTAAAGATGCCCAACCATTTAATGCAGAGGCGTAAACCACTTGGAAATCAAGCTGCTCATCAGTCGCTCCCAAGTTATCAAACAAATCAAATACCTGATCCATAACCCAGTCAGGACGTGCGCCTGGTTTATCAATTTTGTTAATTACTACGATGGGTTTAAGACCTTGAGCAAAGGCTTTTTGGGTTACAAAGCGGGTTTGTGGCATTGGACCTTCTTGCGCATCAACCAGCAGTAATACCGAGTCAACCATCGACATAACACGTTCTACTTCACCACCAAAGTCAGCGTGTCCCGGAGTGTCCACAATATTAATGCGGTATTCGTTCCACTTAATGGCAGTATTTTTGGCCAGGATAGTAATCCCACGCTCTTTTTCTATATCGTTGGAATCCATCACACGCTCTTCGGCTTCACCGCGACCTTCGAGGGTGCCTGATTGCTGTAATAACTTATCAACCAAGGTTGTTTTACCGTGGTCAACGTGAGCAATAATTGCAATATTGCGAAGCTGCTCGACTGAAGGAAGTTGTGATGTCATGTTTTTCTCGATTAATTAAATAAAAAATATTCTTACCGGGGTTTAGCCAGTATGGCTTTAATTCTTCAAATATCAGCTAGAATTAGCGACCCCTATAATGCTGGCGGCGGATTGTACAGGGTAATGAGCAAATTAGCGACGATACTTTATCAAGATAAGCTATTTTTTAGATTATTTAATCTGCACGCCATATTGACCGGTTATAACTTTTTCCATTCAAATGTCATTATTAAACGTTTTTTTATTACAAATGCACCATTATGCACCATAATGATCCACTCTGGATCATTATGGTGCGACAAATCCATAAGGCGACATAACATCGCACCAGCCTAGAGCCTATATTATCTGGATAAAATCAGATACGCTTAATTGGCATGATTATAGCTATAGATTCACGTTAGTAATTTTGAAAATATATTTCAGAAATATCTTTAACGTCTTTGTACTTTTACCGGAGGACATAATGTCAGTAGAAAAGGCTTTAGAATTAATTAAAGAAAGTGAAGCGAAATTTGTTGATTTGCGTTTCACTGATACAAAAGGAAAAGAGCAGCACGTATCAATTCCTGCACATCAAGTTGATGAAGAGTTCTTCGAAGAAGGAAAAATGTTCGATGGTTCTTCGATTTCCGGTTGGAAAGGTATCAACGAATCAGACATGGTGTTAATGCCAGATTCTGCAAGCGTTGTTATTGACCCTTTCTCAGAAGAAACTCAAGTCAATGTTCGCTGTGATATTTTAGAGCCTAGCACTATGCAAGGTTACGAACGTGATCCACGCTCTGTTGCTCGTCGTGCCGAAAATTATCTTAAAACCACCGGTATCGGTGATACTGCATTTTTTGGTCCTGAACCAGAGTTTTTCTTGTTTGATGACGTAAAATTCAACGCAGACATGTCTGGTTGTTTCTACAAAATTGACTCTACTGAAGCGAAATGGAATTCAGGTACTGAGTACGAAGGTGGCAACATGGGTCACCGTCCTGGTGTTAAAGGCGGATATTTCCCGGTTCCTCCTGTTGATTCTGCACATGATATTCGTGCTGCTATGTGTTTGGTTATGGAAGAAATGGGCTTGGTTGTTGAAGCACATCACCATGAAGTTGCCACTGCAGGACAAAACGAAATTGCTTGTCAATTCAACACGTTAGTTAACAAAGCTGACGAAGTTCAAATTTATAAATATGTTGTCCACAACGTTGCACACGCTTACGGTCAAACGGCTACTTTTATGCCTAAACCACTAGTAGGTGACAATGGTTCAGGTATGCACGTGCATCAGTCAATCAGTAAAGGTGGCAAGAACATTTTTGCGGGTGACAAATACGGTAACTTGTCTGAAGAAGCGTTGTACTACATTGGCGGTATCATTAAGCACGCACGCGCGATTAACGCCTTTACCAACCCTTCAACTAACTCGTACAAGCGTTTAGTACCGCACTTTGAAGCACCGGTTATGCTAGCTTATTCTGCGTGCAACCGCTCTGCCTCTATTCGTATTCCACATGTGACCAGCGATAAAGCCCGTCGTATTGAAGTACGTTTCCCTGATCCAACAGGTAACCCTTACCTAAGCTTCTCGGCAATGCTAATGGCCGGTCTTGACGGTATCAAAAACAAGATCCACCCTGGTGATGCTATGGATAAAGACTTGTATGACTTGCCTGCAGAAGAAGCGGCAGAAATCCCGACTGTATCAAGCTCGTTGGAAATGGCTTTGGAAGCATTGGATAGCGATCGTGAATTTTTGACCGCTGGCGGTGTATTCACTGATGATATGATTGATGCTTATATTCAACTAAAACGTGCCGACGTTGAAAAGCTAAACATGACTACTCACCCAGTTGAGTTTGAGATGTACTACAGCTTATAAGTTCTAATACTATTGTAAAAAGCCCGCGTTACTGCGGGCTTTTTTATTTGCTCAGGACACACTAAACTGAAGACCAGCTCCACACGAAGGTGGCAATCATGAAAGCCCTAACACTATGTTTTTACTTACTTTGTACTGTAACTTACGCAGGCCAGCTGTATAAAGTAATCCAGCAAGATGGCAGTGTTGTTTATACCGACATACCAACCGGGAATGCACAACCCGTTGATTTGTCTTCTGCGAATAGCGCTGTTATGCCAGCCTATCAAGGCAAAATACCGACCACGACTCGCAACCAGAAAGTGGAAAAAACATCTGTAAGTCATCAACTTATTATCAGTTCCCCCACCGAGCAGCAAACCATTCGTAACAATAATGGAGAGTTATCTGTAGTAGCCTCTATTGAACCCAAAGCAAGTGGAATAGCCCAGCTTTTTTTAGACGGAAAAATGCTTATTCAGCAAGCCAGTCTGAATTTTACACTGCACAATATTGACCGCGGTGAACATGTCATTTCGATTAAATTAGTTAGCCAATCAGGCAAGCTTATTGCATCTAGTCAGGATAGGGTATTTTACCTACATAAGGCATCAGTTCTAACTAGACCTAATTAGGATTTTCGAGCTGTTGGCATAATCATCAAATAACTGATGCACCAATTTAGTGCGCAGGATATAGTATTCAGATGCTAGAAAAATCTCAACGAGTTGATTTAACCCAATATCTAACCAGCGCCATTATCTTAGTTGATGATGAACTGACTATTCTGTCTGCCAATCCAGCGACTGAAACACTAATGGAAATTAGTATAAACCGGTTACTGGGTTTACCTCTTCCAGAGTTATTTAGTAGCAGCACCCTGCATATTGGCCGTTTATACCGAACCCTAAAACAAGCCAACAGTTTTTCCGATAGTGAAGTACAGATTATTTTCCAAGATGGCCGCCACAGTTTAGTGGATGTCACTATCAGTCATATTGAATTAAAAGGTAAAGCCCATCTTGTTCTTGAAATAAAGCCCATTGATCAGCAAAAGCGCATTAGCAAAGAAAATTTACAATGGGCGCAACAACAAGCGGCTAAAGAGTTAGTAAGAGGACTTGCTCATGAAATTAAAAATCCTTTAGGCGGATTACGTGGTGCTGCACAACTGCTGGGAAAACAGTTAGATAATCCAGAATTACTGGAATTCACCGAAATTATTATCGAACAGGCAGACAGATTAACCAATCTGGTTGATCGCTTACTAGGACCCAATAAGTTATCCAGTTTCCAAGTTTATAATGTTCATGCTGTACTAGAAAAAATCCGTAATCTGCTTAACCTTGACGATATTAGTCAGATTAAAATTAGTCGAGATTACGATCCCAGTATTCCTGACTTGTGGCTTGATCCTGACCAAATACAACAAGCTGTTCTGAACATTGCCCGCAATAGCGTACAAGCCTTACAAGGCAAAGGTGAAATACAGTTTATTACCCGCATTGAAAGGCAACTTACTATCCATGGTCAACGCTTTCCATTATGCGCAAAGATACAAATAATCGATAACGGCCCTGGCATTCCAATTAAATTAAGAGACACCTTATTTTATCCGATGGTTACCGGCAAAAAAGATGGCACCGGTTTAGGTTTATCAATTGCACAAAATATTGTTGACCACCACAAAGGCAAAATAGACGTAGAAAGCTGGCCAGGCCATACCGAATTTAGCATTTATTTACCTATTATTGAGCAAAAGGAAACCAGTTAATGGATTACGCACCCGTTTGGATCGTTGATGACGACAACTCGATACGTTGGGTTTTGCAAAAAGCCCTACAAGCAGAAAACATTGATTGCTTCAGTTTTGCCGATCCCAGAGATGTATTATTACAATTGGAAACGTCACAACAACCGGAAGTGATCATTTCGGATATTCGTATGCCTCATATGGACGGTATGCAACTGCTTAGTGAAGTACAGAGTCGCTTTCCGGACTTACCCATTATCATTATGACGGCTCATTCCGATTTGGATTCCGCGGTTAACGCCTTTAAAGGTGGGGCTTTTGAATATCTGCCCAAACCTTTTGATATCGATGAAGCAATCAGTTTAATTCAACGGGCTCTCAATCAAGCCAGAGAAAATGCTCGCCAGCAACAAAATGAAAGCCAACCTACTGCTGACATAATCGGTGAAGCCCCTGCTATGCAGGAAGTATTTAGGGCAATTGGACGTTTATCACGTTCCAGTATCAGCGTGCTGATAAACGGTCAATCCGGTACCGGTAAAGAATTAGTTGCCAATGCGTTGCACCGCCATAGCCCCAGAGCCAAAGAAGCCTTTATTGCGCTTAATATGGCTGCGATACCGGCGGACTTAATAGAATCAGAGCTGTTTGGTCACGAAAAAGGCGCGTTTACTGGGGCACAAACAACTCGCCAAGGACGTTTTGAACAAGCCAATGGCGGTACATTATTTTTGGATGAGATTGGCGATATGCCTTTAGATGTCCAAACTCGGTTACTGCGGGTACTGGCAGATGGGCAGTTTTATCGTGTAGGTGGTCATAATTCGGTTACCGTTGATGTGCGTATTATTGCGGCAACTCACCAAAATCTTGAACAACGGGTTAGCGAAGGTAAGTTTCGTGAAGATTTATTTCACCGCCTAAACGTCATTCGTATCCACATGCCGCAGCTGTCAGAAAGACGTGAAGATATTCCGGCATTAGCGAACCGGTTCTTACATCAAGCCAGTCAGGAACTTAGCGTAGACTGTAAAACATTACACGCTAAAACAATCGACATACTAACAAAGCTCCCCTGGCCAGGTAATGTTCGCCAACTGGAAAACATGTGTCGCTGGCTAACTGTTATGGCGAGCGGACAGGAAATATTACCCGACGATCTGCCACCTGAATTACATCAACAACAAATAGCGGTCAAAGAGCCCTTAAGTAGTGATGCTACTTGGTTTGATTTGCTGTCAGTATGGGCGGATAAACAACTATCAAGCGGTCAAAAAAATATTCTTGATGAAGCACAGGAAATCTTTGAAAAAGTATTGTTGGAAAGGGCGTTACACTTTACCCGCGGACATAAACAAGAAGCCGCAAAACGGCTCGGCTGGGGCAGAAATACCCTAACTCGAAAACTCAAAGAGCTGGATATGTAGCTATTTTTCACACAAATAATTAGCCCACGTCCAGTGGGCTTTTTTATGCCAATAAGAAGACTAATCGACTCACATGGGGTGAAGGCGGGGCTTTCAGGAACACCGTTCCTGCCGCCTGAACGACGTTCATGGATGAACGGCTGGAGGTTGCCACATGGATGTGTGACAGATGATTTCGTCGCATATCGCTTGGCCTGATGACAGCACGATGGGGAGGGTTTCCCATGGGATTGGGATTGGTACTGCGCGGCAGCGCTTAACGCAAAAAGCCCCAACCGTTTTCCGGTTGGGGCTTTTGCTTTAATTGGGAGTCTGGCGGTGTGCTACTCTCACATGGGGGTGAAGGAGACCGCTTTTAGCTGCGCAGCAGCGTGGTTGACTGAACGACCGGCAAGGATGCCGGGCTGGAGATAGCCCCATGGACGGGTGACAGATGATTTCGTCGCGTATCGCTTGGCCTGATGACAACACTATGGGTTGTGTTTCCCATGAGCTTGGTATTGCGCTTCAGGAAAAGGGCTACCAGGTGGTGATGCTTAAAATGTGACGCTGTTGTTGAGTTTGACCCAATAAAAAAGGGCTACCCTGACGGATAGCCCTTTCTCTAATTAGGAGTCTGGCGGTGTGCTCCTCTCACATGGGGGTGGAGCCGGTTAACAGCGAAGCGACGCTTTGCCCGACGGAACGACCCGAGCTCTGCGAGGGGCTGGGAACCCCCTTCGGGAAGGTTGACCGCGAGGTAGAACAGCTTGCTGTTCATTAAGTATCAAGCCACCTTCCAGTAGTAAAATGTATTGTTGATGTTTCCCGCTCCCAAACGCAAAAAGCCACCCGATGAAGGTGGCTTTTTACTTAAATAGGAGTCTGGCGGTGTGCTACTCTCACATGGGGAAACCCCACACTACCATCGCCGCTAATACGTTTCACTTCTGAGTT